>CAXTNU010000433.1:0-3229 GCA_964245595.1 uncultured bacterium | reverse complement strand
ACCTCCGCTACGTCAACATGTACCTATGTTGCGTTGATCGGCTGAACCTGCCACTATTTCTTTTAGGAATTCCGGGAATTGGAAAGACGACGTTAGCGGCGTCAACGCGAATATACCTTCCCATGCTCGTTCGCGATGTAGTAACGCCTCCACCCGACTACGACGTGTCACTCAAAGACCTTCCTGCATGGCTTAGCACGAACATCACAACGATGAATGCTGGCGCCAAGCAAGTCACGCTTGTAAATCTTGATGGCCGTGAGCTTCCTGCAGAAAGCGAAGCGGCCCAACGAGCTGCGGTGGTCAATCTAAATGCATATCTACGCCGGAGCCCGAACCTGTTAGCGGTCTGGCCTGTCATTGAACGGCCATTTGCCGAGAGCATGATTAAGTTGCTTACAAAAGTTGGAGGAAGCAGCGCTGTATCCAAGCGCGGAATTTACGAAGTTGAAGGAATCGAGAAAGACAGATTTTACGATGTTTTACAACTAATTCTGACAGCCACCGGCACGCGACTTGAAGACGCCGCAATTTCACGCGATGAAGCGGAAGCTCTCGTCAATGAATCAGAGTCCCTTGGAATGTACTTGACTTCGGTCCGCGAGCTGGTCGTCAGTCGATACGCCGTAGGATCACAGATAGTGCGTCTTCCTCGGCTTAGCATAGCAGTAAGTTCAAACGGGGACTCCGCTGTCTCGTGTCGCATGCTACGACGCGGCAACAAATATCTGGCAGATCCTGAGCGCCTGCTTCAACTTAGTCGCTCTAACGTCGCGGACGACTGGCGAAATATGGCGAAACGAGAGCCGAGACACAGCCTCCCCTTCATTGCAAGCCTTTTTGAACTTCGCCTTTTGCATCTTACGAGCAGCATGGTTGTCAATGCATGCGCTTTTTCAAGCAGCGAGCCCTTACGCCTTGCGGTACGCAAACATTATAAGAGCCCCGTTAAAGCAAATTCAGCAAACGCGTTGCGAAACAGTTCTCTGGTTCGTGCTTTGAATGGCACTGAGGACGTAGGCGCCACCGGTGGGGTCGCGATTTCACAGGAGGTCACGGACGCATTTCTTGCGATACAAGAAATGTCAGCCGATCACCATCGCGAGATCAATGAATCAATCATGCGCGTCGTCACAGATCCTCCGCTGAGCATATCCTTACCAAACCTTCAGTTTGAATACCTCCCCCGGCCAGATGATGAACTTCGAGTCGATTGCTGGTTTGAACGC
Organism: uncultured bacterium; assembly: GCA_964245595.1. Classification (GTDB taxonomy): domain Bacteria; phylum Vulcanimicrobiota; class Vulcanimicrobiia; order Vulcanimicrobiales; family Vulcanimicrobiaceae; genus Vulcanimicrobium. Next base: position 2,000 of record CAXTNU010000433.1, on the reverse strand, counting down.
GGTGACCGACCTGAAACGATCGAGTTCACGCATAGAAAAGATAGTGAAATTAGCTCTGCCACTATCTCATCTTACGTTTTATCGAAAATCAGGGACTACGCTCGCGATTATAAGTTGCTGTCTTAGCCGAGTTCCGCAGGGCGACCGACGCCGCTGCGGTTGCCTTCAACGTCCGGATCTTTAGCCCGCTATTACGAGCCCCGCGTCATACGATACACCCGTTCTAAGCGGCGATTGCGCGTGTATTTATTGCAGATGTCCGCCGGTGGACACTCGTCACAACGACCGGCTCAGAACACGTCTGCGATCATCTCTCGTCCCTGCAGCTAGTCCGACGTGACAAGGCTGCGCTCGGCGTGCTCGCGTCCCGAGCCGAGCATCCCTAAGAAATACCCGTGCACCCGATCGTCCCCGGTCAGCTCCGGGTGGAAGGACGTGCCGAGCACGTTCTTCTCGCGCACCATCACGCCGTGGCCGTCGCGTTCGGCAAGCGTCTCCACGCCCGGGCCGGTGCGCTCGATCCAAGGCGCGCGGATGAAGATCGCCGGAAACGGCTCCGCGCCCAGCGCGTCGATTGCGAGCGGTACTTCGGCCGAATCGACCTGGCGGCCGAAGGCGTTGCGGCGGACGGTCACGTCGAGCAGGCCCAGCGACGGCTGCTCGATGTCGGCCACGTCCTGCGCGGCGACGATCATGCCCATGCAGGTGCCCCAGAACGGCATGCCGTCCGCGACGCGCTGCTTGATCGGGCCGATCAGCCCGAAGCGGTCGAGCAGCTTCATCACCGTCGTCGACTCGCCGCCGGGCACGACCAGCGCTTCGACCTGGGCGAGATCCTCGGGCGTCCGCACCTCGACGACGCGAGCACCTGCGCGCTCCAACGCGTGCACGTGCTCGACGACGTCTCCTTGAAGCGCGAGCACCCCGACCTGGGGCGCCGCCACGCTAATTGCCGCGGGTGGAGAGAAGCTCGTGCGGGGCGAGGGTGCGGATGTCCAGCCCGTCCATCGCCTTGGCTGCCTCGGGGATCGACTGGTGCGCCTTGAGCACCACGTCGGCGTTCTGCCAGTGGGTCGTGGCGTCGACGATCGCGCGGGCGAACGCTTTGGGATCGGTCGACGCGAAGATGCCGCTGCCGACGAAGATGCCTTCGGCGCCCAGCTCCATCATCAGCGCGGCGTCGGCCGGCGTCGAGACGCCGCCGGCGCAGAACAGCACGACCGGCAGCTTCTTGGCTTCCGCGACCTCGGCGACCAGCTCCAGCGGCGCGCCCAGATCGCGCGCCCGCGCGACCAGCTCTTCCTTGGGCATCACCGCCAGGCGGGCGATCTCGTCGCGGATGGTGCGCATGTGGCGGACGGCCTCGACGATGTTGCCCGAGCCGGCCTCGCCCTTGCTGCGAATCATCGCGGCGCCCTCGGCGATGCGGCGCAGGGCCTCGCCCAGGTCGCGCGCGCCGCAGACGAACGGCACCTTGTAGCCGTGCTTGGCGAGGTGGTACAGGTCGTCGGCCGGGGTGAGGACCTCGGACTCGTCGATGTAGTCGACCCCGAGCGCTTCGAGCTGGCGCGCCTCGCCGATGTGGCCGATGCGCACCTTGGCCATCACCGGGATGGTGACGGCCTTCATGATGTTCTCGATCATCTTGGGGTGGCTCATGCGCGAGACGCCGCCCTCGGCCCTGATCTGCGAGGGGATGCGCTCGAGCGCCATCACGGCGACCGCGCCCGCCTCCTCGGCGACCTTGGCCTGCTCGACGTTCATCACGTCCATGATGACGCCGCCCTTGAGCATCTGCGCGAGGCCGCGCTTGACGGTCTCGGTCCCGGTCTGGTGCTGCGACTGTCCGTTCATCCGCTCCATTGTCCTGCCTTCAGTGCGCCAGTTCAACCAGGACAATAGCGACAACTCAGAAGTGTGGCGGGGTCGCGCTCACCGACGGCGGGACGTTGGAGCGCTCCTGCGGCGAGAGGGTCGGCGGCTCGGTCTCGGTCTCGCCC
>CAXTNU010000432.1:0-3233 GCA_964245595.1 uncultured bacterium | reverse complement strand
GGTCGCGACCAGCCGCGCGAGCGTGTCGGGCGCATGCTCCACGTCCGCGTCCGTGAACCACCAGTACGCCGGCCGCGCGCCGCCCGTACCCGCCGCGACGCCCTCCGCGAGCGCCCAGACCTTGCCGGTCCAGCTCGCCGGCCGCGGCCGCGCCGCCACGACCCGGGCCCGCTCGGCCGCTCGTGACGCGTCCGCCGCGCGCTCGCCGGCAAACTCGGCGATGACCGCGCGCGCCGCAACGGCGGTGCCGTCGGCGCTGCCGTCGTCGACGACGGTCACGGTGAAGCGCCCGGAGTAGTCCTGGGCGAGCAGGGCACGCAGCGTTCGCGCGATCACGTCGGCCTCGTCGCGCGCCGGCACCACCGCCCGCACCTCGGGTAGCGCGCCGTCCGCTTCGCCCGTATCGCTCGCATCCTCCGCGCCGGGCTGACGGAGGCCGTCCGCGCTCGCGTCCCAAAACCGACCGCGAGCGACGACGAGCCCGAGCCACGCCGCCGCTCCCAGCCACGCCGCAGCCCGCAGCACGCTCACCGCGCCCATTTCACGCCAGCCCGCCTCGTATCGAATGACGACACAGCCCGACTCCCGTGCGCTCGCCCCGCCGCCGGCACCTCTTCTGCCGGCCGGCATCGCGCGCGCGACCGAGGCGCTGTTCCGGCTCCAGCAGCCGGCCGGGTACTGGTGGGCCGAGCTGGAGTCGAACGTCACGATCACCGCCGAGGTGCTGCTGCTGCACCACGTCTGGGGCACGTTCGCGCGCGTGCCGCGCGCCGCGGCGGAACGCTACTTCCGCGCGCAGCAGCGCGCGCACGGCGGCTGGGAGCTGGCCTACGGCGACGGCGGCGAGCTGAGCGTCACCGTCGAGGCCTACCTGGCGCTGCGCCTGCTGGGCGTCCCCGCCGACGACCCGGCCCTGCTGCGCGCGCGCGCGTTCGTGCTGGCCCGGGGCGGCATCAGCCGCACGCGCATCTTCACCAAGCTGCACCTCGCGCTGGTCGGAGCGTACGACTGGGCCGGTCTGCCCGCCCTCCCGCCGTGGCTGATGCTGCTGCCGGAACGCGGCCCGTTCTCGATCTACGACCTGTCGAGCTGGGCCCGCGGCAGCACCGTCCCGCTGATCCTGCTCTTCGACCGCAAGCCGGTCTACGGGCCGCCGCTGCCGCTCGACGAGCTGTACGCCGAAGGCCGCGCCGACGCGCGCTTCGCGCTGCCGGCCGCACGCGACCCCATCGAGCGCTTCTTCAACGGCCTCGACGCGGTGCTGAAGTGGAGCGAGCGGGCCGGCACGGTCCCGTTTCGCGCGGCCGGGCTGCGGCGCGCCGAGCGCTGGACGCTCGAGCGCCAGGAGCCGAGCGGCGACTGGGGCGGGATCATCCCGGCCATGCTCAACGCCATGCTGGCCCTGCGCGCGCTCGGCTACGACCTCGACGACCCGGTCGTGGCGCGCGGCTTCGCGGCCATCGACGGCTTCACCATCACCGTCGGCGGCGCGTACCGCGTGCAGCCCTGCATCTCGCCGGTCTGGGACACGGGCCTAGCGGTGCGCGCGCTGGCCGACGCGGGCGTGCGCCGCGACGACCCGCGCCTGGTGCGCGCGGCGACGTGGCTGCTCGACCAGCAGATCGTCGCGCGCTACGGCGACTGGGCGGTGAAGAACCGCACCGGCGCGCCGGGCGGCTGGGCCTTCGAGTTCCAGAACGCCTGGTATCCCGACGTCGACGACACCGCGGTGGTGGCGATGGCGCTGGCGGCGGTCGAGCACCCCGCGCCGGACCGCGTGCGCGCCGCGCTCGCCCGCGCCGCCGGCTGGGTCGCGAGCATGCAGTGCAAGACCGGCGGCTGGGCGGCCTTCGACGTCGACAACGACAAGGCGTGGCTCAACCGCATTCCCTACGGCGACCTGAAGGCGATGATCGATCCCGGCACCGCCGACGTGACCGCGCGCGTGCTCGAGATGGCCGCTCGCTGCGGACTGCACGATTTCGCGGAAGAACGCTGCTCGCGCGGGCTCGCTTTCTTGCTGCGCGAGCAAGAGCTCGACGGCGCGTGGTTCGGCCGCTGGGGCGTGAACTACGTCTACGGCACGAGCGGCGCGCTGGCCGCGCTCGGTCTCGTGCGCCCCGGCGAGCGGCGGGTCGACGAAGCGGTCGTGCGCGGCGCCGTCTGGCTGAGGAGCGCCCAGAACGCCGACGGCGGCTGGGGCGAGACGACCGCCAGCTACCGCGACCCCGCCCTGCGCGGGCAAGGCCCGAGCACCGCCAGCCAGACCGCCTGGGCGCTGATCGGGCTGCTCGCGTGCGCGGAGCGCCTCCCGCCGGTCGCCGCCGCGTTCGTGCCCGCCATCGAACGCGGCGTCGCGTTCTTGCTGCGCACGCAGCGCGCCGACGGAAGCTGGGACGAGCCGGAGTTCACCGGCACCGGGTTTCCGGGCCACTTCTATTTGAACTACCACCAATACCGGCTGCACTTTCCGCTCAGCGCGCTGGGCCGCTACGCAGCGTTCGCGCGGGCTCGCTAGCCTGCTTCCACCGAGGTGCGACAAGGGCAACGGTGCGGGCGCTCGAACGTGCTTCGCGGTGGTCGATCGAGACGTCAGCACGAACGACGCGGACCGTGCGTCCCGACTGATTCTTCCGCGCGTCTCGCGCACGTTCGCGCTGGGCATCAAGCTGCTGCCCGCGCGGCTCGAAGCGCCGGTTCGCCTGGGCTACCTGCTGTGCCGCATCGCCGACACGGTCGAAGACGATCTGGCGCTCTCGCCCGAGCGCAAAGCCGAGCTGTTCGACGCCTTTCTGGCCGGTTTGGACGACGAGCGCGCGAGCGACGCCTTCGGCGCTTGCGCCGCCGAACTGAGCGCGAGCGACGACTACCGCGAGCTGGTCGCGCTCAGCGCGAGCGTCTTCACCATGTACCGCCTGCTCGACGCGCGCTCGCGGGCGATTCTGCGAACGTGGATCCGCGAGATGATCGGCGGCATGCGCCGCTTCGTGCTGCGCCACCGGGGCGGGATCCGGATCGGCTCGCTGGCCGAGTTCCACGAGTACTGCTACTACGTCGCGGGCACCGTCGGCCATCTCCTGAGCGAGCTGTGGCAGGCGCACTCGGGCCTCGTCGGGCCGCGCACGTTCGCCCGCTTGGAAGCCGACTGCGAAGCCTTCGGCGAGGCGCTGCAGACGATCAACATCCTCAAGGACGTCGTTTTTGATGCATAGCGCTAGAACGAGATCTACATC
>CAXTNU010000431.1:0-3241 GCA_964245595.1 uncultured bacterium | reverse complement strand
TAGGTCCGCTCGCCGTGCTGCCCGCTCGCCGACGCGGCCAGCACGGCCGCGACCTTTCGGTCGGGGCTCGCGCCGGTCGCGAGCAGGTCGGCGAAGCTGCCGCCGTTGCCGTCCGCGCCGATCTCGGGCAGGGCCCGAAACGCGCTCGTCGCGGGCTCCGGCAAACGAATGTTGAGCGTTCCGTTCACGCCCCCGTCGATGAACGGCAGCGGTGCCGCGCTGCCCGGCGTGACCTCGATCTCCTGGGTCAGGAACGCCGGCACGGACGAGAGCGCGAACGCGCGCGTGGTCGCGAAGGCCAGCGGGATCCCGTCCATCAGCACTTGCGTCTCGAGCGGCGTTCCGCCCCGGACCAGCGCCACCGGCGGCGCGTCGAGCTCACCGTTCAGGCCGCGCGCGGCCCGGTCGACGAACACGCCCGGCGTCTGCGCCAGCACGGTGGTCGTATTGAGTTGGCCCTGGTCGCGGTAGCCTTCGCGCGGCAGCACCGCCAGCGGCGTGGGCGCGTCGTTGAACGCGCCCCGCTGCGCCGCTGCGACCGCGCCGATCGTGCGCAGCGCGGTGCTCGGCACGGCGTGCAGCGCGACGCGCAGCGTCGTTCCCGCGGCCGTCACGACGACGTGCGCGCGGGCCGGCACGAAGCCCGGCTTGTCGACCACGACGTCGTACGCGCCCGGCGCGAGGTCGAGCGCCGCGCGCCCGTCACGCGCGGTGCGAGCGTCCGCCGTTCCCGTGCGCGCCGCCGTATTCGTCGCCGCCCGCACCGCCGCATCGGCCGCCGACGAGCCCGGGTCGGGCACGACCAGCACCGTCAGCAGCGCGCCCAGCGCGAGCACTCAGCGTGCGCCGCCGACGTGCAGCTCGAAGCGCACCACCCGCGGCCCGATCGGCAGCGCGTTCACCAGGCCCACCCGGCCGTTGACCAGCGGCACCGGGATGCCGGCGTCGGTCGCGATCGTCTGGCCGGGGTTCGAGGCGAACAGGTTGTCGACCGAGATCTGGAGCGAAGTGCGGTCGCGCGGGGCGAGGACCGGAAAGCGAACCGACGCGTTGCCGACGGTGAACGCCGGCAGCCCGTAGGAGTTGTTGCTCCCATAATAGGTCAGACCGAACAGCAGCAGACCGTCGGCGGGCGTGCGGTAGTGCGCCTCGGCGTAGCCTTGCGCGTACGGAATGCCCTTGTTCGAGATGCCGTTGAAGCCGGTTCCGGTCGAGCTGTAGTTCGCGCCCGGCAGGATGGCCAGGTTCGTGGTCAGCGGTCCGGTCGCGGTCGCGTACAGGGCGGGCGAGACGGCGTAGGCGTAGGCGCGCGTGAACGCGCCCTGCGCGATGAAGCCGAAGCCGACCCGCGGGTCGCTGCGCAGCGCCGCTTCGAGGCCCCAGAAGCGCGCGTTGCCGGCGTTCGCGGCGCTGCTGGCATAGACCGGGATCGCGCTCGCCGCGCCGGGCGGGGTGAAGGTGCCCGCCGGCGTCACGGTCGTGACGAGCTGGTCGCGCACGGTCGTCTCGTAGGCGTCGACGGAGAGGACCGCGTCGCGCGCGAGCCGCACGTCGCCGCCGAGGTCGTAGCCGAACGAGGTCTCGGGGCGCAGCGAGCCGCCCGCGTTGCGGGTCACCGTCAGCGCGGTTGCGCCGGGCCGGTAGAGCGCCGCCGCGCTCTGGTTCACCCCGCTCAGGACGTTGAAGGCGGGCGGCGTGAGCGCGCTGCCGGCCGAGAAGCGCAGCACCGCGTCGGTGTTGCGAAAGCGGTGCGTGTAGCCCAGACGCGGGTCGATCTCGGCGTGCGTCGCTTCGGCGAAGGTGAAGCCGTCGCCGAGGGGGCCGGTGCTGAAGCGGTTGCGGTAGCTCGTCGCGTACGCGGCCACGGTGAGCGCGTCGAACGCGCCGGGGCGCAGGGTGGCGCGGCCCAGGACCGAGGTGATCGTCTGCGCCGAGCCCGCCGGCACCGAGGCGCTGAAGGCCGCCGCGCCGTTCGCCGCGCCGACCGAGTAGGCGTTGGTGAGCGAGACGATCCGGTCGACGGCCAGCTCGTAGTCGTTGGGCCCGGCGGGGTGCTGGTAGGCGAACGAGCCGCCCCGCACGCGGTCCTCTTCGACGGTGCGGCTGTAGACGTTGGGGATCGTGACCAGCGCGGTCTGGCCGGTGAAGGTTGGGGTGGTGCCGCCCGCGGCCAGCGGCGCGCTGCCGGTCAGCGCCAGGCTGCCGGCGTACGGCGCGGCGGGCGAGGCGACGTCGTTGCCGGTGAAGCGGTTCAGCGAGACGGAGTACGCCCGCGCGACCAGCGTGTCGTCGCGCAAGGTGGTGCGCAGCTCGGCTTCGAGCAGCGGCTCGTTCTCGAGCTGGCGCACGTTCGAGGGCAGGTGCGTGGTGGGGTTGAGCGCGAGCGGCGTGCCGTCGGGCGCGAACGTCGCGCCGAACGTCTGCAGCTGCGCGCCGTCGAGGTCGAACGACGACTGCGTGCCCAGGTACGCCGCGGTGAACGAGGTCGCGTCGCTGAAGCGCCAGCGTGCCTTGAGCAGCTCCTCGCGGCCCAGGAACGACGAGTCCACCCGCTGGCAGCAGGCGGCCAGCCTGACGTACGCGTTGGAAGGGTTGTTCTGCGCGCCCGCCACCGGAAACGCGCCCGCCGGCGTGCCGGCCGGCGGCGTCGCGGTGGTCGTCGCGCCGATCGTGCCGAAGCCGGCGATCGTGCTGCCGGCCGGCAGCGCGACGGCGGTCGGCAGGTCGCGGAACGGCCCCGGCGTTCCGTAGCTCACCGCATCGACGACGAAGCCCAGCTTGCCCGTCGTCGCCGAAGCCAGCGCGTGGGTCAGCACCCCGCCCTGCGAGTCGTACACGAGATCGAACGCGGTCGTCGGGCGGCGGGTCGGGTCGGGCGTGCGGAAGTTGATCGTCCCGCCGATGCCGTTGACCACCAGCGGCGCGAACGCGCCCGGGCCCTTGGCGATCTCGACGTCCTGCAGCACGTACGTGCTCAGAAAGGTCGTGACGTAGTCGCCGAAGCGCCCGGTCGCGACCGGGTGGCCGTCGATCAGGGTCGTCTTCTCGTAGTCCAGCGAGCCGCGCAGATTGGGCGAGGTCTGCACGCCGGGCGAGGCCGGGTTCGACGACGCGGTGTGGTTGGAGATCACGCCCGGCGTCTGGTCGAGCAGGCGCGCGATCTGCGGCACGCCCTGATCGCTCAGGCGAGTGCGGTCGATGACCGCGAAGCTGCCGGCCTGCGCGTCGAACGGCACCCGCG
>CAXTNU010000430.1:0-3242 GCA_964245595.1 uncultured bacterium | reverse complement strand
GCGCGGGCGCGCCAGCCCGGCCCGTGCAGCGCGTCCATCAGCACGTCGTCGGCGTTGCCGGCCTGCAAGCGCCCCGACACCGCCCAGTCCGCCGGGCGCACCGGGTGGTCGATGCGGCGCGCGCCGCGCACGATGCGCCGGCCGCGCGCGACGATCCGCAAGGCCAGGTCGGCGTCTTCTCGGTACGCGCGCGGAAAGCGCTCGTCGAAGCCGCCCACGGCGAGCAGGTCGGCCCGCCGGTACGCGCAGTCGGCGGTGATCCACTGCGAGGTCGCCAGGCCGGCGACGTTGCGTTCCCAGTCGGTCGGTTTGCGGTCGGCCGGGAGCGGCACGCGCACCTGCGCTTGCGAGCCGGCGGCGTCCGCCGGCAGCTCGCGCAAGTCGCGCTCCAGGTCGGCCAGCCACGTCTCGCTCAGCAGCACGTCGTCGTCGACGAACGCGATCCAGTCCGCGCGCGCGGCGCGCCAGCCGATGTTGCGCGCCGACGCCGGGCCGGCCGATTTTCCGGCCAGCACGGTGATGCGCGCGGCGAGGTCGGGATCGAGTCCGGCCAGGTCGAGCGGCGCGCCGCGCTCGCGCCGGTCGTCGACCAGGATCACGCGCGCCGGCCGCGGGCCGGAGCAGCGCGCGAGCGAAGCGAGCAGTGCCCGCAGCGAGGGGCGACCGATGGTCGGAACGACGAGCTCGATCACGGTCGTCAGGCCACGGCGGAGACGGCGGCGGCGCCGCGCGCGTAGTTCTCGCGCTCGAGCAGGAACGGCCCGATCGCCAGCGCGTCGACGGGCGCCGAGCCGAAGCACTCCAGCGCGTCGCGCGGGTCGTCCACCATCGGCCGGCCGGCGGTGTTGAGCGAGGTGTTGACCACCACCGGCAGGCCGGTGCGGCGCCCGACCGCGTCGAGCATGGCGGCGACCAGCGGCTCCTCGGCGCGGTCGACGGTCTGCACGCGGGCCGTGCCGTCGACGTGGATCACCGCCCCCAGCCGGTCGGCGTACTCCGGCGCGACGGTGTGCACGAACAGCATGTACGGCGAGGGGAACGGACCGCGGAAGATCTCGGGCGCGCGCTCGAGCAGGGTCATCGGCGCGACCGGCCGGAACTGCTCGCGCCCCTTGACGTCGTTGATCCGCCGCAGCGTCTCGGCGTGGCGCGGGTTGGCCAGCAGCGAACGGTGGCCCAGCGCCCGCGGGCCGTACTCGCTGCGGCCTTGGAACCAGGCCACGAGGCCGTCCCGCGCGATCACCTCGGCCACCGCCTCGGCGATGTCGCGCGGGCGCGTATAGCGGACGTTCGCGGTGTCCAGGAACTGCTGGATCTCGGCGTCGCTCCAGCCGCGCCCCAGGGCCGCGCTGCCCATCGGGCGCACGTCGTCGCCCAGCGACTTGGCGACGTAGAGCGCCGCGCCGAGCGCGGTGCCGGCGTCGCCCGCGGCGGGCTGCACCCAGACGTGCTCGAACGGGCCGCGCTCGGCCAGGTAGGAGTTGGCGACCACGTTGAGCGCGACGCCGCCCGCCATCACCAGCGCCTTCATGCCGGTCCGGGCGTGCAGCCAGCGCGCGCACTCCAGCATCGTTTCCTGCAACGCCGCTTGCAAGCTGGCGGCCAGGTCGGCGTGGCCGTCGGCGAACGGCTCGCCCTCCGCCCGGGCCGGCACGAAGCGGCCGAAATCGACCGGCAACGCGACGAACCCGCCCGCGCCGTCGTGGTGCATCGCCTCGCGCAGCTCGGCCAGCCAGCGCGGCTTGCCGTACGACGCCAGTGCCATCACCTTGTACTCATCCGAACTGCGCAGGAAGCCGACGTGCATGGTCAGCTCTTCATAACGCAGGCCCAGCGAGTGCGGGATCGGGACCCGGCGCAGCACTTCGAGCTCGCCGTTACGCACGACGCCGCAGAGGTACGAGGTCTGCTCGCCGCGTCCGTCCATCACCATCACCGCGCAGTCGCGGTACGGGCCGGCCAGGTACGCCGACGCGGCGTGCGCGACGTGGTGCGGGACGTAGCGGACTTTCGCGCGGTCCAGCCCCGGGAGCAGCGCCGCCATGAAACCGGGCGCCTTGCGCACGAAGTAAGTCCGCAGCGCTTCGTACTCGTTGTCGTGCAGTTCGGGGCCGTCGGGCAGCGCCAGCTCGGGGTCGTACGAGTACGCGATCGCGTCCAGCTCGTCGGGCCGCACGCCGGCGTAGCGCAGCGCCCAGCGCGCCGATTGCTCCGGCAATTCCCAGGTGGAGAACGGCACGCACGGCTTGCCGTGCTTGCGCCGCGTGAACCGCTCTTCCTCAGCCGCGGCAACGGTCCGGCCGTCGACCACCAAGGCCGCGGCCGGATCGTGAAACACGGCATTGATACCGAGTACTCGCATCCGCAAGAACCGATACCCCCAGGGCACAAAAGGGGAAACCCCCTTACCTGAGGGGCAGGTAAGCGCTTACGCCGGCTGGCCTTGCGGTGTTTGCTGCAGCTGCGTCTTGAGCTCGAGCATCTGCTGGCCCATCTGTACTAGCTCTTCCTGGTCGAACAGTTCCCGCAGCCCGGGGAACATGTCTTTCTCTTCTTCCTTGACGTGCGAGTCGATCAGCTCGGAGAGAACTTTGAGCTTGGGCTTGTAGCTCTCGTCGCTGCCGTCGATCGCGCGCAGGTCGGCGATCACGTGCTTGGCGAGATTGTGCTCCTCATACGACTCGAGCACGAGGTCGGACTCTTCTTTGTCTTTCTTCTTGCCGGCGCGCTCTTTGGTGCGCGGGTAGAGGACCTGCTCCTCGATCTGGGTGTGGACCGTGAGCTCCTTGCAGATCTGGTCGCCGAGCCGCTTCAGCTGCACCTTGGCGCGGTCGGAGAGTTCTTCGGATTCCTTGAACAGGGCTTTGACGGTTTTGTGGTCCGCTTTGAGCAGAGCGATTGCGTCCTGTTGCTTCATGGCGGCATCGTACCCGCTCGTCCGGCTCACGAGCGGGGGTCGGGTAACCAAAGCTGCGCGCCGTAGCTGGCGTGCGGATCGCCCGCGCGGGCCGGCGCGAACGCGGCGCCGTACCAGACCTCGGCCGGGTCCGCCGCCTGTTTGTAGGGCGGCTGGTTGGGATCGTACGAGTACCCCGGCCCGGTCCACACCGCGCACTGCGGAAAGTCTTGCTCGGTGTGCATGGGCGCGTTCAAGCCGCTGAAGACGTACTGCGCGGCGGGCGGGTCGGCGAACAGCGGCGCCGGCGTGTCGGTGCTCTGCGCAGCCTCTTCCTGCAGCACGG
>CAXTNU010000429.1:0-3285 GCA_964245595.1 uncultured bacterium | reverse complement strand
GGGCACGACGACCGGCGAGGCGTAGGCGTACGAACCGACGTCGGCCGACCAGCGGCGTTCGCCGGTCCGCGCGTCGAACGCGACGAGCTGGCGGTCGAGGACCAGGAAGCCGAGCCCGGGGACGAACGCCGCGTAGCCGAACACGACCGACGTGCTGTGCAGCTTGTACAGCGCGCGGCCCTGCAGGTCGAAGCCGGTGACCACGCAGCCCGCCGTGCTGCCGACGAGGTCGGGGTCCTTCTGCTGGCCGCCGCTGATCGCGATGACCGTGCCGTCGCCGGTCGGCGTCGCGATGCTGCCGCCGTTGCGGGCGAACGGCGCCAGATCGCGGCGCGAGAGCAGCCGGCCGCCGGCGCGGTCGTACTCGTAGAGGTAGCCGCTCTTGCCGGCCACGTAGCCGCGCGAGCCCAGCAGCATCACGCCGCCGCCGACGTCGCTGTCGTCGACGCCCGGCACCGCGGCCGAAGCGTGCCAGACCATCTTCAGCGCCGGGGTGAGCGCGACGATCGAGTCGCCGTAGGCCGCCGCGCCCAGCGAGCGGCACGTGTTGCCGGTGCCCAGATAGATCGTCTTGCCGTCGGTGCTGAGCGGGTTCCAGACCCCGCCGCCGTCGTCGGGGCGGTCGCTGGTGCGCCAGGCCAGCTTGCCCAGCGCGCCGGTCCGCTCGTCGAGCGTGATCAGCCCGCCGCCGAAGCAGCCGCTGAAGGAGTCGCCGCCGGCCAGACCCTCGTAGATCGTGCCGCCGAGCACGACCGGCTCGCCGCGGACCAGGCCCGGCAGCGGCGTGCGCCAGCGCACCGCGCCGGTGCGCGCGTCGAGGGAGTAGAACGCCGCGCCGTGCGGCTTGGCGCTCGCCGCGCCGAAGGTCCCGTACACGCCGACCAGCAGCGCACCGTGCACCAGCGCGGGCGTCATCCGCACCGAGTTGCCGATCCGGCGCTGCCAGCGGATCTCGCCGCTGGCGGCGTCGAGCGCGTACACGCTCCCGCCGTCGGTCGCGACGAAGACGGACCCGCCCGCCACCAGCGGGCTGGCCCGGACCGGTTCGCCCAGCGAGCGCATCCAGCGCCGCTGGAGCGTCCCGACGGTGTCGCGCGTGATGCCGGTCGGCTGGCGCTCGAAGCCCGAGCGGCGGTCGTCGTGCGCGAAGGTGGTCCAGTCGTCGGCGGGCGCCGCCCGGCGCGCCAGCTCGACCAGCTCGGCGCTGCCGGCGGCGTGCAGGCGCGCTTCGGCCAGCATGCGCGCCCGGCTCACCAGCGAGCCCAGCGTGGGACGATCGGTCTGCGCGTGCCAGCGCCAGACGAACGTGCCCGCCGCGAGCACGGCGAGCACGAGCAGGAGCGCGGCAACCTTGAGGACACGCATTGGTGAATGGTACCGGCGGCCACTGTGAGGTACCACGGGGCAGCCGACCTTCCGGATGCTCCGAACGTCCCGGGGAGGAACGTCCTAGGCCGAACGCCGTGTGCGAACCGCCCCGCGCGGCCTCCGTTGGTCCCGCACCGCCGGTCCGCCCGAACGGCGCGCGCGCGCGTCCGCTTTCGTACGATGCTCGGGTGAGCGCATCCGTTCCGCGATCCGTGCGGGCAGCCACGCGGGTGTGGCCGGTCGAGACACCGCTGGTCCTCGCCTTGGCCTTGGCGCTGGCGGTGCGCGCGACCATCCTGATCCTGGCCCACCAAGCGCCGATCGACATGGACGGCACCGAGTACGTGCGGATCGCGCAGAACGTCGCCGCCGGCCACGGCCCGGTGGGCATCCGCGGCTTGCCGATCCTGATCTACCAGCCGCTCTACCCGTGGGCGATCGCGCTGTTCGTCCGCTTCGGGGCCGACGGCGAGACCGCCGCGCTGTGGATCGCGACCGCGTGCGGAACCGCCTTCGTGGGCTTGGTCTACGCGCTGGCGGCGGCGCTGTACGACCGCCGCGCCGGGTTCTATGCCGCGCTCGTCGCCGCGGTGCTGCCGATCTGCGTGCAGATCTCGACGACCGCGATCACCGAGGCGCCGTTCGCGGCCGCCGCGACGGCCGGGCTGCTGGGCCAGGTGCGGCTGCTGCGCGGCTGGTCGGTCCGCGACGCCGTCCTGTGCGGCGGCGGGTTCGGGCTGGCCTACCTGATCCGCCCCGAAGCGGCGCTGTTCGCGCTCGCCGCGCTGGCCCTGGCCGCGTTCGCGCGGAAGCGCCGGGCCCTGCCCATCGTGGTGCTGGCCGCGGTCGCGGCGCTGTGCGCCGTGCCGGCGCTCGCGACGACGTACGCCGTCTCGGGCCACCTGTCGCTCGAGGGCAAGTCCACCATCAACTTCCGGCTCAGCGAAGGTCTGCGCCGCGGCGCTTCCTACCTGAGCGTGGCCGATGCGACCGATGCCGCCGGGCGACCGGTCGGGCCCGAGATCGACACCCGCTACCTCACCCCGGGCCTGGTCCCGCGCCCCTCGTTCTCCAGCACGCTCCGCTCGGCGCTGAGCGCCGAGCTCAAGCACGTGCGCGACGTGGCGGTGACGTTCAAGTCGCGCGACTACGGCGCCGGGCTGGTGGTCCTGTTCGCGCTGATCGGTCTGGTCTTCACGCCCTGGCCGCGCGGGCGCTGGCGCGACGAGCTCGGGCTGGGCGCGTTCGGGCTGGCCGGGTACGTCGCGCTCGCCAGCGTGTACCATTTCTGGGCCCGCTACGGCGCGCTGTTCGTGCCCGTCGCGGTGGTGTGGGCGGGTCACGGCATCGCGCGCGCGCGCGACCGGCAGATCCGGCTCGGAAAGCTCGACCTGCTCGGCGCCGGGCTGGCCCTCGCTCTGGCCGGGTTCGTCGGCCTCGACGTCGCGGCCGCGCGCGCGGTGCCCGCCCCGCTCTACCGCACGGCCGGAGCGTGGCTGGCGGCCCGCGCACCGAACGCGCCTTTGATCGCCGACGTCTCCTCGATGACGGCCTTCTACGCGGGCGGCACCTGGGCGCCGCTGCCGTACGCGGACCCGCCGGCGGCGGCGCGCTATCTGGAGCGGCTGCACCCGGCATACGTGGTCTTCGACTCCAGCCGCGCCGCCGAGTACCCGCCGCTGCGGGACTGGTTCGCGCACGGGCTGCCGCGCGCGCTGGGCGAGCGCGTCGCGGCGATCGGCGACGCGGACGGGCGCCGGCTCGTCGTCTACCGCTGGACCGCGCGCCCGGGCCTGGCCACCGCACTCATCCTCGGCATCGCCCGCATGGTCGGTGAGACCTCACCGCTCCTCCTGACGTCCGGAGCCTCGACATTCTTCAACGCGAACCCCTTCTCGAATCCGATGAACTCGCTGC
>CAXTNU010000428.1:0-3286 GCA_964245595.1 uncultured bacterium | reverse complement strand
CGGTAGAACTCGGCCTGGTGGTGGAACAGCGTCAGCCCGTCGCACAGCTCCGCGACGGCGCGCGCGCGCGCCGGGTTGTCGAGCCAGGCCGCCGGCGGCGCGTAGTACACGATCGGCCGGCCGAAGCCGAGCAGCCGCAGGCTGCGTGCCAGGCGCAGGTTGAACGCGCCGAAGTCGACCAGCACGACCAGGTCGGGCGGGTCGCGCCGCAGGCGCAGCGCGGTGCGCGCCATCACCGCCCACAAACCGGGGATCTTGCGCACCGCTTCGAGCGGCCCCAGCGACGCCCAGCCGCGCGTGCGCTGCACGATCCGCGCCCCGGCGTTCTCCAGGCGCGTGTCGCCGATCGCTTCCGCCCGCACCGCGGTGCGCGCGCGCAGCGCGCCCAGCAGATCGGCCGCCAGCAGCTCGCCCGAGGCCTCGCCGGTGCTGAAGAAGACCGTCATGCCGCGCAGCGGCGCGCGTTCACGGCGCGCCTACTTGAGGATCCCGCGCTCGGACGACGCGTCGAGGAACGCGAGCAGCGTGCGGCCTTCCTCGCTCTGCACGCGCTCGCGCAGCACGCCGACCGCCTGCGACACGTTGAGCTCGGAGCGGTAGAGCGTCTTGTACGCGTCCTTGAGCTCGGCCAGCGCCTCGCGCGTGAAGCCGGCCCGGCGCAGCCCGACCGCGTTGAGCCCGTACACCTTGGCCGGGTTCCCGTCGCACAGCAGAAACGGCGGCAGGTCGCTGACGAGCTTGGTGTAGCCGCCCACGAACGCGTAGCGCCCGATGCGCACGAACTGGTGCACGCCGGCCATCGCGCCGACCAGCGCGTGGTCCTCGACCACGACGTGCCCGGCGAGCTGCGCCATGTTGGACATCGTGACGTGGTTGCCGACCTGGCAGTTGTGCGCGACGTGGGTGTAGGCCAGCAGCAGGCAGTCGTCGCCGACCGCGGTGAGGCCGCCGGCCTCGGCGGTGCCGCGGTGGATCGTCACGCCCTCGCGGATCACGCAGCGCGCGCCGATCGTCGTGTAGGCCAGCTCGCCCTCCTGGGCCTTGCGGTCCTGCGAGGGCGCGCCCAGCGAGGCGAACGGGTAGACGACGGTGTCCTCGCCGACCGTGGTGTGGCCGTTGACGACGGCGTGGGCCAGCAGCTTGGCGCGCGACTCCAGCGTGACGTTCTCGCCGACGACGCAGAACGGCCCGACCTCGACGCCCCGGCCGAGCTTCGCGCCGGGGTGCACGATCGCGCTGGGATGGATCACAGGTGCAGCACCGTCGCGTCGTTGGCGAACGCGCTGGGGTCGGCCGAGATCGAGAACATCAGCTCGCCGGTGACGCAGGCCTTGCCGTCGACGCTGCCCTCGCAGCTCACCCAGCCGATGTTGAGCTTGGTGCGCGTGACGCGCGCCTCCATGTCGAGCCGGTCCCCCGGCACGACCGGGCGGCGGAACTTCACCTTCTCGACCGCGGCCAGATACGGCGTCTTGCGGGCCAGGTCGCCGGGCTGCATGATCGCCGCGCCGCCGAGCTGGGCCAGCGCCTCGATCATGTACACGCCGGGCAGCAGCGGGTTGCCCGGAAAGTGGCCCATGAACATCGGCTCGTTGGCGGTCACGTTCTTGTAGCCGCGGGCCAGCTTCATCGGCTCGAACTCGGTGATGCGGTCGATCAGCAGCAGCGGGTAGCGGTGCGGCAAGATCTTCATGATCTCGCGCACGTCGAGGATCGGCATGTCGATTGTGCTTCCTATTGCTCCGCGGGGCGGCTCGGCCGCAGGCCGAACGCGAAGGGTTCCGCGCGCTGCGCGGAACCCACCAGCTCGCGCACCGCGGTGCAGTGCAGCTTGTGCCCGCTCTTGACGGCGATCACCTCGCACTGCGGGTACGCCCCCAGCAGCGCGAAGTCGCCGACCAGGTCGAGGACTTTGTGGCGGACGGGCTCGTTCGCCGTGCGGAGCGGTCCCATCGGCCCGGCGCCGTCGAACACGACCGCGTTCTCGAGCGTGCCGCCCTGGGCCAAGCCGCGCTTGAGCAGGCTCTCGACCTCGTGGTAGTAGCCGAAGGTCCGGTTCGGCGCGATTTCGCGCCGGTAGGTCTCGGGCTCGATCTCGACGTCGACGTACTGCGAGCCGATCGGAGGGGCGTAGTCGACCGTCATGCGGACCCGGAAAGCCGGCGCCGGCACGACCACCAGCAGCTTGTCGCCGTCGCGAAAGACCCGCGGCTCGGTCGGAATCCAGCGGATGCGCGCCTCGCGCAGGGTCGCCAGGCCCACGCTGTGGACCGCGTCGGCGAAGACCTTGGCGCTGCCGTCCGCGACCGGAATCTCGCCACCCTCGACGTCGATCAGGGCGTTGTCGACCCCGCAGCCGAGCAGGGCCGAGAGCAAGTGCTCGACGGTCGAGACGCGGTGCTCGCCCAGCCCGACCACCGTCGCGCGGGCGGTGTCGACCACGTAGTCGGCCCGGGCCGGGAACTCGACCGCGCCGTCGACGCGGAAGCGCAGCCCGTGGCCGGCCGGGGCGGGCAGGACGCGGACACGCGCCGAGGCGCCGGTGTGGAGACCGGCGCCTTCGAAGGCGATCGCATCGCGCAACGTCGTCTGGTACTGCAAGCTTCCGGTTCGCCCTCAGCGCTTCTCGAGATCGTCGACCCTGGCGTACAATTTCGGCAGGCGCCGAATGTACGCCTGGAGGCGCAACTCGTCGCGGTGGTTCTGGGCCGGCCGCCCGCTGAAGAACGAGCCCTCCGCGACGTCGCCCCAGACGTGCGAGCCGCCCGCGATGACCGAACGGCTGCCGACCGTGATGTGGCCCTTGAAGCTGGTCTGCCCGCCGACTTGGACGTAGTCGCCGATGATGGTCGTGCCCGCCATCCCGACGAAGGCCGCGATCGCGCAGTGCTTGCCGATCCGGCAGTTGTGCCCGATCTGAACCAGGTTGTCGATCTTGGTCCCCTCGCCGACCGCGGTCACCCCGGTCTGGGCCCGGTCGATGCAGGTGTTGGCGCCGACCTCCACGTCGTCGCCCAGCTCGACCGTCCCGATCTGAGGGATCTTGTTGAGCTTGCCGTCCAGGAAGGCCCAGCCGAAGCCGTCGCCGCCGATGACCGCGCCGGCCTGCAGCACGACCCGGTCGCCCAGCGCGCAGTGCTCGGCGACGTAGGCGCGGGGGTGGAACAGGGCGTCCGTGCCGACCGTCGCCCCCGCCCCGATCGTGACGCCGGCGTACAGCACGCTGCGGGCGCCGACCCGCGCGCCCGGGCCGCTGCTGACCTGCGGGCCGCCCCACACCGCCTCC
>CAXTNU010000427.1:0-3291 GCA_964245595.1 uncultured bacterium | reverse complement strand
CCGCCCACCCCGTGCAGGAACAGCACCGGGGCCGCGCCGGCCGGGCCTTCGACGTGCAGCGCGCCGCCGGAGGGAAGCCGCAGCACCCTACTCCAGCGGGCCGCGCGGGCGCCGGCGCACGAGCAGCAGCGCGCCGACCAGCACGAACACGATCGCGGTCAGCAGCACCGGTTCGGCCAGCTGCGCGACCGAGGGCGCGGCGCCCGCGTTGACGTCGCCGACGGTGATCACCAGCAGGCGCCGCACGACCGCGATCAGGGCCACGATCAGGAACGGCTCGACCACCAGCACGGCGCCGCGCAGCGAGAGCGTCACCGTGTAGGCCAGCTCGACCATCATCAGGACCAGCAGCATGACGTTGAGGAACGCCGAGGCGGCCCCGATCAGCTGCCCCTGGGGGCCGGTGAAGATCGCCCACACCTCGCTCGCGCCGCGCAGCGCCAGGCCGAAGGCGGCGACGAAGAAGAGCGCTCCGGCGAGCGTGAAGATGACCCGCTCCGCCGCGGTCAGCACGACGGCGGCGCGCTGCCAGGCGGGCGAGTGGGAGAGGTCGTCCTGCCCGTGCTCCAAAGGCGTGCCGCTTTCCGGGGCGCTGTTGGTTGGAGTGTAGGCGCCTGAGCGCGTGGCGGCCGGTGACCGCTGTCACCGAGCGGGGAGCCGTGCCGTAGGTACGCTTGAGCACAGCTCACCCGCGTTTTTAGGCGGCGCAGATGCACAATGAAACCGATCTGGTCCGGGAGCTTTCTCTCCCCGGCCGTACTTCGCTATTCGGCAACGAGGCGCCGTCGGAGACCGGGCGGCGCGTGACGAAGTACTTCGAGACGTCCGGGTTCTCGCGCTGGAGCGCGATCTACGGCGACGCGCCGCTGCCGCACATCTGGAACTGCATCCGCGAGGGGCACGCGGTGGCGCTGGAGCGAGTAGTCGAGTGGCTGGCCGACGACCGCCCCGGCACGGCGCTCGACGCCGGCTGCGGCACCGGCACGCTGGCCTTTCGCCTGGCCGACTGCGACTACGCGGTCGACGCCTTCGACGTCTCGGCGCCGATGGTCTCGTTCGCGCGCTACATGACCGGCGAGCGCGCGGTACGCGTCCAGCCGAGCTTCCAGGTGGGCGACATCGCCGCGCTCGAGGCCCCGCCGCGCTCCTACGACCTGGTCTGCTGCCTGGACGTGCTGTTCCACTACCCGTACGACGAGGTGGAACGGATGCTGACCAAGCTCGCGGGGCTCTCCTCGCGCAAGCTGATCGGGTCGTTCGCGGTCAGCACGCCGCTCAACGCCTTCTGGATGGTGATCGGGAAGAAGTTCTTCCACACCCGCAACCGCATGACGAGCCTGCACCTGTTCTCCTACGACCAGGTCGAGCGCATCCTGTACCGGGCCGGCTTCAAGATGACGCGCACCTACCGGGTGAAGAAGTTCTTCTACGACTCGTTCGTCTTCGAGGCGGTGCGCCGCACGTGAGCGAAGCGCCGCAGCTCCTCCGGCCGCGCCTGTACCGGACCGACATCGACATTCTCAACAGCCTCTCGATCGACTGGGTGCGCCCGGAGTTCGAAGACTTGCGCAAGGATTTCGAGGCGGATTGGAACCGGGCCCATTTCCGCTGGGAGAGCGACGCGCTCGATCTGGACTACGAGCCGCTCTGGAGCGAGTTCTACGAGTTCCTGAACCGCTCGGCGATCGGCGAGTTCTCGGGCTGCCTGCTCTACAGCGACGTGTACCGCAAGCTGACCGACCCGACCGTGGCGGCGATCTACAAGTGCATGGCGCGCGACGAAGGGCGGCACTCGTCCTTCCTCAACTACGTCATGCGCAACATGGGCCGGCGCTTCGACCTGGCGAACCTGCCCAAGGTCCAGGGCATGCAGTACATGCACCCCAAGTGGATCTTCGTCACGACCTACCTGTCCGAGATCGTCGGCTTCTACCGCTACCAGAACATCTCCGACCACCTCAAGCGCCACCCGCAGTACGCGTTCCACCCGATCTTCCGCTACTTCGACGAGTGGTGCAAGGACGAGCGCCGGCACAGCCGCTTCCTGGCGCTGATGATGCGCAGCCAGCCGGACTACCTGCGCGGGCCGCGCAACCGTTTCGCGATCAAGTTCTTCACCCTCGCGGTGTACATCACGATGTACCTGCGCGACGCCGAGTCGACCGTCTACCGGCGCCTGGGGATCGACTGGGAGCTGTTCGACCGCAAGGTGATCGACGAGACGGAGGCCGCCGCGCGCGAGGTCTGGGGGCTGGGCATCCGCACGAGCTCGCGGTTCTTCCTGAGCTGTCTGCGCACGATGGCCGAGAACAACCGCCGCAACAAGCGCGGCCGGGCGGCGACCGGCGCGGCGCGCATCGGCGCGACCGCGATGCGCTTCGTGCGCTATGCCGGCAACGCGCTGCAGTACGCCAAGCTGATGGCCCAGCCGCACGATGCGGTCGCCCCGCTGCCGCGCGGCGAGTGGACCCAGGCCTGCCCGATGCCCGGCCCGGCCTCGGTCGCGCTGGCGGGCGTCGAGCCGGTCGTGCTGGTCAAACGGCCCGAACCCATCCCGGCCGGTGCCGCCTAGCGTGCCGGCCGCCGCCGCGCGCGCCGCGCACGCCGCTTTTCCGTTCGTCGCGATCGTCGGGCAGGACGAGGCCAAGCTGGCGCTCGTGCTGGCGGCGATCAACCCGCGCATCGGGGGCGTGCTGCTGTCGGGCCCCAAGGGCGTGGGCAAGACGTCGATCGTGCGCGGCGCCGGCGAGCTGTTGCCGGCGCTGCTGCGCGCGCGCTGCGCGTACGGCTGCGATCCGCACGGAACCGCGCTGTGCGCCGAGTGCGCCGCGGCCGGGGCCTCGGCCGCCAAGCCGCGCCGCACGCGGGCCGAGATCGTCGAGCTGCCGGCCAACGCGCAGATCGACGACGTGGTCGGCACGGTCGACCTGCGCGCGGCGCTGGAGCGCGGCGCGATCGCCTTTCGGCCCGGGCTGCTGGCGCAAGCGAACCGCACGATCCTCTACGTCGACGAGATCAACTTGCTGGGCGACGTGGTGGTCGACGTGCTGCTGGACGCCGCGGCGCAGGGCATCGTGCGGGTCAAGCGCGGCCAGCACAGCGTCGAGTACCCCTCGCGCTTCACGCTGGTCGGCACGATGAACCCCGAGGAGGGCGAGCTGCGCCCCCAGATCACCGACCGGATCGGGCTGCGCGTGTTCGTCGGCTCGGCCGCGGGGCGCGAGGAGCGGGGCGAGATCTACCGCCGCAACGCCGCCTTCGCGCGCGATCCGCACGGCTTCGCCGCCGCGC
>CAXTNU010000426.1:375-3296 GCA_964245595.1 uncultured bacterium | reverse complement strand
GCTGCGAACGTCGCTTTCGGCGCTCGGCGCCGCGCTCGCCGTGCTCGCGGCCGTCGCGCTGGCGGTGCGAGCCGTCTCACCGGTCCTCGCATACGCCGCCGAGCCCGCCGCGCGGGCGAGCGATTCGCTCGCCGCGGCCGCCCAGGGCACGTGCGCGGTACCGAACCGCGGCGTCCGCCTGGCGTACCTCTGGGGGCCGCGCCGCAACGTGCGCGGCGCGCGGCCCATGAACGCGGAGCTGCCGAACGCGCGCGCAGCGATCGCCCGCGCGGGCGCGTCCCACGTCGCAGTGGTCGACCTGACGGTCGACGCGGCGGGAAAGCCGCGCCACGTCACGGTCGTCGCCGTGCCCGGCGATCTTCCCGGCGAGGCGGCGCACGTCACCCGGCTCTTGCTGGCCAGCACGTACGAACCGGCGCTGCGCGACTGCGTCCCCGTGGCGGCGACGGTTCGCACGGGCGTGCCGGTCCATCCGGAACGGTACACGGCCTCCGTCGTCGTGCCGGTGTATCCCGCCGGCTGGAGCGCGGCTCACCCGTCGGCGTGCAAGGTTCCGACCATCTCGCACGCGCGCTTTCGTCCCGGCTTCGTGCCGCCGACGGCGTACACGAACGTACTGCCCGACTTCCCCGCCGCGATGCGCGGCGTGCCGGTCGATGCGGCGTACACCGCCTCGGCGCGGGTCCACGCCGATCCCGCCGGTGCGGCGACGAGCGTGGCGCTCGTTCGGTCGAGCGGGCAGCGGGCGTTCGACGACGCCCTGCTAACGGCCGCGCGTGGAGCGACCCTTCCGCTCGCCTCGACGAGTTGCAAGCCGCTGCCGTCGGACTACGTGTGGACGACGTCGTTCGCCACGCAATCGCTCCCCTGAAGGGGGCTGACGAGAACCGTGCGCGCCGGGCGGGCGCGCGGGGTCGTCAGGCGGTGCGCTCGCTCAGCGAGCCTTTGGTCGAGGGCATCGCGTCGCTCGCGCTGATCAGCTTGGCCTGGGCGAACGCGCGGGCGAAGGCTTTGAACGAGGCTTCGCACAGGTGGTGGTTGTTCGTGCCGGACAGGCGGATCAGGTGCAGGTTGAACTTGCCGTGGTCGACCACGCTGCGGAAGAAGTGGCCGATCAGCTCGGTCGGCAGCGCGCCCAGCGCCGGCACGGTGAACGGGACCTCGAAGTTGAGCCAGGAGCGGCCGCTCAGATCGACCGCGCACTGCACCAGCGCGTCGTCGAGCGGTACCGCGATCGAGCCGAAGCGCGCGATCCCGCGCTTGTCGCCCAGCGCCTCGTCGAGCGCGCGCCCCAGCGCGATGCCGACGTCCTCGATCAGGTGGTGGTGGTCCATCCCGTCGCCGTGCGCGCTCAGCTCCAAGCCCAGCCCGGCGTGGGTCGCCAGCGCGTTGAGCATGTGGTCGAGGAAGTCGACGTCGGTCGCGATCGCGACCGGGCCGCCGTCCAGCGCGAGGCGCAGATCGATCCGCGTCTCGCGCGTCTCGCGCCGGACCTGCGCGCGGCGCTCCCCGTCGGGCATGCTCAGGACGCGGCGCTCCCTGCGGCCTTGCCGTTCGACTTGCCGTTCTGCCCGCGGCGCTCGCCGATCGGCTCGTACGGGTGCACGTCGGGGCCGACGTAGGTCGCCTGGGGGCGGATCAGGCGGTTGTGCGCGACCTGCTCGAGCACGTGCGCCGCCCAGCCCGCGATGCGGCCGCAGGCGAACATGCAGGTGAACTCGTCGGACGGAATGCCCAGGCTCGAGAGCGTCGGCGCGGTGTAGAACTCGACGTTGGCATAGATGGGCTTGCCGGGCTTCACCTCTTGCAGCACCTTGTCCGACGCGTTCTCGAGCGCGCGCGCGATCAGGTACCACTTGGTGTGCGACTTCTCGGTCAGGTTCTTGGCCATCTCCTCGAGCTGCTGCGCGCGCGGGTCGCGGATCTTGTACTCGCGGTGACCCATGCCCATGATCTTCTCGCCCCGCCCGAGCAGTTCGCGCACGTACGGCTCGGCCTTCTCGGGCAGCCCGATCTCCTCGAGCATGGTCATCACCTTGCTCGGCGCGCCGCCGTGCAGGTCGCCCGCCAGCGTCGCGACGGCGGAGGCGATCGCGCCGTAGATGTCCTCGCCGGTCGATGCCGTCACGCGCGCGGAGAACGTCGAGGCGTTGTACGAGTGGTCCGCCAGCAGCACGAAGTAGGTGTCCAGCGCGGCGGTCGCCTCGGGAATCGGCTGCTCGCCGCTGCGCATGTAGAGGAAGTTGGCGGCGTGGTCGAGCTTGGGATCGGGCGCGATCGGATCGAGGCCGCGGCGCAGGCGGTCCCAGGTCGCGACCAGGGTCGGGAGCTTCGCAACCAGGTCGAGCGCGGCGTCGACGTTGGTCTCGTGCGAGCCGTCGGGGCGGTGCGGGATGAAGTGCGGCACCGCGGAGACGCCGGTGCGCAGCACGTCCATCGGCCAGGCTTCGCGCGGGACCGCGTGCAGCATCGCGACCAGGCCGCTGGGCAGCGCGCGGCGCGTCACCAGCCGAGCCTTGAGGTCGATCAGCTCCTGGTGCGTCGGCAGGTGGCCGTAGAGCAGCAGGTGGACGATCTCTTCGTACGAGGCGTTCGCGGCCAGGTCGTGGATGTCGTAGCCGCGGTAAGTAAGCCGCCCGGCTTCCCCCTCGACGTTGGAGAGCACGGTTTCGCCGACGACGACGCCTTCGAGACCCGGATTGACAACGGTTGACGGCATAGCGTGACGAACTTCTCCACCGTGCGTCTCGTCGCCCTCACCCTGGCCATGCTCCTGACCGGCGCCGCCGCGCCCGCTTCCTCGGCCGCGCCCGCTCCGCCGGCGGCCGCGCCGGCGAGCGGTGGGGTCACGGTTCCGGTCAGCTCGGAGGGCGGGCACCTGTTCGCCCAGGTCCGGCTCGACGGCTCGGCGCCGCTGCGCT
>CAXTNU010000426.1:0-365 GCA_964245595.1 uncultured bacterium | reverse complement strand
GACCTGGTCGGGCGCGCGGGCTCGTACGCGATGCTGCGCTTCGCGGTCGACACCAGCGGGGGCGAGATCGTCGACCAGGCCGTTGCGGAGCGGCTCGGTTTGCGACTGGGGCGGCGGGTGAGCTTGAGCGGGGTCGGCGGGCACAGCGAGGCCGCCCGGCGGGTGACGATCGAGCGGATCGAGCTCGGCGGCGCGCGGCTCGACCGGGTAGGCTTCGTCGCGCTGCCGATCGGGCAGAGCTTCGGCGTGGCCGAGAGCGCCCACGTCGACGGCATCATCGGCCCCGCGCTGCTGGCTCGCTTCACGGTCACCATCGACGCGGCCGGCGGGACAACCCTGCGGCCGTTCGTTCAGATCGAGATGGG
>CAXTNU010000425.1:0-3299 GCA_964245595.1 uncultured bacterium | reverse complement strand
GACCGCCGCCCATTGGAAGGGAGCGAGCTCGCCGCCCAGCAGGCCGGCCGCCGGGGCGCTCGCCGCTCGCGCCAGTTGCACGACCGCGGCGCCGGGCCGGGCCAGCGGCAGCTTCTGTGCCAGCTCGATGTTGCTCGGCTTGAAGTGGTCCTGGTAGGTGCGCCGGTTGAGCAGCCCGCGCGGCGGCATCGCCGTCATGGTGTGCAGCGCCCAGGCGAAGAAGGCCGGATCGCTCGGGCCCAGCTCCGCCCCGCAGCCGCACACGCCGCAGCTCGGGACGCGCGGCACGATGTCGCGCACCGAGCGGTAGTCGTCGCCGGTGCGCCGTATGCTCTGCACGCGGTTGTAGAGCTGGGGGAACGCGATGCGCGAGAGCAGGTTGAACGCGTTGGTGCCGATCACGCCGGTCCAGAAGCGCTCGTCGGCATCCGCGGCACCGCCGTGGAACGTGCGGTAGTACTCGCGATAGCAGTCGTAGCAGGGCGAGTAGCCCGGCACGCTGAGCGGTCCGATCGTCGCGCCGTCGCGGCCGACCGTCGCGTAGAGCACCCAGCCGCCGCGCAGCGCCGTCTCGCGCGCGGTCTGCGCGGCGGAGAACGCCGCGGTCTCGACCACGATCGTGAGGTCGCTGGGCACGCTGGGCGCGTCGTCGCCGAGGTGCAGGCGCACCGTGCCGACGCCGGCGCTGAGCAGGTCGGCGCGCAGCATCGACGCGATCTCGGCCGGCGCGGCGATCGTCGCCGACGCCGCCGCCAGCAGCGCCGCGGCCTCGTCGCGGTTGCGGTGGTGGCGGGTGTGGTCGACGAACCGGCCCAGGAACGCCGCGACGTCGCCGCCGCGCGGGCCGAGCGGACCGTCTTCGAGCAGGCCGCGGCTGTAGAGCAGCGTGACGGCGTTGCGGACGTGCTCGGCCGGGCGGCCGGGAAACGCGGCGGCGAGCTCGTCGAGCGAGCGGGTGCCGTCGAGCAGTGCGATCAGCTCGGGCAGGAACGCCGTCGCGGCCTTGCCGCGCAGCAGTTGCCGTTCGGCCGCGCCTTCGACGCACAGGCCGTCGGCGGTGGGCAGCAGCAGCAGCTCGCGCGGAAAGCGCGGCCGCGGCGGGAGATGGAAGGCGGGGTCGGTCGCGAAGCGCTCGCCGACCCAGCGGGCGTCGATCATGGGTGCACTTCCTCGCTGAGCAGCGACTCGAGCGCGGTGACGAAGCGTTCGCCGCCCGCGGCGGCGGTGCGGTGGGGGCCGGGGCAGGCGTGGATCGCGGCGACCTCGCCGGCCGACAGATCGCCGCTGAGCACGTCGAACCAGCGAACGGTCGGATCGGGCCCGCCGGCGGCGAACGCGCCGAGCACGGCCGACGCGGCGATCCGGACCATCGGCGGGGTGAAGCCGGGCACGCCCGCGTCCGCGTCGTCGGCGTACAGTTTCCAGAACGACCGCTGGCGCTCGGCGCCCACCGCTTGCGCCAGGTAGCGGCCGCGGAAGCAGCGGTAGCACGGTCCGTCGTCGCCGAAGCGCGGCCCGAGCACCAGCACGCGGCTGTCGAGCTGCACCGGGTAGAACGGGATGCCGGCCGCGTGCGCGGCGTCGGCCAGCCGCAGCGCGGTCGCGTCGGACCAGCGCCACGAGACCAGCGCGACGCACGAGGCGCGCGCGATCGCGTCCTCCAGCGGGGCGGCGGCGTCGACGGCGGCGAGGTCGTCGACCTCGCGCCGGATCATCTGCGCGACGGCGCGCCCGAACGCGCCTTCGCAGACGACGAGCGGCGTCATGCGAACGGCATCGGCGCGCTGTTCACGCCCCGCTCCGTGAGATCGCGCCCGAGCGAGCGGGCGTAGTCGTAGAGCCGCGGGTGGCCCAGGAACCGCGCGCGCTGCATGAACGTCATCGGCATCAGCGCCGGGATGACGGCGCGCACGACGGACAGGCCGTGGCGGCGGACCTCGTCGACGGTGAGGTCGACCAGAACGACGTCCATGTTCTTCCTCCGGAAGAGATCGCGCAGGTGGTCGAGCTGTGGACCCGGGTCCGCCGGCAGATCGTGGGGCTGGCAGCGCGCGAACGGCGCGGAGCGCGGCGAGTCGAGCAGAAAGTCGAAGTGCCGCCGCTGCTCGGCCCGGGCCATGTAGGAGCTGCCGTGCATGAGGTGGGTGAAGTCGGCCACGTCGGCGGGAACGGCGTCGGGCGACTCGTACAGCGTGCTGACGCAGGCCGCTTCGCGCATCGTCTTGGCCAGCGCCACGCCGGGCGAGAAGCTCGTCGCGCACGAGACGACCTGGCCCAGCAGCGGGTGATCGGCGAGCGACTGGACGCAGAACGTGGTCGGGATGCCCAGGTCGGTCGTCGCGTCGAAGAAGGCGTAGCTCGCGGCGCGCCGGCGCGAGGCCGCGAGCTCCGCCGCCGCCTCCACCGGCCCGTCGCCCTCGACGATCAGCCGCGCGAGCGGGAGCCGGGCGAGCCAGGTCAGCGCGATCGCGTCGCGCTCGATCACCTCGCAGATCGCCGAGACGCAGGCCCGCCGGACGTCGGTGTGGGCCGAGACGCCGGTCGAGATCGGCAGGTAGAAGCGCTCGGCCGCCGCGAGGGTCAGGTACAGGTGCGTCATCACCAGCGGGACGTAGGTCCGGCGGCCGTGGGTGAGCGACCAGCCGCGCACCCAGCGGATCGGCGCGCTCGGGTCGAAGCGCCGCAGCGGGCAGTGCGGATCGGCGAGCTCGGCCGGCGAGGGCGCCGGGAAGGCGCGCCAGTCGGTCGCCTCGGCACCGAGCTCGTCGGCGCTGGCGGTCACGACGTCGCGCTCGGCCAGCATCACCGTGCAGTAGCGCTCGAGCGCCTCGGCGACCGCGACGACGCTGGCGTGCTCCTCGTCCAGGCTGGTGCCCGAGCCGCCCAGCTCGCCGCGCCCGAGCGCGGCCGCGAACTGGTCGAGCCCCGGCATGGCCTGCGAAAGATCGCCCAGCGTGGTGCCGCCGATGAAGAACTCCGCGGTCTGGTCCGACGGCATCTGCAGCTTCGCGTCGGTGACGATGCCGGTGAACGGCTGAACCGCCCGCATGAACGGATAGCGCGCGGTCAGGCCCGTCGCGCTCATCGTGCCACCGCCTGGGCCGACAGCAGCAACTGGGCCAGATACGACTCCTCGATCAGCGTGATCCCGAGCCGGTTGTTGGTGAGGTGGACGAATTGCCGCACCGCCAGGTCGCTCGCGGCGCCGGCGTAGCAGCCGGCGGCGGCGCGCAGGGCGTGCCGCCACCGCGCGGTGCGCGCGGTCGGCACCGGCAGGCCGTGCATCGCCGCCGCGACGC
>CAXTNU010000424.1:0-3323 GCA_964245595.1 uncultured bacterium | reverse complement strand
ATGCCGAAGGGCGGCTTGCGCCGGGCCGCGGTCATCACGTTGAGGAAATTGACGAAGATGCCCTGCGCGGTCTCGGGCCGCAGGTAGTGCAGCGAGCCCTCGTCCTCGGTGGCGCCGAGGTGCGTGCGCAGCCGGCCGGCCGTGAGATCGAGTTCGACGTCGAGCACCTCGAAGGCGCGCCGGCCGCCGGCAGCTTGTTCCAGTTGCCAGCCGTCGGACCAGACGAACACTGCCGCGTCGAGCCAAAACGAGCCGAACTCGTTCAGGCCCAGCCGCGCGGCGGCCGCGGCGGCCGGTTCGTCCGGCGCGATGGCCCCGGCCGAGCGCAGCTCGGGCCGCGCGGGCGACGCTGCTTCTTTCGTGACGCGCAAGCGGTCGAACAACGCGTCCTTTGCGATCCGCAAGACGTTCTCGCCGAGATAGGACGCCGCCCGTTCGCTCCATCCTCGCGTCGTTCGCACGGTATCGTCCGAGTCGGTCTTCGCCAGCACGCTCGGCGCCGCGTCGGGCACGGCCACGGCGCAGAAGGCCGGATCGCCGCGCAAGCCGTCGACGACGACCGGATCGCCCAGCAGCCGAATCTTCCACGTGAGCAGCTCGGCGGTCAGCACGTCGTTGACGTGGGCCGAAAGCGGCCGGTACGTGATCGCGCCGAGCGGCGGCTGGCCGCTCACCGCCGGCGCGAACGCGGGCTTCACCGCGCTGCTCAGCTCGAGCGCGCTCAGCATCGCCTTGCCGAAGAACGTGACGCTGTCCAGATCGTCGAGCGCCTTCGCGCTCGGCGGCTGGTAGGTCTCGTTGCCGCTGGCGCTGGCGTAGAGCACCGGCGCGCTGTTGCGCTGGTTGCGCTTGCGGCTCACCGGCAGCACCGGAATGCCGGAGGCGCTCGCGAGCTCGTACATGCTCGCGATGTCGCTGCGGCAGGCGTCCACGAAGAAGAACTGGTTCCAGATGTCGAGCTTGCGCATCGCGTCGCGGATGTTTTCGGTCGAGATCGCGTTGTTCTGTTCCGCTTCGGTGTAGCGGTAGTCGCAGGGCAGCAGCAGCTGGCGGCCGGGGTCGATCTCCAGCCCGTGGCCGGAGTAGAAGAACACGATCCGGCTGCGCTCGGCCTGCTCGTCCTTGACCGCGGTCAGCTCGTTGAACCACGCTTGCAGGCCGCTCATCAGCGCGATCAGCGTCGGAGCGCGCGCGGTGCTGCCGGGAGCGTCGCCGACGGCGATCTTGTCGGAGCCGTGATCGAGCAAATCTTGCTCGTCCTCGGTCGGGCTCAGGAAGAGCCGGCACTGCACCGCGGGCGCCGGATCGTCGTTGGTGCGGTACCGCGTGCCCAGCCAGCGGAAGAAGCGGTATGCGGTCAGCGCCGACACCGCCAGCGATCCCATCCCGAAGCTCTCCGGCGACGGCGGCTCGAAGTTGACGTACCGGCTCGCTCCGACGACGAACGCGTACGTCGCCGCGCAGCGCGGCTCGAAGCTCTCGGTCTGCCACAGGCCGGGCACGAGCGGGCTGGGCTTCAGGCGCATCGGAATGTCGGGCGTCAAGGGGTCTGGCTGATTCGGCGTCAGCCTATGCGGTGCCTTTCTTGCCTTGCTTCGCAAGCAAAGTATCGCGCTAGGTCGTTCCGCGGACCAGCGGATGAATCCAAGTTGGTCAGCACGATCCGCGACGGTTTGAAAGCCCTGAATTTTGGACGCGGTGAGCGTTTGGCGAAGAATCTCGACGAGCAAAGCTAGCTAGCTCGTTGCCAACAGTTGGCAATTTAGGGTAGGATCGCGCCTATGCCGTCGACCTCACGCCGGACCTCATGCAGTTCGTCGCGGATGAGATTGCTGCCGGCGAGTACAGCAACCATAGTGAAGTCGTCCGCGCCGGGCTCTCGCTGCCGCGCGTCCGGACGGTCAAGCAGCGCGCGTTGCTGGCAGAGCTCGAGGCCAGCCGCGCCGAGTTCGACGCCGGCAAGTCCCAGCCGCTCACGCGCAAACTGCTCCGCGCCCTCGCGGACGACGCGAAAAAGCGGGCGCGGAATCGCACGGCGACGCCCGCCTGAACCCGGACTACGAAGTCCGCATCTCACCCAACGGCAATCGGTCCCTGGGTGAGGTTGCGGATTGGTACGAGTCCCGTCACCCCGCCGAAGCTGACAGGTTCGTCGAGGACTTCGAGAAGCTCGTCGAGCATCTGACCCGCGCGCCGTTCGTGCCGTCGTCGCGCCGGAAACCGCATCGGATGCGCTTTGATGGTACGATACCGTCACGGCTCGGATGGACCGGACTCGGGTCCTACGCGACCGGAACAGCGATCGCGATTATGGGCCTGGGACACGTTCGTGCGAGGTCTCGTGTGGCGCGCCAATGCCCGGCACGACATCGCGGCAACCCATTTCATCGAAGCGGCTCGGGTGTTCCGTCTAAGCGGGTACCTTTGGCGTGAGGCGCATGCGCTGATCGAACTCAGTATGACGACCCACGAGCAAGAACCGCTCCACCGTGCCTTCGCGATCGTGAGCACGAATTTTCCGCGCTCGTTCCTCGTTCGGCGTTTCGGAGCATGGGTGCGGGTGAGCTTCGACCCGATCGGAAGGTCCCTCACGCCGGCTCAGCGCGAAGTGCTGCGCTTCTTGCTCGAGGGTCACACGGGGCCGGAGATCGCATCGCTGACCCGTCGTTCGTACAATACCGTCCGGACCCATACCCAAGCGCTCCACCGCGCTTTCGGAACGCATTCCGAGCACCAGCTCGTCGTGGCATGTGCACGGCGCGGCATCGGCGCGCCATCGTGGACCTACGGAGCCTGTGAGCTTCCCCGGGTGTAGGCGAGCGTGGCTCGCAAGGAAGCCGATCTGGCGGCGCCGACCGGGGCTCCTACGGGTCACAGCCGGCGCGAGATCATCGTGACATCGCCGCACCGGCTTCGCCATACTGCAATTCGGTGAGACCCTACGGGCGGACGCGGAGGGGGCTGCGGTAGACGGTGCTGCCGCAGGCGGCGAACCAGCAGCTGTTCTCGCTGATCATGTCCCACTGGACCACGTACTCGCCCGGCGCGGCCGGGGCGGGGAACTCGGTGATGAAGGTGACCTCTCCGTCCGGGGGCACGAAGCGCGGGAGCTGCGTGCGGTCACCTTCGCCCACCAACGTGCCGTCGGCGGCGAACAGGTGATAGCTCAGCCGCAGCAGCGGCCACTGGTTCGCCGGCCACTGCGCGTAGGTCGGCGACCAGGCCAGCGTGCCGGTGTTGCGCGCGGTCGCCTGCACGACCGCCCGCTCGCCCGCGCGCAGTTCCCGCGGCAGGTCGACGTCCGAGATGACCGAGCACCACGG
>CAXTNU010000423.1:0-3344 GCA_964245595.1 uncultured bacterium | reverse complement strand
GTGAGGCAGCCGTGCCGCACCAGCTCGTCGCCGTAGGCGCGCTGGAGGCGGGCCAGGATCTTGGCCAGGTCGAGCTCACGGCGGCGCTGGCGGTCGAGCTCGGAGGGGTCGGCGGCGAGCGCGCCGCGGTGCTCGTCCTTGGTCGCCGCGATCAGCGCCGGCGACGCCAGGTTGGGCGGGCTGGCGTAGAACGCCGCCGCGCCGCGCTGCGCGGCTTGCAGGAACGCGGCGTCGTCGATGCCGGCGTCGCGCAGCTTGCGGATCAGCCGCAGCGCGGCGACGGCGAAGCGGCCGGGCGT
Source organism: uncultured bacterium (assembly GCA_964245595.1). Taxonomy (GTDB): domain Bacteria; phylum Vulcanimicrobiota; class Vulcanimicrobiia; order Vulcanimicrobiales; family Vulcanimicrobiaceae; genus Vulcanimicrobium. Next base: position 3,045 of record CAXTNU010000423.1, on the reverse strand, counting down.
GCGCAGGCCGGCGATCTCGGGGTCGACGTCGGCGCCCAGCCAGTCGCTCCACTCGGCCGAGAACAGCGGCGCGGCGGCGCGCTCGAAGATCTCCTGGGCGTCGAGCGGGGCGATCAGCTCCAAGTCCAGTGCCAGGCCGGTCTCGAGCGGGTGCGCGCGCAACAGGTCGAGCGCCAGCGTGTCGAGCGTCGTGCCGCGCACCGCGATGCCGGTCGCGGCGCGAATGCGCTCGGCCAGCGCGCGTGCACCCTCTGGGCGCGCCGCGGTCACGATCGCCGCTTGGGCGAGCGCAGGTTCGGCCGCGACGAGCACGGCGAAGCGGCGCACCAGCGCGGCGGTCTTGCCGCTGGTCGGCGGGCCGCTGAAAGCGACCAAGCCGTGCGCGGCCGGCAGCTCGAGCGCCCGTTCGAGCGCGAGGCTGGCGATCATCGGCCGAAGCGGGCCGCGGGAGCGGGGGACACGCGGGTGAGGTTCGGCCGCTGAGCGAGCGTGACCCGGCGGATGCCGGCCCAGCTCGTCGATCTGTGGACGGGGTGTGGAAGCGGTGATTTCGCTTCGACGGCTCCGTACCAGGATGGGGGAGGTCCCCCATGTGCGAGCCGCTCCGCGGCCCTAGGCTGTGACTGACCGCCGACATGCCGAGCGGTCAACAAAACCTCGCAGAAAGGACCTCATGGCGAAAAAGGCACTCATCGTCGGGATCAACGGATACGATCCCCCCAACGCCCTGCCGAGCTGCATCGCCGACGCGGATGCATTCGAAGACTTGCTCAAGACGAGCTACGGGTTCACCGACATCGCGAACCTGCGCGACCGGCAAGCCAGCAACGCGGCGATGGCGGCCGGCTTGCAACGACTGGTGCAAGACGCGTCGGCCGGCGATGAACTGGTGTTCTATTACTCCGGACACGGGTACTCGTTCGAGAAGGCCGGTGCGCTCGTCGAAGCGCTCGTGCCTCAAGACGCGAACTTCTTCGACAGCGACCAGCTCGCGGGGCTGACGAACGCCGTGCCGCCCGGGGCGCTGACCGTCGTGCTCGACGCCTGTTTCTCCGGCGGTATGGAGAAGGCGTTTCTGCTGCCCAACGGCATGGTCGAGCGCGGTCTCGTCAAGCGCTATCAGCCGGCCGGCACACAAAAAGCGTTCGTCCAGCTCACCATGGGAAAGCCGCTGCGTTACCGGCCGTTCGGTTACACCGCAAGCCAAACGGTAGCCGCCACCGTGCAGCAGTTCCAGGCGGGAAAGCCGTCCGATAAAGCGTTCTCGATCGTCGCGCCGGCTCCGAGCAGCGACGACCGCCGCTTCCTCCTGATGTCGGCGTGCCTGAGCGACGAAACGGCGGCCGCATCGACGTCGCAGACCGCCGGAAAATCCGCCTTCACGTTCAGCTTCCTCGACCGCATCGCGGTCGCCAACCTCGCCGCCGGATCGACGTCGGCACTCCTCGACGCTGCCGGACAGCGGCTCCGCGATCTCGGGATCACCCAGACGCCGATGCTCAAGGCTCCGGCCGATCTCGACCAACGACCCTTCCTGCGGCCGCAATCGGCGCCGGCTGGTCCGCAGGTTGCCTCTAAAGCCTTCACTCCTCCAAACAACGAAAGGGATACCACCATCATGGCTTCGACTTCCATCGCCTCTCCCGCGGCCCAGAAGGGCTGGGCCGATCTCGCCGCCCAGCTCGCGGGAGCCATCGCTCCGATCGCGATCAGTCACCTCCAGAGCTCGCTGAGCAAGGGCTACGAAGGGCCCGACTCCGTCACGATCGACTCGAAGAGCTTCACGAGCATCTTGAGCGGCGTGCTGAGCAGCGCGCTGCCCGTCGTGGCGCAGTCGCTCGCGGCGACGCAGAAAGGCTTCGTTCCGACCCAGTCCCTGGTCGACGACAAGGGCTGGTTCGACACCGTGACCAGCGTCGTCGGCACCGTCGTGTCCTCGCCGATCGCGCAAGCCGCGCTCCAGGCCGCGATCGCCGCCTGACCCGCGTCCTGGCTCGCGCGATTGCTCGACCGCCGCCTCAGCGGCCGAAGCGCTCCTCGAGCCCGGAGGGACGCTCGCGGCAGGCCTCGGCGTAGGCGCAATAGCGGCAGGCGCCGGGGTCGTCGGTGGCGGGCCAGTGCGCCCGGGTGCCGGCGGCCAGCTCCGAGGCGAGCGCGATCATCCGGTCGCGCGCGCGTTCCAGCTCCGTGACGGCGATCTCGCCCGTCGTGCCCTTCGAGCGCGGCGGGCGAGACGTCGTCACCACTTCTAATTCGACCGGGGCGACCGCGAGCAGCGCGTCCTTGAGCGGCACCAGCGCCAGGCGCGTGACGACGTCGCCGGCCTGGGTGCGGGCCCAGTAGTAGAACGGGAGCTGGAACTCGCGGAAGGCGCGCACCTCGGCCAGGTAGTCTTCGGCGCTGAGCGCGATCGCGCCGGTCTTGTAGTCGACCACGGTGACGGTGCCGGTGCGCGCGTCGCGATCGAGCCGGTCGATGTAGCCGACGAAACGGTGCCCGCCCAGCTCCAGATCGATCGCGGTCTCGTTGCCGACCACCTCGAAGGGCGCGCCGCGGGCGCGCTCCAGCAGCCAGCCGAGATACTTCTTGGCGGTGCGGCGCGCGCGGCGCTTCTGCAGCTCGAACTCGACCGGGGCGTCGAAGCGGGTGCGGTAGCGGTCGAACGCGGCCACGATCTCATAGTCGAGCGCGCTCGCCAGCGCGGCGGCGTCGGCGGCGGTCTCGCCGTCGAAGCGCGCGTGTGCGGTGTGGAACTCCTCCAGCGCGGCGTGGAACGCGATGCCGTAGAACGAGGCCGACGAGCCACGGTCCTCGACCGCCGCGCAGGCGTAGCGGAAGTACCACTTGCGCGCGCACTCGGCGTACACGTTGAGCGACGAGGCGCTGAACGAGAGCTTGCGCAGCGGCACCGGCGCCTCGTCCTCGGCGGCGACCGGCTCGGCGGGCGCGATGCCGCCCGGCGCGGTGGGCGCGATGCCGTCCGGAGCGGCGCCGCCGGCCAGCGGCAGCGAAAGCTCCGGGCGCAGGTCAAAGCGTTGGATGATG
>CAXTNU010000422.1:0-3355 GCA_964245595.1 uncultured bacterium | reverse complement strand
CGACCGGGTCGACCACGACCGCGTGCGTGGCGCCCGCGGCGAGCGCGCCCAGCAGCGCCATCATGCCGACCCCGCCCGCGCCGAACACCGCCACGCTCGTGCCCGGCATCACCCGCGCGACGTTGAACACCGCGCCCAGTCCGGTCAGCGCGGCGCAGCCGAAGAACGACGCGATCTCCAGCGGCGTGTCGGCGGGAACCGGCACCAGCGACTCTTGCGCGCACACCACGCGCTCGCAGAACGCGCTCACGCCGAGGTGGTGGTAGGCCGGCTCGCCGCCGAGCCGAAAGCGCGTCCCGCCGCCGAGCAGCTCGCCCTTGCCGTTGGCCGCCATCCCGCGCGCGCAGCGCGACGAGTGGCCGGTCAAGCACGGCGTGCAGTGCCCGCACGCCGGCACGAACGCGAACACGACCCGGTCGCCGGTCCGCACCTGCGTCACGTCGGCTCCGGTCTCTTCCACGATCCCGGCCGCTTCGTGGCCGAGCACGAGCGGGAACGGCTTGCGCAGCGTGCCGTCGATGTGCGAGAGGTCGGAGTGGCACAAGCCCGCGGTGACGATGCGCACCACCACCTCGCCGCGCCGCGGCGGCAGCAGTTCCAGCGCTTCGACGGCGAGCGGTTCGCTCGTCGCGTAGGGTGCCGCGGCGTCGGCGTGGTGGAGGACGGCCCCGCGTGCGGTCACGGCGCGACGTACGCCGTCTTGACCATGGTGTAGAACTCGCGCGCGTAGCGGCCTTGCTCGCGCGGCCCGTAGCTGGAACCCTTGCGCCCGCCGAACGGCACGTGGTAGTCGACCCCCGCGGTCGGCAGGTTCACCATCACCATGCCGGCTTGCAGCTCGCGCTTGAAGCGCGCCGCCGCGCGCAGCGAGGTGGTGCAGACGCCCGCGGCGAGTCCGAAGGCCGTATCGTTGGCGACGGCCAGCGCCTCGTCGGCGTCCGCGACGCGCACCACCGAGGCCGCCGGCCCGAAGATTTCCTCGCGGTTGATCCGCATCGCGTTGGTCGTCTCCGTCCACAGGATCGGCGCGAGGTAGAAGCCGTCGGCCGCGCGCTGCAACCGTTCGCCGCCGAACGCCAGCTTCGCGCCCTCGCGCTTGGCGACATCGAGGTACGACAGGTCCTGGGCCAGCTGGCGCTCGTCCACGACCGGGCCGATGTGGGTGCCGTCGGCGAGCGCGTCGTCGACGCGGGTCACGGCGAGCCGATCGACCAGCGCGGCGACGAAGCGGTCGTGGATGGCGTCGGTCACGATCAGCCGGCTGCTGGCCGTACAGCGCTGGCCGGTGGAATAGTACGCGCCTTGGACCGCGCAGTTCACTGCCACCTCGAGCTCGGCGTCGTCGAGGATCACCAGCGGGTTCTTGCCGCCCATCTCGAGCTGCAGCTTGGCCATGCGCGCCGCCGCTTGGCGCGCGAGCGCGCGCCCGACCGCGACCGAGCCGGTGAAGCTGATCGCATCGACGTCGGCGGAGTTCACCAGCGCGTCCCCGACCGTCGCCCCGCTGCCCATCACCAGGTTGAAGACGCCGGGCGGAACGCCGGCCCGGGCGAGGATGTCGGCCAGCGCCCAGGCGCAGCCCGGCACCAGCTCGGCCGGCTTGAAGACGACGCAGTTGCCGTAGGCCAAAGCCGGCGCGATCTTCCAGGCCGGGATCGCGATCGGAAAGTTCCAGGGGGTGATCAGCCCGATCACGCCGACCGGCTCGCGGGTGATCTCGACCTCGATCCCGGGCCGCACCGACGGGATCGCTTCGCCGCCCTGGCGCACCGTCTCGCCGGCGAAGAACTTGAAGATCTGGCCCGCTCGCGCGGCCTCGCCGATCGCCTCGGGCAGCGTCTTGCCCTCTTCGGAGGCGAGCAGGCGGCCCAGCTCGTCCTTGCGGGCGAGGATCTCGCTGCCGGCCCGGTCGAGGATGTCGAAGCGCTGCTGGATGCCGCCGCGCGACCAAGCCGGAAACGCCGCGCGCGCCGCCGCGATCGCCGCGCGCGCCGTGGCCGCGTCGCCGTAGGCGTACTCGCCCACGATCTCCCGGGTGTTGGACGGGTTGACGTTCGGATAGACGGTGCCGCCGTCGTCCCAGGCGCCGCCGATGTAGTTGGCGTGGATCATACCGCTGGCGGCGTTTGCCGCCAGCGGTCCGGTCCCATGCCGTCGCGGTCAGTGCTTCGCGGTGCCGGGTTCGGCCATGCCGCGGTGGAACTCGCCCTTGACGGTTTCGGGCATGACGCCGATGACGGCGGCCTGGGCCTTCGTCTTGAGCGAACCGGCGACGACGTGGTCCTTGCCGGCCATCAGCGCCTCGTAGCCCTGCCGCGCGACCTGCGCCGGATCGTCCTTCTTCGCGCTGCCGACCTTCGTGTCGTCCATGCCGGCGCGGTGGAAGAAGTTCGTGTCGGTCGGGCCCGGCATGAGCGAGGTGACCGTGACGCCGCTGTCCTCGAGCTCGTTGCGCAGCGCCTCGGCGAACGAGTGGACGAACGCCTTGGACGCGCCGTAGATCGCTTCGAACGGGTCGGGCATCATCGCCGCGATCGAGGCGGTGAACAGGATGCGACCGCGCCCGCGCGCGCTCATGTCGCGCACGACGTGTTTGGCGAGCTGCACCGTGGAGCGGACGTTGAGATCGATCAGCCGCAGCTCGGCCTGCAGGTCGGTGTCGCGGAACGCGCCGCCGACGCCGACGCCCGCGTTGATCGCGATCGCGTCGATGCCGTTCGGCCGCGAAGCGAGCGAAGCGGCCAACTGCTCGACGCCCTCGTACGTGGCGAGATCGGTCTGAACCGCCTCGACCGCGGCGCCCATGGCCTCGAGCGCGCGCGCGGCGCTCGCCAGGCCGGCATCCTCGGCGGCGATCACCAGGTCGAAGCCGTTCTCGGCGAACTGCTTGGCCAGCTCGAGGCCGATGCCGCTCGACGCGCCGGTGACGACGGCGAGGGGTTTCCCGGAAGTGGTGCTTTGGTTGTCCATCGTGCGTTCGGTATTCCCGCTGCCGAACACCGGCAGTCCCCGCAAGAAGGGGGATTGCGCGCCGCTTACGGCGCGGCTTTGAGCGCCTCCGTGCAATTCGGCGTCGCGGCCGTGCCGGCGAAGCGCGCGTCGATCCACGGCCGCACGGTGTCCGGCGAGGCGGGCAGCAACCCGTTGTGGCTCGCGCCCGCGACCGGGCGGTACGTCACGTTCGCGTGCGCGGCGCACAGCTCGCGGTCGAGCAGATCGGTCGCGGCGGGAGCGACGGTTTGGTCGGCCGACCCCTGGAGCAGCAAGACGGGTCCCGCGTAGGGCAGCGCGGCGGGGTCGTTCGCCGCGGCGCTGCGCAGCAAGCCTGCGCGTCACATCTTCGACATCTCCGCCG
>CAXTNU010000421.1:0-3361 GCA_964245595.1 uncultured bacterium | reverse complement strand
CGTCACATGCCGGTATACACGGGACCCTCGCCGCCCTGGGGCGGGACCCAGGTGATGATCTGGTAGGGGTCCATGATGTCGCAGGTCTTGCAGTGGACGCAGTTCGAGAAGTTGATCTGCAGGCGGCCTTCGGCCGGCGCGCCGTCGGGTTTGCTGAACTGCGGCTCGTAGACTTTGGCCGGGCAGAAGTACTGGCACGGGTTGCCGTACTCGACCGTGCACTTCTCGGCGCAGATGTTGGTGTCGGCGACGTGCAGGTGCGGAAGCTGGTCCTCGTCGTGGATCGAGCCCGACTTGAACACGTCGGTCAGCTTGTCGAAGGTCAGCTTGCCGTCGGGGACGACGCGCTTGGTGACCTGCACCGGAGTCAGTTCGCTGAGCTTCTTGAGGTTTTCGTGGCCGTAGTGGCCCGAGAGCTTGTCGTGCAGCCCGAAGCCTTTGCCGCCCGTCATCAGGCCGAGCTGCGCGTTCATCAAGCCGCCGAACATGCCGCCGCCGAACCCGTTGTGGAAGTTGCGCGCGGCGTGCAGCTCGGTGAACGCCCACGAGTCGCGGAACGCGTCCTCGTACGCCTTGAGCTTGTTCGCGCTGGTGTCCTCGGCTTGCAGCGCGGCGAAGATCGCCTCGGACGCCAGCATGCCGGACTTGATCGCCAGGTGGATACCCTTGAGCCGCAGGCCGTTGAGGAAGCCCGCGCTGTCGCCCACGATGCACAAGCCGTCGGCGTAGAAGCGCGGCATGGCGTGCAGGCCGCCCTCGGGGATGGCCTTGGCGCCGTAGCGGATCATCTCGCCGCCCTCGAGCAGCGGGCGCACCGCCGGGTGCAGCTTGTAGCGGTTGAAGTTGTCGTGCGGGTCGGTCGTCGGGTCGGCGTAGTCGAGGCCGGTGACCAGGCCGATGTCGATGACGTCGTCCGACATGGCGTAGATCCAGCCGCCGCCGAACGTGTTCCAGAGCGGCGCGCCCAGGGTGTGGATCACGCTCCCGGCCGCCAAGCGGCCCGGTACCTTCCACAGCTCCTTGATCCCGACCGCGTACACCATCGGGTCGCGGCCCTCGTCCAGGCCGAGGCGGCCGATGGCGGTCTTGGTGAGCGTGCCGCGCGGGCCTTCGCCCAGCACGACGACCTTGGCCATCAGGTCGGGGCCCGGCTCGTAGTTCGACTTCTGCTTGCCGGTGTGCGAGACGCCCTTGTCGCCCACGCGCACCCCGATCACGCGGTCGCCGTCCCAGAGCAGCTCTTGGCCCGGGAAGGCGGGAAACACGTCGACCCCGGCTTCTTCAGCCTTGGCGGCGAGCCACTTGGTGAGGTTCGAGAGCGAGGCCACGTACTTGCCGTGGTTGTTCATCACCGGCGGGGTGAAGGGCGCCTTGATCTTCCCCGTGTTGGTGAGGAACCAGAGCGCGTCGCTGCCGACCGGGGTGTCGAGCCCGCCCGTGATGTCCTCGTCCGGAAAGAGCTCGTGGAGCGCCTTGGGATCGACCACGGCGCCGGAGAAACCGTGGTTGCCGATCTCGCCGCCCTTCTCGATCACCATCACGGCGATCTCCGCGCCGGCCGCCGCGGCGAGCCGGCGCAGCCGGATCGCACCGGCGAGCGAAGCGGGGCCGGCCCCCACGAACAGGACGTCGACTTCGAGGGAATCGCGCACAGGCATGACCCGTTGGACTTCGCGCCCTAGCGCAATCGCTCCCCGGGTGCTCGGCCGGGCGCCGGCGGGGTGACCGCCAGCACGGTGGCGACCGCGACGCGATGCGCCGTGATGCGCTCGTCCCACGGCCGCGGACGGGGGCTCTCGAAGGTCAGCGCGGCGGGCGTGCCGCGGTACATCAGGGCCAGCGAGCTGGGCAGGCCCGCGAATGCCATCTGCTCGATCTCGTAATCGACCAGCGCCATTCCGCGCGCGAGGCGGTACATCTGCGCCGTGCCGTCGCCGCCCGGCGCGCCCAGGTCGAAGCCCGGGCGCAGCTGCTGAACCGGCAGCCCGGCGTCGTCGAGCGCGCGCACCACTTGGTCGGCGTAGAACGGGGCGAAGCCGGCCCGCAGCGGCTCGTACACGTAGCTGCCCTCGGCCTCGAAGTCTTCGTGCAGGTCGAGCGCCAGCACGAAGCGCCGGTCGCGGTTGGCGGTGAAGACGGTGCGCGCCTCGGGCGTCGTGCCGCCGCGCGAGAAGCTGCGGTTGACGTCGTCGCCCTCGGCATTCTCGCGCGTGCCCCGGGCATAGCCGGTCGGGTTGAGACAGGGCCAGATCCGGTAGGCGAAGCGCGCGTCGAGCAGGCCGTCGCGCACGATCGAGAGCAGGGCCCAGGGCGCGGCCGGCTCGTCGCCGTGAACGCCGGCCGTGATCGAGACCAGCGGCAGGCTAGGGTCGCCGACATCGGCGGCGAGCATGGTACGCGGCGCTCCGACGCAGGCCACCTCGCGCACGCGGGCGCCGCGGACGCGCAGCGCCCGCCAAGCGGCTTCCAATTCGGCATAGGTGCGTTCGGCGATCATGTCCGCCGGTCGCGTTCGACGGCCGGTCCCGGCGGGCCGCCAACCCGTCGACGCGGCGGCCTGACGAAAGCTGAACGGTTCGGGACTTTTGTCCTGGGACTAGGGCGGGTAAGACGACCGCGATGAGACTCCGACGGATCGGTGCGCTCGCGCTTGGATGCGCGTTCGTCGCTAACTTCCTGCCCACCGGCGCGACGGCCGCCAGCGCGAGCAAGGAACTGGCCCGGATCAAGGGCACGGTGGGCTATCGCGCTCAGGCCGACGCGCCGTTCCAGCCGGTGCTGGGCAAGCTGGATCTGGCCGACGACGCCTGGGCGGTGACCGAGACGCAGTCGGCCGCGCTGCTGCGGCTGGCCGACAGTTCCGAGGTCGAGCTGGGCGAGCGCACCACCGTCCAGGTCGGCGCCTTCAACGAGGCCGCCAGCGGTCGCCAGAACGTGGTGGTGGTCGAGCACGGCGCGCTGCACTTCAAGATCCGCCACCCGCAAGGCCAGCGCTCGAACTACACCTTCCAGACCGGCACCTCGCAGATCGCGGTGCGCGGCACCGAGGCCTTCCTGATGGTCGGGCCCAAGGGCACGCAGCTCGTCTGCATCGAGTGCTCGGTGGGCGACGTCACGGTCACGACCGGCGCGCAGGTGCTGACGGTCGTGACCGGCCAGACGCTGACGATCCTGGGCTCGACGCCCTTGAGCGCGGCGGCCAGCGTGGCCCAGAACGTGGCCGTCCACAACCCCGCCGTCGACCAGTTCGCGGCCGGCCGCAACCTCGCCGGCGTGAATGCCTCCTCGGCCGTGCCGGTCGATCCGACCGGTGCAGTCGGAGCCGCGCAGGGCGGGGCCGCCGGTGCGGCCGGCGCGGGCG
>CAXTNU010000420.1:0-3363 GCA_964245595.1 uncultured bacterium | reverse complement strand
AGCGGGGCCCGCGGTAACCGCGCGTTCTATGTGATCGACGACCGGGGCCGGATGGTGAACGGCAAGATCGTACGGAACCTCCAGGTCGTCGTGCCGGTGTACGAACCCGACGCCGGGGAGCTGACGCTGACGTTCCCCGACGGTACGCGGGTCGGCGGCCGGGTCACGCGCGGGTCGGGGAAGGCCGGATCGGTCGCGACCGAGACGACTTGGAGCCGCTTCCAGTTGCGCAGGTTGCCGTTGTCGCTGGGCTGCGTCTGCGGGACGGGCGTGATCGCGCCGCCGGCGATCGGGATGCGGCGCTCGGTCTGCAGCAGGACCCGGTCGCCCAGCTTCTGGCCGATCAGGATCGAGACGAGCAGCACCACGGCGCCCGCCACCAGGAGCGCGGACGTCTGCGGACGGCGGTTACGCACGGGCCGGGAATTTGGCCGTGCTCTCGTCCGGGCCTGCGGCGGGCTCGTGGATCGACATGGCGTCGGCCAGGGCCGGCTCGCCCAGCACGATCTCGACCATCCGCCCGGCATGGACGTGGCGGCGCAGGGTCTGGCCGCGGAAGGTCAGCGCCACGTCGCGCGCCCGCTCGGCGTCGTTGCAGACGAAGATGCGCACCCCGCCGGGGTCCTCGAAGGCGACCGCGCCGACCTCGACCGGCGAGGTCCGGACCTCGTCCGAGACGTCGCGCCCGGCGTAGAACACCCGGTAGGGCTCGTCGGCCGAGGCGAAGTCCATGTCGCCGATCACCAGCTTGCGCTCGGCGTCGATCACGTAGCTGTGGCGCCTGCCGCCCCAGTGGACGCGCACCGCGGCGGTCCAGGTCCAGTCCTCGGGCAGCAGCGGCGCGATGTGCAGCCGCCCGCTGGTGCGGTAGCCGTCGATGCCGCAGACCGTCTCGGCCACCGCCCAGAGGTACTTCGCGCCCGTCCAGGGCGAGAGGTACATGCCGCGGTTGGTCAGCGAGCCGCCGTCGAACCATTCGCCGAACTGGCCCGGCACGGTGTTGCGCGCCGCGCCGGCCTCCATCGTGCGGTAGATCGACTCCAGCCAGCGGACCGCTTCGTGCGGGGCGCCGTTGCGCGCCAGCGCGACCGCGAACCACAGCGTGAGGTCGGGCCACACCCCGCCCAGCAGCCCGAAGCCGTGCGAGGGGAAGTACCACGCGTCGGCGGTCGAGGTCGTGCGCAGGCCCACGGGGGTGGTGAAGTCCGGCTCGAGCAGGCGGGCGAGAATGGCCTGGCGCACCGCCGGCTCGGCGACCTCGAACAGCACCGGGAAGATCTCGTCGGCGGTGAAGTTGTCCTGGTAGTTGTTGTCCTTGTCGTAGTTGAGCACGAAGGCCGAGGTGTCGGCGTTGAACAGCTTGCTCAGCATCGCCTCGCGCAGCGCGGTCGCTTGCCGCGAGAACTTCTCCCAGGCCGCGCGGTCGTCGACGATGGCCGCCAGCCGCGCGGTCGCCTCGAGCGCGAAGTAGGCCTCGGCGTTGATCTCGGTCACCGCGCCGTCGAGCGTGTAGTAGGGGATGATGTTGCGCCACGAGGTGATGCCGAACATGTCGACCCCGCCGGCCTTGCAGAACAGCAGCCCGTTGGCGTCGCGCTGCGAGAGCATGTAGTCGGCGATCTTCACCACCAGCGGGTACACCTCGCGCAGCCACTCGTCGTCCAGCGTGGCGTTGTAGTGGTGCAGGATCGCGATGATGTGCAGCGGCGTGTCGTCGTTGACGTTGAGGTCGTACGAGGTCTTGAAGCCGTTCACGCCGCGCACGTACTCGACCACCTGGCCGCTGGGCTCGAGAAAGCGGTTGAACAGCTCGATCGCGTCGCGCGAGAACCAGGGCAAGAAGTAGTCGTAGCCGTGCACGAACCACGAGGTGTCGCGCGAGACCAGGATGTCCGAGGGCGGCGAGTTGGTCGAGCCCCAGCCCTGCGGGTACTCCTTGATGACCCGCAGCATGTTGGTCTTGGCCCACACCACGCCGCGGTTGATCAGGCCCGACGGGGTGAGGAAGCGCGCGTCGGCGAGCTGCGCGGCGTAATAGCGCTCGGTGGCGGGCAGTGCGTCTTCGTCCTGCAAGAGCTGCTCGAGCACGGGCTTGGACTTGGCGTCGCCGTCCTTGTGGAACACCACCGCGATGCGCAGCGACTCGCGCGCGCCGGGCGCGACGTCGAGCGCGTACTCGAACGCGCCGAAGATGCGGCTGGAGGCGAACTCGGCCAGGTGCGGGGTGATCTCGCCCAGGTGCTCGCCCGCCCCGAGCGTGCCGTTGGCCATGCCCTGCAGCAGCGTCTGCTCGCGCAGCGCGACGGCCACCGCGGCGGGCGTGCGGCTGCCGCCCCACCAGCGCACCCAGCCCGACTGCTCGCCGTAGGAGCGGATGAAACGCTCGCCGGCGTTGGCCCGCACCTGCTTCTCGGGCTCGCCGTAGAAGCGCTGGCCGATCAGAAGCGCCCAGGGGAAGACGCGCACGCGGCGCGGGCTCGTCCCGGCGTTGTGGACCGTGACGTCGACGACGAACGAGACGACCCGGTCGTGCGCGGGGCCGTGCGGGACGTAGAACGCCTCGGTCACGCGCACCTCGGGCGCGAGCGCGAACGAGCCGATCTGGGCGTACGGCAGAAAGGTGAACTCGCGCTCGATCTGGTGCGGGAAGCGGGTCTGCTCCGCGCCCAGCCGGTAGGCGATCTGGTGCGCGCCGAAGATGATCTGGTCGGTGTCGGCGTCCCACAGCCCGCGGATCCCGCCCTTGCCGGTCGACGTCGCGTAGGTCTTGAAATTGGCCAGCGTCAGGCCGAACGGCGTTTCGGCCTCGGGCAGGACGTAGGCGCTGAACTCGTTGCGCTGGGCGTCGAAGCTGGGTACCACGGCGTCCTCCTGTACCCGCCCACCGCCCCGGGGCCTGCTCCGGGGAAGCGAGCGCGCGCAGCGAAGCTCCCTCGGCGTGACTGCCCGCTCGCTCGCTCTCGCCCTGGCCGCGAGCGCACCGTGACCGTCTCGGCCTCGGCGAAGATCAACCTGACGCTGGAGGTTCTCAACCGGCGCGCGGACGGCTACCACGCGCTGCGCAGCGTGATGGTGCCGATCGGGCTGGCCGACGAGCTCGACTTCGCGCCCGCCGCACGCTTCGGCTTCACGTGCGAGCCCGCCGCGCTGACCGCGGACAACCTGGTGCCGCGGGCTTTCGCGCGCATCGGGCTGGCGGACGCGCCGGTCGCGGTGCGGCTGCGCAAGCGGGTGCCGGTCGGGGCCGGATTGGGCGGCGGCTCGAGCGACGCGGCGGCGGTGCTGCGCGCCGCGATCGGGGGCGCGTTCGGGCCCGCGCTCGAGCGCGACTGGCTGGCCGACGCGCGCGCGCTCGGCCAGCCA
>CAXTNU010000419.1:0-3367 GCA_964245595.1 uncultured bacterium | reverse complement strand
TCCTCAACGTCACGCCGGACTCGTTCTACGAGCGCGTCGACGGGCTCGGCGCGGCGGTCGGCAAGGCCCGCGCGATGGCCGCCGACGGCGCGGCGCTGGTCGACATCGGCGGCCAGTCGTACGCGCACTGGAACCCGCGCATCGGGGCCGACGAGGAGCGCGCGCGGGTGGTCCCGGTGGTGCAGGCGATCGCCGCGGCGGGCATCGACGCCGCGCTCTCGGTCGACACGTTCAAGGCCGCGGTGGCCGACGCCGCGCTGGCCGCCGGCGCGCACCTGATCAACGACTGCTCCTGCCTGTCCGATCCGGCCCTGCCCGAGGTCGTCGCCAAGCACGGTGCCGGCTTGGTGGTGATGCACCTCAAGGGCGAGCTCAACGTGCGCGACGCCTCGCAGTACGTCTACCGCGACGCGCTGGCCGAGATCGTCGACGTGCTCTACGAGCGGACCGAGCGCGCGCTGGCCGCGGGCGTCGCGCGCGACGCGATCGCGATCGACCCGGGGCTGGAGTTCGGCAAGGAGCCCGAGACCGATCTGGAGATCCTCGACCGCTTCGCCGAGCTGCGGGCGCTGGGCTACCCGATCCTGTTCGCCAGCTCGCGCAAGAGCTTCATCGGGCGCGTGTTCGACCGCCCGGCCAAGGAACTGCTCGTTCCCTCGCTTGCAACCGCGGCCGTCGGCATCGCCGCCGGAGCCCGCCTGCTGCGGGTGCACGATGTGGCCGAGACCGTGCAGCTCGCGAAGATGCTGGCCGCGGTCGAGCCTGGCCGGCGGCGCGCGATCGGGCTGGCGGAGCGGATGCCGGGCACGCCTCTCCCGGCGGGCAACTCGCGCCCGCCCCGGCCGGTCTGAGCGGGGGCGATGCACACCGTCTACGTCGGGGTCGGCTCCAACTTGGGAGACCGGCAGAGCACCATTCTCGCCGCGCTGCAGCGCCTGCGCAAGGAAGCGCGGGTCGAGGCCGTCTCGTCGTATTACGAGACCGCGCCGGCCAACGGCGTGGCCGGCCCGGCGTTCCTCAACGTCGCCGCCAAGCTGAGCACGGCGCTCGAGCCGCGCGCGTTCGAGACCTTCGTGCGCGGGATCGAGACGGCCGTCGGCCGCACCACCCGCCGGCCGCTCGACGCGCGCCCGATCGACATCGACATCCTGCTCTTCGCCGACCTCGCGGAAGACTTCGGCCGCTTCGAGGTGCCGCACCCGTATCTGGCCGCGCGCGCGTTCAACCTGGTTCCGCTGGCCGAGATCGCGCCCGACGCGGTCGAGCCGCGCAGCGGCCGAACCATCGCCGCGCTCGCCGCCGAGGTCGACGCCTCGTTCGTCTCGCGCAAGCAGCGCGCGATCCACTTCGCCGCCAACCGCCAGGAGGAGGCGCCCGACGTGCGCCTCTCGCTCAACCGGGTCGGCGTCTCGTCGGTCAAGCACATCATCCGCCTGAACGTCGGCGGCCGGGAGCGGCTGTTCCACGGCGAGTTCACGATGGTCGCCGACCTCGCGCCCGACAAGGCCGGCGTGCACATGTCGCGCTTCTCCGAGCTGCTCGAAGCGGCCACGCTCGACGTGCTCGCGCGGGACGACAAACCGGCCCGGGTCGAGGACCTCACCGAGCAGATCGCGCGCGAGATCGTCGGCTCGCAGGGCGCGCTGCGCGCCGACGTGCGGCTGCGGGCGGAGTTCGGCCTGGAGCGCTGGACGCCGGTCAGCGGCAAGCGCACCGAGGAGACGTACACCCTGGTCGGCATCGCGCACGCCGACGCGCACGGCACGCGCCGCATCGTCGGGGTGGAAGCCGAGGGCATGACGGCCTGCCCCTGCGCGCAGCTCATGGTGCGCGAGCACTCGATCCGCGAGCTGCAGGAGGCCGGCTTCTCCGCGGCCGACGCGACCCGGGCGATCGACGCGCTGCCCGTCGCGACCCACAACCAGCGCGGCCGCGGCGGCGTGTACATCGGCGCGGAGACCAAGTTCGCCGACGACATCCGGGCCGAGGACCTGGTCGAGATCGTCGAGTCCTCGATGTCGAGCGAGACGTACGACCTGCTCAAGCGGCCCGACGAGTTCTTCGTGGTCAACAAGGCGCACCACAACCCGAAGTTCGTCGAAGACGTCGTGCGCGGCATCCTGGCCCGCGCGCTGGACGTGTACGCCGACTTTCCCGACACGACGTACATCGGCGCGAGCCAAGTCAACTACGAGTCGATCCACAAGCACGACGCGTTCTGTGAGGCGTTCGGGCTGATAGGCGAGTTCCGGCGCGCGCTGCGCGACGGCGTCCACGTCGACGTCAAGACCGACATCGCGACCTGGCTGGGCACCCGGCCCTCCCCGGTTGTCACCTCCCTCTGAAGCTGAAGCCTGTCCCGCAATGGGACAGGCTTTGCCCGCGCGCCACCCCGCTCGCCCGTTGGAGATCTGGGCGTCGCCGGAGCCGACGGTCGCGCGCATCGGCGCGTCGACCTGGCGCGACCAGCTCGCGGCGACCGGCCACGACGCGCGCGACGGCGACGTCGCGCTGCTGGCGTCGCTGGGCGTCACGGCGTCGCGCACGCCGGTGCTGTGGGAGCGCTGCGCGCCGCACGACCCGACCGAGGTCGATCTGCGCTGGGCGGCGCGGCGCTTGGGGCTGCTGCGCGCGGCGGGCGTCGAGCCGATCGTGACGCTGCTGCACCACGGCAGCGGGCCGCGCTACACCGACCTGCTCGATCCGGCCTTTCCCGACCTGTTCGCCGACTACGCCGAGACGGTCGCGCGCGCGTTCCCTTGGGTGCGGCGCTGGACGCCGATCAACGAACCGCTCACGACCGCGCGGTTCGCCACCCTCTACGGGGTGTGGTACCCGAACGCGCGCGACGACCATACCTTCGGCCGCGCGCTGGTCCACCAGGTGCTCGCGATCCTCGAGGCGAGCGCGCGCATCCGGGCCGTCAACCCGGCGGCGGAGTTCGTGCTGACCGAGGACTTGCAGCGCTTCGCCGCCGGCGACGCGGACGCGCGCGACTACGTGGCGTTCCTGCGCGAGCGCTGTTTTCTCTCCGCCGAGCTGCTGGCCGGGCGGGTCGACGACGCGCACCCGTTGGCGGCGTTCCTGATCGAGCGCTGCGGCGTCCACCCGCGCGAGCTGGCCGAGATCCGCGCGCGCGCGATCGTGCCGGACCTGGTCGCGTTCAACCACTACCCGCACAGCGAGCGCTATCTGTTCACCGCGGCCGACGGCACGATCGGCGACGTCCCGGCGGTGTACGTCGAAGGCCAGCCCGCGCCGCGGGTCGCGCCGCTGCTGCGCGCCGCGGCGGAGCGGCTGCGCTTGCCGCTCGCGCTGGGCGAAGTGCACGTTCACGCGCCGGCCGCCGAGCGCGAGCGGCAAGCGC
>CAXTNU010000418.1:0-3376 GCA_964245595.1 uncultured bacterium | reverse complement strand
CGTGGACGATCAGCGGCACGGTGGCCACGACCTCGAACGAGTCGAGGTCGTGGTCGAGGTCGACACCGCGCGCAACCGGGTGCGAGCGACGGCCTCGGGCGCGACCGCGCTCGTCGAAGGCGTGCGGAGCGCCGGGGCGCTCGGCGAGCCGGCCCGCATCGCCGCTGCGGCCGCGCACCTGCGGGTAGCGGTCGAAGCGGTGCGCGTCGTCGCCCGCACCGCCGGGCTGGCGGTGATCGCGAGCGCGGCGGAGAGCGCGGTGGTCGACGAGCGCGGCGTGGTACGGCTGGTCCTGCCCGGAGCGCTGGCGACGACGGTCCGGGCCGGCCAGGTCGCCGCCGCGCTGCCCGGGCTGATCGACGAGCACACCACCTTCGGCGACGTCGGGCGCGCGCTGCCCGACGTCTTCGTGCTGCGCGCGGCGCGCATCGGCGAGTTCGCCGGGCTGGCCGAAGCGGCCCAGATCGCCGGGCTGGCGCACGACGAACTCGCCGGCGTCGACCCGGCCGAGCCGGTCGTCGTCGTCACCGTTCCCAAGCGCGCCTGAGCGAGCTCAGCGCTGGGGGACGGGCTCGCGCTGCTCGATCAGCGTCGCGAACTGCGCTTCGAGCGCCTCGAGCTGCGCGTCGGTCAGCGCCAATCCTTCCCGGCGCCTGGACTCCAGCGCCGCCAGACGCTTCTTGCGCGTCTCGAGATCGTGCCGCTGCCACACCGAACGCACCCCCGCGGCCGAGATGCCCATCTGCCGCTTCGCCAGCTCGTTGACGATGCGCAGCGGCCCGTACGCCGGCTGCTCGAAGGCCAGCGCCACGATGGCCTCCTCGATGTGCGCGCCGACCCGGTTCTTGTGGAGCGGCTTGCGGCGCGAGGCGTGCGCCAAGGCCGCCTCGCCGCCGCGCTCGTAGAGCTTCTGGAAGCGGTAGTAGCTGTCGCGGCTGTAGCCGGTCAGCTTACAGGCCTGCCGGACGTTGCCCAACTGCTGGGCAAGCTGCAGCAACGCAACCTTCTTGGCGATCGTGCCGTCACCGGCCCGCCGTAACACTTGATTCGCCTCGTCAATACGCAGCGAACCGCCGTCGATTTCACCCATCGTATACAATTACACCCCTCGTATACTTGCACGCAGCCTGCGGCTGGAGAAGAGCGAGATTAGGTCGAGTGCCCGGATGCTCCTGCGCTGCACGTGCGTTTCGCTTCACATCGTGTGCCGGACCCGGCCGCGGCCTGCGCCGGGGAATCCCGTGCGAGCCGTCTGACACGACTCCGCGAGTCCCGGCACGCCGGCCCGATTCGTGCGGTGAGCGGTCTGCAATGCAAGCCGTCCGCATACGCGCTGTACGTTGAAGTGTCAAGCTAATCGTTTGACAGCTGTACCATCGCTTGACATACTGCGTTGGCGATCGGGATTGGTGCGGCAAACGCTGCACGAGACCGGCGCTCACACTCTTGCTGGAGGCAGACATGATTCCGATGATTCCGATGATTCCGATGATTCCGGCGATCCCCGCGATTCCGATGATCCCGGCGATCCCCTCGATCCCCAGCATCCCGTAAACCGGCTCCCCGAAAGGCGGAGCCGGATCGTTATCCGGCTCCCCGTTCGGCTTGCGGGTGAGCTTGCCGGCCGCGATCGTTGAGAGGACGACATCCCGATGCAGAGATCACGTTCTTATTCATCCAAATACGGCTACGGTGAGCTCGACGTCCGAGCGACGTACGCGCACCTGCCGTGCCAGCCGTTCTGGACATGGCTGACCGGGAAATCACTCTCCAGCGCCGCGCCGCGCTCCAATCGCGAGTGCCTGCTGCCGACCTGGAAGTTCGCCCTCAACCTGAGCAAGACGTGGGCGATCATCTTCGCCTCGATCGCGCTCGCCGTTCACTTCGACAACGTCATCGTCTCGGCGCTGGCGATTCTGTTCGTCATGAACCGCACCCGTGCGCTGCTGCACAATTTTCATAGCTTGAGCCACGGCTCGGCGATCGCGAACATGAAGCTGGCCCGCTTCGTCGGCAAGTACTTCATGAGCATTCCGATCATGCACCTGACCTGGCACGAGTACCTCAAGTTCCACGCCCGCGACCACCACAGCCCGTTCTTCCTGTGCACCGACAAGGACCCCGACCAGCAGTTCGTGATCGACCACGGCTTCACGCCGCGGATGAGCGAGCGCAAGTTCTGGCTGCACGTCGTCGTCGAGCCGTTCAAGCCGCGCCACATCTGGGCGCACGTCGCGTTCCGGCTGAGCCAGAACTTCGTCGTCCCGGGCTGGGACGAGAAGGCCCCGCGCATCGCGTTCTGGGCCATCCTGCTGGGCACGGTGACCGCGCTGCACGCGTGGCCGGCGTTCGCGCTCTACTGGCTGCTGCCGCTGTTCGTCGTGACCCAGTTCTCGTCGTACGTCCAGCACGTCACCGAGCACCTGTGGTTCGCGCCGCCGCGCCTGGCCGACGAAACCTGGCAGCACCACGTCGCGCTGCTGACCTGGGGCCGCTTCCTGGGCCGCCCGTATCCGGCGCGCCGGCTGGCGGAGAGCGGGCTCGCGTTCGGCCTGCGCACGGGGCTGTGGTGGGCGAAGATCGCCGCCATCGACCTGCCCTCGCGGATCGGCGTGTTCATGCAGGATCTCTCGTCGCACGACTTCCACCACCGCCGCCCGGCGGTCAGCTTCTGGGAGATCGCGGCGGAGCGGGCGCGCAGCGAGGCCGAGCCCGGCGTGTGGGGACCGATGACCGAGACCTGGTCGATCAAAGAGTCGATGCTGGTCGTCCGCGATCACCTCGTGCACGGCGAGTCGGACCCCTTCGGCTTGCGCGCGCGCCGCGCACCGGTGCGCGCCGTCAGCACGCCTGACGCCCAGCCGGCCGCCATCGCCTCGTAACGCGAGGCGTGCGAGCTCGTTCGCCGGCGCGAAGTTGGATACACTTCGTGCGCGCGCAGCGCGGACGAGCCGACCGAATGATTCACACTTATCGGACACTTCGAGCGTGGGTAGATCGCACTGAAGTCGATCTGACACTGGTTTCTCGAGCTGTCCGATTCGTGGTATCATATGAGCAATGTCACATGGCCGGATCGAATGAGCACGCTGTCCGCTGGGTGCTCCGTTTTTCGATTGACAACATTTTCGCGAGTTGCCTATAATGCGGTTCGCGAACGTGTTGGGTGCAGACGATCGCTTCACTCCGTGCGCCGCGCTACAGCTCACCGTTGGAGGCAACCATGATTCCGATGATTCCGGCAATCCCGATGATTCCCGCGATTCCGATGATTCCCGCCATCCCCGCGATCCCGGGAGCGATCCCCAGCATCCCGTAAGCCGGCGCCCGAACGCGGAGCCGGACATAAAAAGCCCGGCTCCGCGCCTGGTCCGCC
>CAXTNU010000417.1:0-3376 GCA_964245595.1 uncultured bacterium | reverse complement strand
TCCTCGCGGTGCTGCCGGTCGCGGTGCTCGAACCGGCGTAGCCGCCGGGGACGCCGTACGGCCCGGCGCGAAGGCCAAAGCGAAACCGCCCGTGCTCGCGTGCCGGTCATGACGACCGGCCCACCGCCCCCAAAGGAGAACCCCACTCAGTCATGGCTTCGTACAACGTCGACGCGATCGTCATCGGCGCCGGCCCGGGCGGCTACCACGCCGCCATCCGTCTCGGCCAGCTCGGCAAGAAGGTCGTCTGCTTCGACCGCGACGAGGTCGGGGGCGTCTGCCTCAACTGGGGCTGCATCCCGACCAAGGCCCTCCTGCACGTCGGGGAAATCTCGCGCCAGATCGACCACGCCGCGGACTTGGGCCTCAAGGTTCCCAAGGCCGAGGTCGACCGCGAGGGCGTGGCCGCGTTCGCCGACAAGGTCGTCAAGGCCAACGTCGGCGGCGTGAACCAGCTCTTCAAGGCCAACAACGTCGAGTTCGCCTACGGCGACGCGTCCTTCAAGTCGAAGAACGTGGTCGCGCTGAAAAAGAAAGACGGCAGCACCGACGAGTACACCGCGCCGGCGATCGTGATCGCGACCGGCAGCGCGCCGATCGACGTCGGCGCCTGGCCGCACGACGGCGACACGATCATCAACTCCGACGACGCGGTGCGCATCAAGCGCATCCCCGAGAACATGCTGATCGTCGGCGGCGGCGTGATCGGCCTGGAGTTCGCGACCGTCTACACCCGCATGGGCGCCAAGGTGCTCGTCGTCGAGGCGATGCCGCAACTGCTGACCGGCACGGACCTGGAGATCAGCAAGACGCTGGGCCGCATCCTCAAGAAGCAGGGCATCGAGATCGCGCTCAACACCAAGGTCGAGACGGTCGAGAAGACCGGCCCGCAATCCGTCAAAGTGACGATCGTCGGCGAGTTCACCAACAAGAAGCCCGAGACGCGCGAGTTCGATCAGGTGCTCGTCGCGGTGGGCCGCAAGCCGATCACCGACACGCTCAACCTCGCGGCGGCCGGCGTGCAGACGACCGACAAGGGCTTCATCGAAGTCGACGCGCAGCGCCGCACGAAGGTCGACGGCATCTACGCCATCGGCGACATCACCGGCGCGCCGATGCTGGCCCACAAGGCGATGAAAGAGGGCGTCGTCGCGGCCGAAGTGATCGGCGGCGACCGCGCCAGCGCGTTCGACCCGGTCGCGATCCCGAACTGCGTCTACACCGACCCCGAGGTCGCGACGATCGGCCTGTCCGAAGAAGAAGCGAAGGCCGCCGGCTACGAGATCCGGGTCGGCAAGATGAACCTCATCGCCTCGGGCCGCGCGCGCACGATGAACGAGACCGACGGCCTGATCAAGCTGATCGGCGACGCCAAGACCGACCTGCTGCTGGGCATGCACATCGTCGCCCCGCAAGCCGAGTCGCTGATCGGCGAAGGCGTGATCGCGCTGGAGATGGGTGCGACGGTCGAAGACATCGGCCTCTCGATCCACCCTCACCCGACCCTCACCGAGTCGATCATGGACACGGCGGAGTTCATGCACGGCAAAGCGATCCACATCGTCAACCCCAAGCCCGCCAAGCAGCCCGCCGCGGTCTGAGCCGGGCCAACCGGCGCGCGAAAAACGGCGACCAGCGAAGCCGCTCCTTGCCGGGGGCGGCTTTCGTCGTGAACGGAGGGCGTGAGGACGAATGCAATCGCCTTTGCCGCGGGCGTCCTGCTCGGCGCCGCAGCCAAGCATCCCGAGATACCCCGATCCCAAGACGCCGTCGAAGCGATCGAACTGCGCTTCGTCGTCGAGCTCGCCGAGCGCGCCAACGACCGGCTCCTGAACGACATCCGCGCGTTCAACGCGGTTGCGTACGCGCTTGTCGGGCCGCTCCTCGCGCTCGTCGCGTTCGTCGACTACGCCGACCGCTGGAACGCGCTCACCCTCGTCTTCACGGCGCTCGGGCTGGTCTTCACGTTCCTGACCCTGCTCTCGGGGGATGGCGCACCGACGCCGACCATTGCCGATCCCTCATTCTTCGAGACGTTCTCGGAAGACGCAGACCTGGCGCGCCGGAACGTCATCGCGGACCTCGAGCGATGGGACCGGACAACTGGGAAAAACGAGAACAGAAGCGATCGCGGCTGACCTGGGCGGCGCGTTGGACCCTACTTGCCATCGTTGCAGCTCTGACGGTCAAAGAGGTAGAATACGGTACACCATGGCTCAAGACGAACGGAAGCCTGCGCAGCGCGGAACAGGAGGCGCGGCCAAGCACAAGGTCAATCTCGTCCCGTCCAAGCGCATATCCTTTGCTTACGATCGCGGCACTGGGAAACGTCTCACGGACGAAGACGCCGAGCGGCGCCGGCGCTTGCGCGAGCACCGGCCCTGGTGGATGATCTGGTAGCGGCTTACGGTGGGGTGACGGGTACGGCGAGGACGCTCGCGATCCAGCTCTGCCAGGCTTCGTCCGCTTGCTGCGAGCTGAGCGCCTTGCTCGTGTCCGGGCCCATCGTGCGCGCCTTCATCACCTCGGCGACGGACTTGCAGACCAGCGCGGTGCGCTGACCCGCCATCATCGCGGTCGGTCTCTCGTCGGCGCGCGCGGTGCGGCAGACCATCGTCGCCATCATGTCCCGCGCCGGCATCGCGTGACCGTTCGCGTCGTCGGCGAAGCTCGCGCTGGGCGCGAACACCGCCGCGACGACCGCCGCGGCCAGCACCATCTTCATCATCGTCGTTCTCCAGCCGGCAGCAGCGCCGGTTCGTCCCCGCAGCATACGCCGCTCGGGCCGCCCAGCGCGGTAAGCCGCACTACGTTAGTGAACCCCGATCGCGAAGGTCGTGACGGTGACCGAGATGGTTGCGTTCTGATGGTTGCCGCCGGTGACGGCGATCGTCGTCGTGCCCGCGCCGACCGAGGTGACCGTGATGGTCGAGCCCGAGATCGTCGCGCTCGCGATGCTCGTGCCGGCGCTGGCGACGGTGAACGGGCCGCCGTAGCCGGCTTGCGCTACGGTGCTGGTCATCGTCGCGCCCAGGCCGTCGAAGCTCATCGTCGGCTGCGAGAACGTCGGGCTCCCCGGCAGGTCCACGGCGACCGCGATGGCCGCCTTCTGTCCGCCGGCGCCGGTGACGGTGATCGTCGCGCCGCCGCTAGCCGCGCCCGACTGCACTACGACGAAGCCGCCGTTCACGCCGGCCGTCGCGACGCTCGGGTTGCTCGAGCTGACCGTGAAGCCGCCGCCGTTGGCCTGCGCGACCGAGGACGTCTGCACCGCGAACGCCGAGGTGAACGTCATCGACGTCGTCCCGAGCAGCACCGGGCCCGGCGTCGGGGCGGGCGTCGGCGTCGCGCCGGGACCGGCGGACGAGGTCGGCGC
>CAXTNU010000416.1:0-3409 GCA_964245595.1 uncultured bacterium | reverse complement strand
GGCTTATCTGCCCGGCGATCCGGCCGACAAGGTCTACTTCGTGCGCAGCGGGCGGCCGGGCCGGGTGCCGGTCAGCTCGCCGTCGCGCAGCACGGCGCGGCCGTTGACGTAGACGTCGCGCACGCCCTCGGGCGGCGCGAACGGCCGCTCGTAGGTCGCGCGGTCGACGATGCGCTCGGGATCGAACACGACCAGGTCGGCGTGCATGCCGGGTGCGACCGTGCCGCGCTCGTGCAGGCCGAACAGTTGCGCGGGCAGCGATGTCATGCGGCGCACCGCTTCGGCGGTGTCGAACACGCGCCGCTGCCGGACGTAGCGCCCGAACACGCGCGGAAAGGTGCCGTAGGTGCGCGGGTGTGGCACGCCGCGCGCGGTGATCCCGGCGAACGCGCGCGCCGACGCGTCGCTCCCGACGCAGCAGAACGGCGCGCTGTAGACGCTCGCCACGTCGTCCTCGCTCATCGAGAAGAACGCGCACTCGACCCGCATCTCTTCCTCGACCAGCAAGCGCAGCGCGGCGCGCGGCGGCGACGTGCGCCACCGGCGGGCGATCGCGTCGAGCCGCAGGCCGGCCAGATCCGCGTTGCGCTCGCTGCCGACGTCGGTCACCAGGATCGTGTCCCAGCCGTCGCCGCCCAGCGCCGGATCGCGCGCGATCTGCATCTGCAGCGCGGCGCTCAGCGCCTGCTCGGGATCGCGCAGGCGCGCGAGCGCGGCCTCGTCGCCGCCCTCGCGCCCGGCCGAAGGGAGCACCGTCGCCAGCTCGGTCCACGACGCGACGTACGGGTAGGCGTCGATCGCGACGCCGATGCCGCGCGTGCGCGCGCGGTCGAGCGCGGCGAGCGTGCGGTGGACCTTGCCCCAGTTGCGCTTTCCGGCCGCTTTGTGGTGCGAGCACTGCACCGCCACCTCGGCCCGCTCGCCGACCGCGATCGCTTCGTCGATCGCCGCCTCGAGCGCGTCGCCCTCGTCGCGCACGTGCGAGGCGTAGAGCGGCGCGCCGCTCTCGCGGGCCGCGCTCGCGCCCGCGACCAGCTCGGCCAGATCGGCGTAGCGCCCGGGCTCGTAGATCAAGCCGCTCGACACGCCCAGCGCGCCCTCTTCGACCGCGGCGCGGATCAGCCGGTTCTGGGCTTCGATCTCGTCGCGCTCCAGTCTGCGCGCGTCGCTGCCCGCGACGCACAGCCGCGTCGTGCCCAATCCGACCAGCGACGCGACGTTGAGCGCGACGCCCTCGCGCGCGATCAGGCTGAAGAACGCGTCGAACGACGTCCACTGCACGTCGAGCCGGTAGTCGCGCGCCGCGCGGCGTTTCTTCGCCAGCGCGGCACCGTACAGCGGCGCCACCGACGTACCACAATTTCCACCGATCTCGGTCGTCACACCCTGCCGAATCTTCCCCTCGCAGCGCGGATCGACGAGCCACAGCTCGTCGGAATGGGAATGAACGTCGATGAAGCCCGGCGCGAGCGCAAAGCCGGAACATGCGACGCGCTCGTGCGCGTCGCGGTCGGATAGGTCCCCGATCGCGACGATCCTGCCGTCGGCGACGGCGACGTCGGTGGTATATGGCTCCCCACCGTGTCCGTCGAAGACGCGGGGTCGCTCGAAGATCGTCCGGAGCAGCGTTTAACCTAGCTTTCGCCGGGTATGAGGCAGACGGTGGGCCGATAGCTCAGGGGGTTTGTTTCCAACATGGCTACCAATGACAACGTGACCAGCGCGGGCGGCGGAATGAGCGTTCGCGAGGCCGGCAAACGCGGCGGAGACCGCGTCAAGGCCAAGTACGGATCGGAGTTCTACGAGGCGATCGGGCGCAAAGGCGGCGAGGCCACGAAGAGCAAGTACGGGCCGTCCTTCTACGAAGAGATCGGCGCCAAAGGCGGGCAGAAGCTCAAACGCACGACGAAATCGAGCGGGTGAGTCATGGCCGACGCCAAGAAACCGTCGGTTCCCAAGGCGAAGACCGAAAAGGTCGACGGCGAGATGTCGGTCCGCGAAGCCGGTAAAAAGGGCGGCGACACCGTCCGCGACCGTTACGGCTCGGGCTTCTACGAGGAGATCGGGCGCAAGGGCGGCCAGGCGACGCGCGAGCGCCACGGGGCTGAGTTCTACGAGTCGATCGGCCAAAAAGGCGGCAAGGTCGTCAAAGAAAAGTACGGCCCCAACTTCTACGAGCAGATCGGCCACAAGGGCGGTCAGAAAGTCAAGAAGCTGATCGCCGACGCGAAGAAGAGCGCCGCCGAGAGCGGCGGCGAGACTTAGCAAAAACGCGCGCGGGATCGTCCAGACGACCGCGCGCGATTTGTTTTGAGCGGCCATCAGGGAGAGCTTCCCGGTTTGGTGCCCTCGATCCGGCCGAATTTCGAGTCGCCGGTACGAAAGTCGACCGTCGCGTTGGCCACGGTCACCCGCGCCCCCTGATCGGTGATGGTCGCGGTGTGGTCGAGCTGAAGCGTGCGGGTGGCGCCGCTGTAGCGCGCGCCGACGGTCGTGATGGTGCGCGTCCGGCCCGGCGCGAGCGGCTCGCTGACCGCCAGCGGCCCGCGGATGGTGAGGTCGTTGGTGAGCGTGTTGACCGTGACGTCGTCGGCCTTCATCAGCACGTCGGGCTTGCCGGTGCGGTGGAAGCGGCCGTCGCGCACGTGCGCGATCGTCGCGAACGACCCGTCCGCGCTCATCGTCGCCTGGTCGTAGTCGAGCGACCACGAGCGGCCGTCGATCCGTTTGCTCGAAACCGTGCCTTTGTCGAGGGTCGACTGCGTCGCCATGCGGGGCGGGATCACGTCGTTGCCGGCCCGGGCGATCTCGAACCCCAGCCAACCCAGCAGGGCCAGCACGGCCAGGGCCGCCGGCAAGCGCCAGCTCATCGCGCGCTCCGCCGGCGCACGAACGGCAGCAGCAGGGCCAAGCCCAGCGCGATTCCGACCGGGGTCGGCCCGATGCGGGCGTAGGGCCCGGGCGCGGGCCGGCCGACCTCGCCCACGACCGTCGCCGGGACGCTGGAGACCGTGGTGCGGCGGGTCCAGCGGCCGTCGGGGGCGACGATCCCGCTGACCCCGGTCGCACCCGCGCGCAGCACCCAGCGCCCGGTCTCGACCGCGCGCAGCGTCGCCGCCTGGGCGTGCTCGTAGGGGCCTTGGGTGGTGCCGAACCAGGCGTCGTCGGTGGCGATCAGCAGCAGGCTCGGGTCGTCGCGCAGCCGGTCGTGGGCGATGTCGGCGAAGACCGACTCCCAGCAGATCAGCGGGGTCGCGCCGTCGCGCGTTTCGAGCGCGTTGTGGCCCGGCGCCAGGCCGCCGGTGAGCCGGGCGGCCGGGAGCGCGCGCAGCCAGGCCGGGCCGGGCACGTACTCGACGAACGGCACGAGCTGCTCCTTGACGTAGATCGCCGCCGCGTCGTACGGGTT
>CAXTNU010000415.1:0-3424 GCA_964245595.1 uncultured bacterium | reverse complement strand
GCTGGGCAGCGCGCTCAGCAGCTCGAAGTGGGCCGGCACGCCGAACACCGCCGTCGGGCGCGCGCGCTCCAGCGCGGCGGCGAGATCGCGCGGGAGGGCGCTGGCCGCGAAGGCCGCCGTCGCACCGGCGCGCAGCGCGGACAGCACGCCGCCGATCAGCCCGAAGCTGTGCGCGAGGGAGTTCAGGATCAGCACGGTGTCGCCGGCGCGCAGCCAGCCCGGCGCGGCGGCGAAGCCGTCCAGCTCCGCCGCCAGCAAGGCCGCGCTCCGCCCGACGATCTTGGGTTCACCGGTCGAACCGGAGGTGAACTGCAGCAGCGCGTGCGGGGTGCGCGGGGCCGGCGCATTCGGCGCAGGCGCGATCGTCAGCTCGCGCTCGGCGCGGAAGGTCGCCATCCGCTCGCCGGGCGAGGTGAGCGTGAACGCCGGGCGCAGCCGCGCGGCGTAGCGCTCGCGTTCCGCGTCCTTGAGCCGGTAGTCGAGCAGCGCGACTTGCGCGCCCAGCGACCACACGCCGAGCAGCGCGCCCAGGCCGCTGAAACTCGGGCCGGCCTGGAACAGCACGCTGCTCTCGGGCCCGACGCCCGCCGCGGCGAGGCGCGCGCTCCACGCGCGCACCTGCGCGCGCAATTCGCGATAGGTCAGCGCGCCGTCGAAGCGCAGTGCCTCGGCGTCGGCGCGACCTGCCGCCAGCAGCGCGCCGCACCAGTTCGGCCGGACCGCGTCACCGCTCGACACAGAACTCGGCCACCGGGTAGCCGACGTGCCGCGAGTCGGTCGCGACGTAGCCCAGCAGCTTGGTGCCGGGCTCGAGCGCGGTGACGTTGAGCACCGCGGCGCCCGGTCCGAGCACGCGCACGTGCCAGTCGTCCTGCACCATCAGGCTCACCTGCACCCCGTTCGCCGCGGTCGCGTCGATGCGCAGCAGCGGGCGCGTCTCGAGCTTGATCCGGCCGACCGCGACGTTGCGCGTCGAGCCGTCGGCCCCGACGGCCAGCACGTGGCTGCCCGCCTTGAGCTCGCTCAAGTAGTTGGTGCGGTTGTCGTCGCGCAGCACGTAGGAGTGCAGCGCGCCGGCGTTGACCCGGAAGGGCCGGGTCGGCATGTACGGCAGCGGGTGCGTCTCGCTGCAGCACAGCACGAAGCCCGAGGAGAACGAACCGACCAGAATCCCCTCGTCCTCGCGGAAGTGGCTGCAGGTGTCCACGCAGACCCGGTCGCCCAGGCCGACGTGCTCGATCCCGTCCACGGTGAGCTCGATCAGGTTCAGGCGCGGCGTCTTGGCTTGCAGGATGTGGGTCAGCTCGGCCAGCGCACCCAGGTCCGTGGGCGGAAAGAGCACGCCGTCCGAGCCCTTCTCCAGACAGCCCGCGACGACGGCCGCCTCGTCCAGACCGAACACGCAGGTGACCAGTTCGCCCGCGTTTCCCTCGGCCGCCGCGATCACGATCTCGAGCGGAATCTTGGTCGGGTCCGTGAAGTGCAGCACGGTGAACGGCAGCACCGCCGCCGCCGCGCAGGCCAGATCGAGGCTGGCTTGATCGGAGACGGTGATGAACGCCGCGGTGCCGGGCTCGTGCCCGTTGCGGCTCAGCTTCATCTTCATCGACTCCAGCTCGTGCCATTCCGCGACCGGGCGCACGACGATGTCGACGTCGTCGCTCGAGAACCCCTTGCCGCCCGCCGCGCCCGCACCGTTCTCCGCACTCGTGCCGTTGCGCGCGCTCGTGCCGTTGGGCGGGAAGTACACTTTTCGCACCGTCGGCGGGAGCAGCGCCAGCGCGTCGAGCCGGTCGTCGACGATCGCGCTGACGCCCGCGTGCACGGCGGCTTCGACCACCGCACTGCGCAGTTCGTCGGAGGTCTGGCGCAGATCGATCCAGGCGGTCTTCATCGCGGTGGGTTTCGCCGCAGCGGTCGTCATCGTGCGCCCGCCCCGACCGGCAGGTGCGCCGTGCTCGCGTACGTGCCCACCGCGCTTGCCGCGTGCTCGGACGCGCCGCCGCCGTGAACGGCGTCGGCCAGCAGGGCCGCGACCGCGCCGGGGTCGGCTGCGGTGAACACCGTCCGCCCCGCCGCCAGGCCGCTGCAGCCAGCCTGGATCAGTCCGCGCACGGCGGCGTGCAGCGCGGCTTCGTCGCCGGCCGGCACGCCGCCCGCGACCACGACCGGGATCGGTGAGCTGCGCACCACGTCGCGCATGTCGGCGGCCGTCTCGGCCTGCGGGATCTTCACGATGTCGGCTCCTAGATCGGCGGCCAGGTTGGCCGCGTGCGCGAGCAGCTTGGCGTCGCGGGGGTTGGGGATGGTGCGCCCGCGCGGGTACATCATCGCGAGCAGCGGCACGCCGTAGCGCTCGCAGCGGCTGGCCACCGCGCCGAGGTCGCGCAACTGGCGCGACTCGGTTTCCGAGCCCATGTTGATGTGCAGGCTGACCGCGCTCGCGCCCAGGCGGATCACGTCCTCGAGATCGCCGACCAGCACTTTCGCGTCGGGATCGGGGCCGTGCCCGGTGCTGGCGGAGAGGTGGACCAGCAGCGACGCCCCGCCCAGATCGTCGGCGGAGAGCGAGCGCGCCCGGCCCTTGTGGACGATGATGCCGTCCGCGCCGGCCCGCGTCACCGCGCGCACGAGGCGCACGAACGGCGCCCAGTCCGCGATCGGCCCGTCGGCGACCGAATGGTCGAGCGGCACCAGCACGTAGCGGCCGTCGCGCGGCCGCGACAGGCCTTCGATGCGCAGGGCCTTGCCCAAAGTCGAGTTCACTTCTCCACCCCCGATAGCGCGTTCGTCGTGTGTTCTTCGTAGCCGCGCACGCGGGCGCGGAAGGTACAAGCCGTGCCGCCCTTGGCCAGGCACTGCTCGATGCGGTCGTCGCTGGGGTCCAAGCCCAGTCCGGCGAACCAGCCGGCGCGCATCTCCAGGCAGGCGCACTCGTAGGTGTCCAGCGAGCCCGCCCGGCGCAGCATCGCCAGCGCGAAGTTCTGGCGCAGGTTCACCTCGAATTCGCCCGGCCCGGTCGGCGCGTAGTCGAACTCGACCATGCCCGGCGGCCACATCAGCGCGGGACAGGTCTCGAACGCGTCGACCACCTCGGCCCACGTCATGTCGGCGAGCGGTTTTGGCAGGCGCTTGCGCACGTACTCGCCGACCCGCTGCGCGACCTGGCGCATCGCCTCGCGGTTGAGCTCGTTGGCGACCTCGGCCCCGAACTTGCGCTTCACCGCTTGATACCAGGCCGCGTCGTGGCTCCACCACCAGCGGTAGAGCTGCTCGCGGTTCGGTTCGTCCGCACCGTTCATCGGAGACTCCCTTCCGCGCCCGCCGGAGCGGCGCGCCGGTTCGCCGCCGGCAGCGGCACGAGCAAGACCAGCACCGAGCCCGCCGCGCACGCCGTCGCGAGCAGCCACAGCCAGCTCGCGCC
>CAXTNU010000414.1:0-3425 GCA_964245595.1 uncultured bacterium | reverse complement strand
CCGCGGGCGCGACGCTGGTCAACGTCGGCCGCGCCGCGACGCTCGACGTCGACGCGCTGGTCGCGGCGCTGCGCGAGGGGCGCTTGCGCGGGGCGCTGCTCGACGTGCACGCCGAGGAGCCGCTCGCGCCCGACAGCCCGCTGTGGGAGGTGCCCAACCTCTGGCTCACCCCGCACGGCGCGTACCGTTTTCCGCAAGAAGAGCAGGAGATCGCGCGGCTCTTCGTGATGAACTTGAGCGCGTTTCGAGCGGGCCGAGCGTTACGCGGCGGTCTCGTCCCGTGCGACGCTTCGTCGGAGGTGGCGTGATGCCGGTCTCGGCCCAGGATCTGTTCAACGTCGACGCGATCGTCGAGGAAGCGCGGCGCGGTCTCCCGCCCGACGCGGGGGATTTCATCTTCCTCGACGGCCTGCGCGTGCTGGCCGGCGCGTTCGAGAACGAGGCCGAGCTCAGCCCGACCGGGCGCCGGACCATCCACGGCTGGCTCGTCGGCGCGCTGCAAGTCCAGGAGCGGGTGCGCCGCAACGTCGCCGAGCACCCCGAGATCGCGACCATGTCGGTCGGCCGGCCGGTGTTCATCATCGGCTTGCTGCGCACCGGCAGCACCTTCGCGCAGAACCTGTTCGCCGAGCACCCCGGGCTGCGCTCGCCCAGCCTGTGGGAGCTGATGTCGCCGGCCGGTTCGCCCGAACGGGCGCAGCGCGACGCGCTGGCCTACGTCGAAGACTACTACCTGCACGCGCCGCAGCTGCCGGCGATCCACCCGATGGACGCCTTCCGCCCCGACGAGTGCCTGCGGCTGTTCAGCAACGCGTTCCGCAGCCGCGTGCACTGGATGCGCCACTACGTGCCGAGCTACGTGGAGTGGCTGGAGCGGCAAGACCTGCACTCCGCCTACGAGTACCACAAGCTGCAGCTGCGCAACATCCTGTGGCGCATTCCGGGCGAGGTGCCGGTGATGAAGTGCCCGTTCCACGTCTGGAGCCTCGCGCCGCTGGTCGATACCTACCCGGAGGCGCACTTCATCTTTCTGCACCGCACCCCGGCGGTCACGATCCCCTCGACCTGCAGCCTGTCGGCGGAATTGCGCGCGGCGCGCAGCGAGCGGGTCAACCGCGACGAGATCGGCGAGTTCTGGCTCGCGCAGGTCGACAAGGCGCTGGACGAGGTGGCGCACGCGCGCCGCACCGTGCTGGCGGACAAGCCGGTGCTCGACGTCGAGTACGCCGACCTGACCCGCGACACGATGGCCACGATGGCCCGCATCTGCGACTTCATCGGCGTGCCGCTGACCGACGCCGCGGAGCGCGGCATGCGCCGGCTGATCGACGAGAACACGCTCAAGCAGCATGGCGAGCACCGCTACTCGGCCGAGCAGTTCGGCCTGGACTCGCGCGCGCTGGCCGAGCGCTTCGCCGGCGACCGGCGCGAGTACGCCCCCTGATCCCACGAGCACGCAGCCTGATCCCGCGAGCACGAAGCGTGCATTCGCGCCTACGCACCCCGATCCGCCCACGAAGGACACGACATTGTCGGTGACAGAGCTCGACACATACGCCGGCCGCGCGCAACGCTTGATCGAGACGGCCAACCGCGCCGCCGAAGCCGTTCCGCCCGCCCAGCGGGTGCGGATCGGCATCCTCACGCCGCTGACCGAGCCCGGCTTCCCGGTCGCGGGCGAGCTGATGGCGCGCGGCGCGGTGCTGGGCGCGGAGTACGTGCGCGAGTTCGATCTGGCGGGCGGGCGGCAGTTCGAGTTCGTGCTCCAGAACGATCAGGCCGACGCCGCCGCGGAGGGCATGGGGCGCTCCGCGGTCGGCGCGATGGCCAAGCTCGCCGTCTTCGACCGGGTCGCGGCGGTGATCGGGCAGTGGCACCTGCGCACGACGCCCTGGGCGGTCGAGGTGGCGGAGACGTTCGGCGTGCCGATCTTCGTCGAGAACGGCCACGACGCGATCACCGCGCAGCGCAACCGCACGGTGTTCCGCTCGTACTTTTCGATCGCCGACCGGGTCCCGCTGATGCTGGACTTCATCGCCGCGCAGGGCGCGCGCCGGGTCGCCGCGATCGCGCCCGACACGGTGTTCGGTGCGATGCTCTCCGACGCGGTGCAAGCCGCCGGGCGCGCGCACGGCATGGAGATGCTGCGCCTGGACTACCCGCAGCTCACCACGCGGAACTTCCGCCCCGAGCTCGAGAAGATCGCGGCCTTCGAGCCGGACTGGATCGTCAACCTGGGCGTGATGGCCAAGCCGACCGCGGTCGACATCATGCGCGAAGCGGCCGAGATGGGGCTGCGCCCGCGCATTCCGATGATGGTCTCGTTCTCGTTTCCCAACGCCTCGGACGCGTTCTGGCAAGCCATCGGCGACGCGGGCGAAGGGCTGGTCTGGCCGGCGCTGGAGTTCCGCTCGGCCTGGCCCGGTCTGACCGGGTACGGGCGCTGGCTGATCGAGCGCTACCGGGCCGAGTACGGGGCTTTCCCGCCCGACCCGATCCTCAACGCGTTCACCGACGTGACGATCGTCGCGCAGGCGATCGCGCACGCCGGCTCGGCCGAGCGCGAGGCGATCCTCACCGCGCTGGAAGCCAAGCCGTTCGACACCTGGCGCGGGCCGGTCGCGTTCGAGCGCGGGGCCGAGCACTGGCACCACAGCCCGCCCCCGATCCAGCTCCTGCAGTACCAGAAGGTCGGCCAGACGTTCGAGGAGGCCGCGATCGTCCACCCGCCCGAGCTCGCGACGGCCGCCTACCAGCCCCCGCGCTCGGCCGCATCGCGATGACGACCGCGTCCGCCGCCCTCGCGGCGGCGCTCGCGGCGCACGGCATCGACCGCGTCTTCTGCGTCGCGGGCGAGAGCTATCTGGGCGTGCTCGACGCGCTCTACGACCTGCCCGCGATCGACGTCGTCACCTGCCGCCACGAAGGCTCGGCGGCCTTCATGGCGCTGGCCGACGCCAAGCTGTCCGGGCGGGCCGGGGTGGTGCTGGCCAACCGCGCCCCGGGCGCCACCAACGCCAGCATCGCCGTCCACTCGGCCAAAGAGGACGCCACGCCGCTGGTGCTGCTGGTGGGGCACGTCAAGACGGCGCAGCTCGGGCGGCGGGCGTTCCAGGAGATGGACTACGCGCAGAGCTTCGCCGACCTGGCCAAGGCGGTGCTGACCCTGCACGACCCGCGCCAGGCCGGCGAGGTGATGGCCCGCGCGCTGCGGCTGGCCGAAGCGGGCACGCCGGGCCCGGTCGTGCTCGCGATTCCCGAGGACGTGCTGCTCGCGCCCGTGGCCGACCCGCCGCCCACCCCGGGCCGGTTCGCGCCGGCCGCGCTCGAGCCGGGCGCCGCGGGCTTGGCCGAGCTGGAGACGCTGCTGGCCGGCGCTCGCCGCCCGCTGATCGTCGCCGGCTCGCGCTGCGGCGGCCCGGAAG
>CAXTNU010000413.1:0-3428 GCA_964245595.1 uncultured bacterium | reverse complement strand
GGGCACCCCCGCGACGTTCGCCTCGCGCGCCGAGGGGCCGGCCGAGGGCGTCGCGTTCGGCTCGGGGTAGGGGTTGGCGGCCAGCAACCACGCGGTCTGGGGCATTCCGTACGGCAGCGGCGCGCGCAGCGGGACCGCGCAGCGCATCGCGAGCGTGCGCAGCGGCCCGGTCGCGCCCAACTCCGACGGCGACGTACACGGCTCGACCTCGGTCGCGGCGAGCGGCGGCACGCTCTACGTCGGGGTCGGCTCGTCGTGCAACGCCTGCGCCGAAGCGGACCCCACCCGCGCGACGATCCAGACGATGGGCCTCGACGGCAGCGGCATGACGACGCGGGCGAAGCGCTGGCGCAACCCCATCGCGCTGGCGACCGACCCCGGCAGCGGCGCGGTCTGGGCGGGCGGCGCGGGCCAGGACGACCTGGCCGCCGGCCACCCGTACGAGTTCATGGACGCGGTCTCTTCGCGCCCCGCCGGCGCCGACTACGGCTGGCCGGACTGCGAGGAGAACCACGTCGCGTACGCGTCCGGCGCGAACTGCGCGAGCCAAGTCGTGCCGGCGCTGGAGTTCCCGGCCTACTCCACGATCCTCGGCGCGGCGTTCTACCCCGCCGGCCAGAGCGGCGCGTACGCGTTCCCGGCGGCCTACCGCGGCGGCCTGTTCGTGAGCATCCACGGCTCGTGGCACGCGCAGGGCGGCGTGCCGGTCGACCCGCCGCACGTCGCGTTCGTGCCGTTCGCCGGCGGTGCGCCCGCTCGGGCGGTGAACTGGAACGACCCCGGCGCGCAGTGGAACGACTTCTTCAGCGGCTTCCAGGACGCGGCCGGCAACCGGATCGGGCGCACGACCGGCGTCGCGGTCGGCCCGAACGGGAGCTTGTTCGTCGCCGACGACCAGACCGGCACGATCTTCCGCATCCGGCCCGCGAGCGGCACGACCGGTTCGAGCGCCAAACGGGAACACTAGCCCAATGCAACCCCGTCCCCTTCTCGCCTGCGGGCTGGCGCTGGCCGGCTTAGCCGTGCTCGCCGCACCGGCCGCGCGGAGCGCCGACCGCTCCGGCCTCACCGTTCCGAAGGGCTTCAGCGCCGAGAAGATCGCCACCGTATCGGGCGCGCGCGAGCTCGCGGTCGCGCCCAACGGCGACCTGCTGGTCGGCACGTCGGGCAACACGGTCGCCATCGTGCCGAGCGCGCAAGGCAAGCCCGGCGCGGCGCAGACGTTCGCGACCTTCGACGACCGGCCGGTGGCGGGCGTGTTCGTCGACGGCGACACGCTCTACGCCGGCGGCCAGTTCGGCGTCTACCGCCTGCCGTACCACGCCGGCGACCGCGAGGCGCGCGCCAAGCCGCAGAAGATCGCCAGCCTGCGCACCAGCGGCCGCTCGCGCGACCACATCACGACCACCGTCGTCGTCACCAAGGGCAAGCTGTACGCCAGCGTCGGCTCGTCGTGCAACGCCTGCAATCCCGAGCTCGACCCGACCCGCGCCACGGTGCAGGAGATGAATCCCGACGGCAGCGGCCTGCACGCCCGCGCGGTCGACATCCGCAACGCGATCGCGCTGGCGGTGCAGCCGGGCTGCGGCTAGGTGGGGGCGGGGGGGGCCGGCCGCGACGACCTCGACCACGGCCACCCCTACGAGATCTTCGACGACGTCAGCGCGCACGCGGGCACGCCCGATTACGGCTGGCTCAAGTGCTACGACGACCGCAAGCCCATCAGCGGCGCCAACTGCGACGGCGTGGTCGTACCCAAGAGCGTCTTCCCGGCCTACGACACGCCGATCGGCGCCGTGTTCTACCCCGCCGACGGCAAGGGCGCGCACGCATTTCCCGCCGCGTACCGGGGCGGTGCGTTCGTCGCCCTGCACGGCTCGTGGCACACCCCGCCGGTGCCGCCGCGCGTCGCCTTCGTCGCCTTCCGCGGCAGCGACCCGGCCAAGGGCATCGACTGGAACGATCCCGGTACGCAGTGGCGCGACTTCGTGAGCGGCTGCCAGGCCGCCGACGGTTCGCGCGACTGCCGCCCGACCGGCGTCGCGGTCGGCCCCGACGGCTCGCTGTTCGTCAGCGAGGACGACGGCGGCAACATCTACCGCATCCGGCCCAGCGCGCGCTGACCCGCGGCGGCGGGCCGGCGGCACCGGCGCACGACGCTGCTTCTTAGTATACTAGTTGACAGTCGGCAGCGCGGAGCGTAGACTTCTCTTACAAATCTAGGAGAAGACGATGCCGCGCAAGAAATCGCTCGTGCTCACCGACCACGAGCTGCGTCTGATGGAAATCCTCTGGGCCAAGCAGCAGGCCACCGTAGCCGATGTGACCGGCGCGCTGCGGCCGCCGAACTTGGCCTACAACACCGTGCTCTCCACGTTGCGAACGCTCGAGCAGAAGGGCTATATCGCGCACGAGGAGACCGGCCGAGCGTATACGTATCGCCCGCTCGTCGAGCGCAGCGCCGCGGCGAAATCAGCCGTCGACCACGTCCTCGCGCGCTTCTTCCAGAACTCGCCCAACGCGCTGGCGGTGGCCCTGCTCGACGACGTGCCGCTGCGCGACGCCGACCGGGAGCAGATTCGCGCGCTGCTCGAACGCAAGTCGAAGAGGCGGGCATGAACGCCGTGCTCCCGCATGCGGCGCTCGCGATCACGGCGACGCTCTTCGACAGCCTGTGGGAAGGCCCGCTCATCGCAGGCGTCGTGTGGCTCGGCTTGCGCTGTCTGCCTCAGCTCGGCGCGGCCACCCGCCATGCGATCTGGCTGTTCGGGCTAGCGGCGCTGATCGCGATTCCGGTCCTCACGGTGTGCGTCTCCAGCTCCGCCGCCTGGCCCGAGGCGACGACCGCTGCCGTGCGCGGCGCCTCGGCCGCCGCCGTCACACCGCCCCGTCCAGGCTCGCGCGGCACGGCGCCGCGCGTCACGGCGCTCGAACCGAACGCTCCCGCCGAACCAATCGCCGCAACGCCCGCCGCAGCGCCTACCGCGCACGCTGTGCGGATCGCGATACCGCCGGCGCTGGCGCAAGCCGTCACGCTCGTCTGGCTGCTGGTCGCGGGGACGCGCCTCGTGCTGCTGGCGCTCGACCTGCGCGCGCTCGCCGCGATCCGCCGCCGTGCGCGACCCTACTCGACCGCGCACGAGTATCCCGTTTTCCTGTCGGATCGCGTGGACGCACCGTTCGCCGCGGGCTTTTTCAGCCGCACCGTCATCCTGCCCGCCCGCCTCGTCGCGGAGCTGCGGCCCGAGACCGTCGAAGCGATCGTGGTTCACGAGGTAGCGCACCTGCGCCGAGGCGACGTCTGGACGAACGCGCTCGCCCGGGTCGCGCAAGCGCTCCTCGCGCTCAACCCCGCCGCGTGGTTCGTCATGCGGCGCCTCTCGATGGAGCGCGAGATCGCGTGCGACGACTGGGTCGTGGCACGGACG
>CAXTNU010000412.1:0-3442 GCA_964245595.1 uncultured bacterium | reverse complement strand
GCGGCGTTCCGCTCACTGCACGCCGCTGGCCAGCACGTTCGCGACCCACCACGCGCGCAGCTCGGCGACGATGAAGGTCGAGCCGGTGACGACGATGACGTCGGCGGCGTCGGCGTTGCGGCGGGCGATCGAGAAGGCGTCGATCGGGTCGTTGATCGCGCGCCCCCAGCCGCCCAGCGAGTCGGCGATCGAGGCCAGCCGCTGCGGGCGCATCGCGTTGCGCCCCTCGACCGCGAACGTGGTGAAGGTGAACGAGCCCGGCAGGTCCAGGAACGGCCGGATGACCTCGGCCGCGTCCTTGGACTCGCCGATCGCCATCACGAAGATGAAGCGCCGGCCGGGGAACGTCGCTTCGAGCGCGCGGGCCAGGTGGGCCGCCTTGTCGGGGTTGTGCGCGACGTCGAACACGACGCCCGGGTGCGAGGGGAAGAACTCCATCCGGCCCGGGATCTGCAGGCGCGCAAGGCCGGCTTCGATCGCGGCACGCGCCGGGCGCAGCTCGGGCCCGAGCTGTTCGAGCGCGCGGATCGCGGTGGCGGCGTTCTCTCGCTGGAAGTCGCCCAGGATCGGCAGCGAGAGCTCGTAGCGGTCCTCGGGCGTGGCGACCGCGAACGACTGCCCGTAGCGCTGCCCGCTGCGGGCCTCGATGGCCGCCGTCCGCTCGACCGAGATCAGCGGGGCGCCGGCGTCGGCGGCCGCGGCTTCGATCACGCGCAGCGCGCTGCCGCGCGCGTTGGTCACCAGCGGGATGCCGCGCTTGGCGATCCCCGCCTTGTCGCGCGCGATCTCCTCGACCGTGTCGCCCAGGATGTCGGTGTGGTCGAGCGCGACGTTGGTGATGACCGCGACCTGCGGCCGCAGCACGTTGGTGCCGTCGAGCAGGCCGCCGACGCCGGCCTCGATCACCGCCACGTCGACCTTGGCGCGAGCGAACCACAGGAACGCCAGCGCCAGCAGCATCTCGTAGTAGGTCGGGCGGCCGTGCTCGTAGCCGATCCGCTCGACCGCGCGCTGCATCTCGCCGATCAGGTCGCCGAACTCGTCCTCGCCGACCGGCACGCCGTCGATGCGGGCCCGCTCGGTGACGCTGGTCAAGTGCGGCTTGGTGTGCAGACCGGTCCGCTTGCCCGCCGCTTGCAGGGCGGCGGCGAGCATGGTCGAGGTCGAGCCCTTGCCGCTCGTGCCCGCCACGTGCAAGGTCGGATACCGGTCTTGCGGGTTGCCGAGCGCTTCCAAGAACGCGCGGAAGCGGTCGAGCCGGTTGGGCATCCGGCGCGAGGCGTGCTCGTTGATCAGCCCGAGCAGATACGATTGCGCCGCCTGGAAGGTCATCCGCTATGAGACCCCGTCGGATGCCGGTCCGTTTCCACGTCGGCCAGCAAGTCCAAACCGTGCGGGAGCGCCTCGGCGATCACGTCGAGCGTTTCGCGCACGCCCTTGGGGCTGCCGGGCAGGTTGACGATCAGCGAGCGGTTGCGCACGCCGGCGACGGCGCGCGAGAGCATCGCCCCGCGGGTGTGGCGCATCGAGGCCGCCCGCATCGCCTCGGCGATCCCCGGCACCTCGTAGTCGAGCACCGCGGCGGTCGCCTGCGGAGTGCGGTCGCGCAGGCCCAGGCCCGTGCCGCCCGAGGTCAGCACCAGGCGCGTCGGCCCGTCGCACAGCTCGATCAGCGCCGCCTGCAAGGCGGCCGGATCGTCGGGCAGGATGCGCTCGTCGTCGATGGCCAGCGGGTGACCGAGCAGCGCGTCGCGCACGACCGGGATCACCAGGTCGGGCCGCTCGCCCGAGTACGCGCGATCCGAGAGTACGATCACCGCCACCGGGTGCGTCATCGCGCTCACGAGGTCTCGGACCCCGCTGCCGGCGTCACGAGGCCGCCCAATCGCCGGACTTGCCGCCGGTCTTCTCCAGCAGCCGCACGCTCTCGACCACGATCCCCTTGTCGAGCGCCTTGCACATGTCGTAGACGGTCAGCGCGGCGATGCTCGCCGCGACCAGCGCCTCCATCTCGACCCCGGTCTGCCCGTGGGTGGTCGCCCGCGCTTCGATCCGCAGCGTCGTCGCGTCGTGCCAGCCGCATGCGACGTCGACCGCGCCCAGCGGAATCGGGTGCGCGAGCGGGATCAGCTCGCCGGTGCGCTTGGCGGCCATGATACCGGCCAGCTGCGCCGCGACGAACGCGTCGCCCTTCGCCAGCGCCGCAGTGCGCAGCGCGTCGGCCGCGGCGGGCGTCAGGCGCACTCGCGCCTCGGCCCGCGCGGTGCGCGCGGTGCTGGCCTTCGCGCCCACGTCGACCATCGTCAGCGAGCCGTCGGCGGTGATGTGCGACGGCTTGGGCGCGCTCACAGGAAGCTCAGGTCCGCGGCGGCCGGCACGAGATCGTTCTCCTCGAGCCAGGCCCGGTCGTAGAGGCGCGAGCGGTAGCGCTCGCCGCCGTCGCACAGCACCGTCACGACCCGGCTCCCGGCCGGCAGCGTGCGCGCGTAGCGCGCCGCCGCGGCGACGTTGAGGGCCGCCGAGCCGCCCAGGAACAGGCCCTCCTCGCGCACCAGCCAGTGCCCCATCTCGATCATCGTGCGGTCGTCCACCCGCACCGCGTCGTCGACCGGCGCGCCCTTGAAGTTGGCCACGATGCGCTTGATCCCGATCCCCTCGGCGACCGAGTCGCCTTCGTATTCGAGCGCCCCGTCCTTCACGTAACGGAATAGCGCCGAACCGTAGGGATCGGCCAGCACGACCCGGATCGCCGGGTCGTGGGCCTTGAGCGCGCGCCCGACGCCCGCGATCGTGCCGCCCGTCCCCGCCGCCGCCACGAAGGCCGCCAGCTCGCCCCCGGTCTGGGCGATGATCTCGGGCCCGGTGGTGCGCTCGTGCGCGTCGCGGTTGGCGGTGTTCTCGAACTGGTTGGCCCAGACGGCGCCCGGAATCGACTCGGCCATGCGGCGCGCGACGTGGTAGTAGTTGGCGTCGTTGGCGTAGCCGACCGCCTCTACCACGTGCAGCTCGGCCCCGTACATACGCAAAAGTGCGTATTTTTCGGGGGCTTGGTCGTCGGGCATGACGATCACGCTGCGGTAGCCGCGCGCGTTGGCGACCAGGGTCAGCCCGATCCCGGTGTTGCCGGCGGTGCCCTCGACGATCGTCCCGCCCGGCACGAGCAGCCCGCGCGCCTCGAAGTCCTCGATCATCCCGCGCGCCGCGCGGTCCTTGACCGAGCCGCCCGGGTTGAGGTACTCGGCCTTGCCCAGGATGGTCCGGCCGAGCGCGGCCGAGAGCTTGGGCAGGGCGATCAGCGGCGTGTCGCCGATCGCGCCCACGAAGCCGGCCCGGGCTGCCGATACCTGATGCGGTGAGGGATTCGTCACGGTGCGGTGAACGTCGTCGAGCAAGGATGGCTGTTCCTTTCGACGCCGGTGAGACGGCGGACACGGCGCTCGGC
>CAXTNU010000411.1:0-3465 GCA_964245595.1 uncultured bacterium | reverse complement strand
CGCCTGCACCCAGCGCAGGCCGGGCGCGCGGCGCACCGCGTCGGCCAGGCCCGCCCCCGTGTCGCCCGGGATGCCGTAGAGCACCTCGGCGGCGGCGATCATCGCGTGCCAGCGGGCTTTGCCGGCCGCGTCGCGCGCCAGGCCCGCGACGCCGCGGTGATCCGCCGGATAGCGCGCCGGGGGCAGCCGCGCGGCCTCGTAGAGGACGTCGTTGCGCGGCTCGACCGCCCGGATGCGTTCGACCAGCTCGGGCTCGACCGGCGTCGCGACCATGATGCGCATCGAGCCTGCCCTTCGCCACCGAGCGATCCACTCCGGCGGTTGCGGGCGAAAGGAGGGCCTGCCATGACCGCTTCCCCGAGCCGCTCGGTGCGCTGGCCGCGCCTGCTGGGGCTGGTCTTCGTCACGTACAGCTTGGCCTATCTCGACCGCGTGAACTACGGGTTCGGCGCGGCCGGCGGTCTGGCGAGATCGCTCGGGATCACGCCCAGCGCCGCCTCGCTGCTGGGCGCGACGTTCTTTCTGGGCTACTTCCTGTTCCAGGTGCCCGGCGGCCACTACGCCGAGTCGCGCAGCGCGAAGATGCTGATCTTTTGGGGCCTGCTGCTGTGGGGCGCGTTCGCGTCCCTGACCGGCGTCATCACCAACCTGCCGCTGCTGTTCGCGGACCGCTTCGCGCTGGGCGTGGTCGAGAGCGTCGTGCTGCCGGGGCTGATCGTGTTCCTGAGCCATTGGTTCACGCGCGGCGAGCGCTCGCGCGCCAACACGTTTCTGATCCTGGGCAACCCGGTGACGGTGCTGTGGGCGTCGATCGTCTCGGGCTACCTGCTCGCGGCGCTCGGCTGGCGCTGGATGTTCGTGCTGGAGGGCATTCCCGCGCTCGTCTGGGCTTTCGTCTGGCTGAAGCTGGCCGACGACGAGCCGGATCAGGCGCGCTGGCTGCCCGAGGCGGAGCGCGCCGAGCTCGCCGCGCGGCTGGTGGACGAGCAGCGCGGCATCCCGGCCGTCGCGTCGATCGGCGAGGCGCTACGCAGGCCGGCGGTCGTGCTGCTGGCCGCGCAGTATTTCTGCTGGAGCTTAGGGATCTACGGCTTCGTGCTGTGGCTGCCGTCGATCCTCAAGGATGCGTCGGGGCGCGGCATGGTCGCGGTCGGCTGGCTGACCGCGGTGCCGTACCTGGCCGCGGTGCTCGCGATGCTGCTCGTCTCCGCGTACTCCGACCGCAGCGGCGAGCGCAAGCTGCTCGTCGCGGGCTCGATGCTGGTCGGCGCGCTCGCGTTCTACGCCTCGTTCGCGCTGGGCGCGAGCCACTTCTGGCTCTCGTTCGTGGCGCTGATCGTCGCCGGCGCGGCGATGTACGCGCCCTACGGGCCGTTCTTCGCGCTCATCACCGAGCTGCTGCCCAAGAACGTCGCCGGCGCGGCGACCGCGTTCGTGAACAGCGCCGGGGCGCTGGGCGGCTTCGCCGGCGCGTACCTGGTGGGCTACCTCAACGGCCGGACCGGCAGCCCCGGCGCGTCGTACACGCTGATGGCGGCCGCGCTGCTGCTCGCGGCGGGACTCATGCTGGGCGTGCGCGCCGCGCCGCGCGTGCCGGCCGCGCGCGCCGGGCGCGCGCCAGCGTGAGGCCGACCGCCGCACCGAGGATCAGCAGCGCGCCGGCCGGCGCCGGGCCGCGCAATGCTTCGCCCAGGAAGCTCACGCCCAAGCCGACCGTCACCACCGGCTCCAGCGTGGACAGCACCGAGGCCAGCGTGGGCCCGACGATCCGCAGCCCGGCGATGAAGGTCACGATCGCCAGCACGCCGCCGGCCAGCGCGATCGCCGCCAGCGCCGTCCAGCCGACCGCACCGTGGGGGAGGCGCAGCCCGGTGAAGACCGCGATCGCGCCGTTGAGCGCGCCCGCGCCGGCGAGGATCACCCACGAACCGGCCAATGGATTCGCGTTCGTTTCGCCCAGCTTGCCGCCGATGATGATGTAGCCCGCGTACAGCACCGCCGAGGCGAACGCGAGCCCGACGCCGAGCGCGCTGCCTTGCAGCGCGGTGCCGAGCAGCAGCGCCAGCCCGAGCGTCGAGGCTGCGACCGAGAGCCACTCCGCGAGCCCGAAGCGGTCGATGCGCAGCGCCGCCGAGCCGGCCGCGACGAAGACCGGATACGTGTAGAGCACCAGCGCGACGGTCGACGAGCTGGCGAAGTGCAGCGCGTCGAAGTAGCTCCACGCCATGCCGGTGTAGACCAGCGCCATCAGCAGGTAGCCGGCCAGCACCGCGCCGCGCGGCAGCGCGATCCGCCGCGCCGCGAGCGGGAGCGCGAGCACCAGCGCGGCGAGCACGAAACGCACCGCCAGCAGCGTCGTCGTGTCGACCCCGTCGGCATATGCGAGCCGCGCGCACAGCGCCATGCTCCCGAAGCAGACCGCCGAGACGAGGATCAGGAGCGAGCCGCGCAGCGTCCTCACGCCGGCTGCCGCGCTAGTCGTGCTTGTGCGCCCAGGCGTGCCACGACGCGCCCAGCTCGGGCACGGCCAGCAGCTCGCGCACGCGCGCCGGCTCGAAGAAGAAGATGCGCGAGACCTCGCGCACGGTGAAGCCGTGCGCGGGCCGCGCGAGCAGCGCGACGGGATCGCCTTGCGCGACGGCGCCGGGCTCGACGATGCGCAGGTAGGCGCCGGGGCGCAGCGCGTGCCCGAAGCGCTTGACGAAGCGGACGTCGTTCATGCGCCAGCCGAGCTTGTAGCAGGGCACGCGCGGGCCGGCGACCTCGAGCAGCGCGCCGCCGATCCGCCAGCGCTCGCCGACCACGGCATCGCTGGCGGCGAGACCGGCGGTGGTCAGGTTCTCGCCGAACGTGCCGGGCGCCAGCGGCGCGCCCAGCTCGCCTTCCCACCAGGCGTAGTCCTCGGTCGCGTAGGCGTAGACCGCCTTGTCGGGTCCGCCGTGCACGCTGCGGTCGGCTTGGTCGTCGCCGGCGAAGTTGACCCCGCGCAGCGCGACCGGCCCGGCGGCCGGCGTCTTCACGATCGCGGTGGTGAAGCGGCGGCCCTCCCACTCGGCCTCGCGCGGCAGGCCGAGGTTCACCGAGACGATCCGGGCCGAGTCCACCCGGGCATGGTATGGCACGGTGCGGCTCGGGGTCAAGCGGGGTACAGGCTCGGAATGGCGGTCACGATCGATCCCGCGCTGCTCGCGGCGGCGCAGTGCGACGAGCGCGGCGTTCCGCTCGCGGGCCGGCGGGCCGAGCTGGCGGCGCTGCGCGCGGCCGGCGCGGCCGACCTCGCCGGCGGGCGCATCTACGAAGGCCACGTCAACGCGCTGCAACTGATCGGGCGCTTGGGCACGGCCGCGCAGCGCGCGCGGGCGCAGGCCGACGCCGCGCGCGGGCTGCTGTTCGCGGTCTGGAACACGCAGGACGCCGACGGCGTGCGGGTGGTCGCCGCGGGCAGCCGGATCGCGCTGGCGGGCG
>CAXTNU010000410.1:0-3474 GCA_964245595.1 uncultured bacterium | reverse complement strand
CGGCTTCGTCACCGGCGCGACTTCGCGACCGTAATACCGCTCGACCACGCGCAGCGCGCGACGCCGATCGACCCCGCCGTGCGCGCCGACGAGACGGTGTACCTCGACTTGAGCCCCGAGCGGCTGGAGTGGCTCGTGCCGTACCTGCGCGAGGCGCGCTTCCCGGGCTTGCTGCCGCACCTGATCGTGCTGCGCGCGCTCTTCCCCGACGA
The DNA here is from genome assembly GCA_964245595.1 of uncultured bacterium. Lineage (GTDB taxonomy): Bacteria > Vulcanimicrobiota > Vulcanimicrobiia > Vulcanimicrobiales > Vulcanimicrobiaceae > Vulcanimicrobium. Next base: position 3,262 of record CAXTNU010000410.1, on the reverse strand, counting down.
CGCGCGCGGCGCCGACGGCGTGCTGCGCGCGCGCCTGCGCCGCCACGGCGAGCTGATGAGCGAGCTGATCGACGCGCTGTTCATCAAGCTGCGCATGCCCGAGCCCGACATCGCACCCGAGGATCTCGAGACGCGCGAATTGCGCACCTCGCTGCGCGGCGTGCTGGAGGGCCTGGGCCGCGAACGGCGCGGCGCGGTGAGCGACATGGGCGGCCTGATGAGCCTGAGCGGCACGGTGCGCCACGACGAGCTCGGCGCGGCGGTCGGCGCGCTCGAGCGCGAGCCGCTGATGACCGCGACGCCCTGGCTGGCGCTCTCGATCGTGATGGGCACGCGGCTGGAGCGCGACGGCGACGAGCTGGGCGACTTCACCGCGTACCGCTCGCTGCTGCAGCAGACCTTGGCCGGGATGGGCCGGCTCTCGGCGGCCGAGTTCCACGCCGCGCTGAGCGAGCCGGTCGACCCGCGCCTGGATGCCGAGCGCGAAGCGCTGGTCGAGGCGCTGGCCGAGCAGCAGAACGCGCTGACCTAGGACGCGCGCCGCATGAATCTGGTGATCGCCCTCGTCGTCGCGGCGGTGGCCGTCGCGCTCGCGGTCTACCTGCTCGCCGGCGCGCGCCGCCGGTCCGCGGTCGCGGTGTCGAGCGCACCTTTCGACGAGGACGACGGCATCGTCAGCGAGCCGGTGCCCATCGAGCGCGCCGGCGCCCACCCGCTCGAACGGCCGCCCGCCTTCGAACCACAGCCCGCGTTCGGTGACCTCGCCGGGCTCGTTCGCGACGAGCCCGAGCTCGGGCCGGTCGAACCGCCGCCAAGCGCCGTGGCGGCCGATGTGGTGCAATCCGAGCCCGTGGCGCACGCGGCACCCGAGCCGGTCGCTCAGGACGAGCCCATCGTATCACCCGCGGCCGCCGCACCACCCGAAGCCGTCGCCGCGCCTGCCGCGGCGGAAGCTTCGCCGGCACCGGAGGTGTGCTGGGCCAAGCGCTTCGCGCCGCGCAACGGCGCGCTCGACGACGCGACGCGGCTCGGCGTGATTCGCGATCTCGGCTTGGTGCGCGCGCCGTGGGGCGTGCCGCTGCTGGTGCAGGCGTACGAGGAGGAGCCTGACGCGGCGCACCGCCGAGCGGTGCTCGCCGCGCTGGCGCTGTACCGCCACCTCGACGCGCGCGCGGTGTTCGAGCGCGCGCTGCGCTCCGAGGACGAGGGCGAGCGCGCGATTGCCGGCGCGGCACTGGCCGATCTGGGCGTCACGCCCTCGCTGTCGTCCTAGCGCGCGTACCGCGCGGCGCGAGCGCACCCTAGCGGAGGTGGCGCTCGAACCAGCCGGCGATGCGCTGCGCGACGTCGCGCTGGTCGGCGGGCTTGGAGAACTCGTGCCCTTCGCCGGGGTAGATCACCAGCTCCGCCGGGACGCCCAGTTCCTTGAGCGCGTGCCAGTACTCGTAGGACTGCGTCACCGGCACCTCGGCGTCGCGGTCGCCGTGCACGAGCAGCATCGGCGTCTTGGCCTTCTTGATGAAGTTGATCGGGGCGCTGCGCGCGTACACCGCCGGGTCGTCGTAGACGCTCGCTCCGAAGTAGGGGATCATCCACGTGTCGATGTCGTTGGTGCCGTAGTAGCTCTGCCAGTTCGCGAGCCCGGCCCCTGAGACGGCGGCTTTGAAACGGTCGGTCTGCGTCACGGCCCACATCGTCATGTAGCCGCCGTAGCTCCAGCCGAAGATGCCGACCCGCTTGGGATCGAGGTGGATCGTCGTGCCGACGGCGTCCAGGCCGGCCAGGATGTCGCGCAGGTCGCCGTAGCCGAAGTCCTTGACGTTGGCGCGCGCGAACGCCTCGCCTTGGCCGTAGCTCCCGCGCGGGTTGGGCGCGAACACGATGTTGCCGCGCGCCGCCAGCACGCCCAGGAACGCGTCGGGCCCGCTGGGATACATCGGGTAGTGCGCGTAGGCGGGCCCGCCGTGCACGTAGGTGACCAGCGGGTACGTCTTGCCGGCCTGCACGCCGGGCGGGAACACCAGCCAGCCCTGCACGTTCGCGCCGTCGCTCTTCCAGACCAGGTTGCGCGCTCGGCCGGTCATGCGGGTCAGCTTGGCGTTGGCGTCGGTGACGTCGTGCAGCGCGCCGATCTGGCCCAGCGCGACCTCGGGCGGGCTGGTGATCGACTGCCGGATCGTCGCCGACAGCTTGCCGTCGCGCGACACCGAGAGACCCTCGTCGCCCGGCGCGAGCGCGGCGAAGCCGCGCGCGTAGATCGTCTCCTCGCCGCTCCAGAGCTGCTTCTGCGTGCGCCCGAGCGGGTCGATGCGCGCGATCACGCTCCGCCCGCCGGCCAGCTCGGTCGCCAGGATGTCGCCCGCGGCGTCCCAGGCGATGGTCGTCACCGAGGCCTTGAGCTCGGGCGTGACGTTCGTCGCCGGGCCGCCGGTCGCGGGGAGCACGTAGACGTCGCCGCCGGTGATCGCCTCGTCGCTCATGATCCCGCCGATGTACGCGATCTGCTTGCCGTCGCCGGAGTAGCGCGGCGAGGCGATCTGCAGCTCGGGCTTGTGGATCGCGCGCGCGGCGGTGCCCTTCGCGTCGAGCAGGTAGAGCTCCGCGACCCACCAGTTCGCGTCGCCGTTGCCGTGCGCGGCGGTGGCGGCGAAGTGCGTGCCGTCGGGCGACCAGTCGTACTCGTAGACGTTGAGGTCCTGGGGCCCGACCAGGCGGATCGCGCCGCCTTCGGCCGGGACGGTCGCCAGGCGCTGCTCGTAGACCGTGGCGCCGACCACGCCCGCGTCGGGTGTGGACGGGTTGAGGGGGCTTGGCGCCTTGGGCGCGCCGGGCGAGTACAGGAAGGCGAGCTTGGTGCCGTCGGGCGACCAGCGCGGGGTCGAGACCGGCCCGGCCGCGTGGGTCAGGATGCGGGCCCGCCCGCCCAGGCCGCCGACGACCGCGATCTGCCCTTGGCCTTTCGCGTCGCTGGTCACGAAGGCGAGCTTGCTGCCGTCGGGCGACCAGCGGAAGTCGCTCTCCTCGCAGGTCTTGCTCGGGCAGGCCGTGACCGGCACGGTCAGGGCAGGCTTGGCGACCTGCGCGAGCCGGATCGAGCCGTGCTCGTGCACGGTCTGCGCGTAGGCGAAGCGGGTGCCGTCGGGCGACAGCCCGACCTGGGTGAACTGGTGCACCGCGCTCAGCGCCGCCGCGATCTCGTCGAACGGCAGCGGCGCGGCGGCGCTCGGCGCGCTCGCCGCCGGCCCGGCGGGCACGGGGTGCG
>CAXTNU010000409.1:0-3503 GCA_964245595.1 uncultured bacterium | reverse complement strand
GCCGACCCGGTCGCCCGCGCGCGCGCCTTCGTCGCGGCTGGCGCGCGCGCGCTCCACGTCGTCGACCTCGACGGCGCGTTCGGCACGGGCGAGAACGGAGCCGCGCTGCGCGCGATCTGCGCCGCGGTGGACGTGCCGGTGCAGACCGGAGGCGGCATTCGCACCCGCGCCGACGTGCGCGCGCGGCTGGAGGCCGGCGCCGCCGCGGTGGTGCTGGGCACGCTGCTGGTCGAGCGTCCCGACGACGCGCGCGCGCTGGCCGAAGAGTACGGCGCGCGGATCGTGGCCGGGATCGACGCGCGCGGCGACGCGGTCGCGACGCGCGGCTGGCTGGCCGAGAGCGGCGTCTCGCGCGACGCGCTGGTGCGCGCGGTGGCGGAGTGGGGCGTGCGGCGCGTGGTCTACACCGAGATCGCGCGCGACGGCATGGGCGCGGGCTACGACGTCGCCGCGCTGGCCCACGTCGCGGCGCTGGCGGACGTCCGCGTCACCGCCAGCGGCGGCGCGCGCACGCTCGACGACCTGCTCGCCCTGTGCGCCGGCACCCCCGCCAACGTCGATGCCGCGATCGTCGGCCGCGCGCTCTACGAAGGAACGCTCGACTTGAGCGAGGCGCTTACGAAACTCGGCTAAAATCCAGCAGTTCTGGTCAGTCACCGTCTTATGCTATAATTCTCGGGCGAATGAGACCATCACCGCGAGACCTCTCGGCGGCCCGAGATGAATTTCGACACCTTTTGGATTCGACGACGCGCGAATCGGAATGGCAACAATTCTTCTCACTCCACCCCTATGTGCTCTCGATGGCTCTGCCCTTGCGTCTAGAGCCGGCGGACATCGTGCCTCTCGGCAGACCGGGGAGGACCGAGCCCGACTTTATCTTCTTCCCGAAACAGACGCTGCCGATCCCCTACTATGGCGTCATCGAGCTCAAGAAGCCGTCCTCGCCGATCGTGACAGTCACCCGCTCGAACGTCGCGATTCTAAGCCGCGATGCCGAGACCGCTATTTCGCAGGCTGAGAAATATTCTCAGGACATCACGTGCTTCGCGCCGGTGATCGGCGCATCCCTACCTGTCTTTCTAGGCAATCGTGCGCACTTATTCGTCGTGATGGGAATGAGTAGTGATCTCTCAGCGAGACTCGCCACCGACGTCTATCGTGACATGGTCTCGAAACGACTGCCACCCAATCTGCAACTTATGCCGTTCGACACGCTGTTGGCCAACTTCGAGTCCGTAGCCCTACCACAAATACACGTCCTCGTCCCGAACGCCGGCCTGTTTGACCGACAAAACCTGGTAGAGCGGGTGAATGCTGCGTGGAGCATCGTGTACGGTTCAGCGGTGCGCTTCGGGGAGCGCGACGAGGTTAAATTTCGGAAGAGCTCTCATGGCTATCGCCCGGAATGGATGGTCCAGGGGTGGCTCCCCGAGCTCGGAAGCATAGACGAACTGCGCACAGCGATCGCTAGAGGACTGCCGGAGTTCGGGCTCGACGAGCTACGTACCATCATGGATGCGCTGGAAGCGGCGATACCGAAAGCGCGAGAACGCGACGAAAACCCGTGAGACCAGCCAGCAGGCTGATCACGGCGGCATGGGACGCGGGCGTATTCCCTCAGTGCGGCTGGCTCGACGTCCCCACGGTCACCAAGCTCAAAGCGCTCGAGGACGCGTCTTCCGCCGCCGCGCTAGCGAAGGCGACCGACGCCGAGAAAGCCGAGTTCGCGGCGAACGACGCCCCCAAAGAGCGCGGCTGGGTCAACGCCCACCGCTACTTCGACACCCAGCTGGCCTGCTGCTGAAGTAGCTTGGTCGAGATTCGGTCATCGCCCGGACACATCACTTAGGTATGGTCGTCCGCGTGTATACTGGAGGAGACCATGAGCGAGAACACGACGACGGCCGCGGCGCCGACTCCGCCTCCGGCACCGCCGCCCCGGCCGAAGGCGGAGCAAATGATCCGCGACCGGAGCGCGACCGACCCGCTCCGCGCCATCCGCCACTAGACGCGAGACTGTATGCGGTCGGCGACGAGCCGCTCGCGCTCGGGTGGCCGGTCGACTACCGGTATCTCTACGACCTCGTGCTCGACCGGTTCGAGCGCGAGGAAGAACGCGTCAAGAGCCTCGACGGCAAGCTTTCCGCTCTGCTCGCTGGAGTCGTAGCGAGCATCGGGTTCTCGTTTCGCGCTCAGCTCAACGTCGCGAGCGCTGGCGCGGCTATGCTCTATCTCATTCCGCTGGGTCTGATCACCTGGGCATACACGATCCGCTTGGGGAAGTTCGCGCCAACCGTGGAGGCGCTGCAAGCGTCGTTTCCAGCCTATCCCGTTTCGACGCTCGTCGAGGCGATCGAAGCCATGCGCATCGCCAACGCGGCGAACGTCGGCGTGCACGACCGCAAGGCGGCCGTCCTGGACCGCGCCGTCATCGCGACCCTTGCGGTCACGCTCGTGGTGCTGGTCATGCAGTTCGTCATCGCGTTATACCACGTTCACGGCGAGGCGTCGTGGTCGTTCCTACACCGCATGCCCACCGTAACGAACGCAGCGATCAGAATGGGCGGGTCCTGTAGATCGTGGGCTACATCCCAGAGGTGGGGACCGCCGATGGACCGAGGCAGCCCAACGGCCCGGCTAGACGTGGGCAAACTACATATTTCCTATGACGACCGTCCCTTCGCTCGGCGTTCGTCGAAGGCTGCCAAAGTGGGTAACATGTCAAACGCCTGGCTAGTGCTGATATGGCTGGCGGGAACGGCGCGAGCGAGAGATGAGAGTGGCGACCGTCAGCAGCGCTCGCATCCACGGTACAGGTGGCTACGCGGTTGGAATTAATACGGCGCTGTGGCGGAAGGCAGCGATGGTTCGACCCATATCGCCCGGTCTGATCGGACGTCCATTGAATCGCATATCCATTTGGTTCTCCAAGGATGGGGTTCAACTCGTGCGGTGGCGAAAATGACGAGACGAAGGGTACCTCGCCGGGTCTGCCGAGGCTATTGTCTCTCAGCCCAGTGCCAACTGGGTGGCCGTCCGATATCGTTGATCATCGTCTTCTTTCTGTTGACCTCAAAGAAGACGGTGGGAAAATGCCTCCCGTTGAGCCATGGCTGTCGTCGACCGTCCACCTCCCTGGTAGATTACACGCTGGAAGAGGGACGGTCGTTTTGCTCCGCCGCCTTCCGCTCTTTTTGATTCTACGGCACGCAAGACATGAGAAGCCTGACTGAAGCGTTGCAGCTTTTGGGAAAGCTTCAGTGACAATTTCCGCTTGGCTTTCTGTCCGAGCGAATCGGCGATGGCTGGCTCCAACAGCATGCTGCCGCAACGGCGCAGCGATCAGAATTGCTGGCGCTTGCGCCCCTAGCCTGGTACCGGGCTTGGCGATGGCGGGCGCTTGAGGATGATGCGCTTCTTCGCAGCCGGCGTCGGCGTGGCGCTCGGCGCCGGCACTGGTGTCGCAGGCACAGCGGAAGGCGCTTTCGCCGCTGGGGCGG
>CAXTNU010000408.1:0-3537 GCA_964245595.1 uncultured bacterium | reverse complement strand
GAGCGCGGCGGGCGCGCCGCGCGGCTGGAGCTGGCCGACGGCGGCGTGGTGGAGGCCGGCGCGATCTTGGTCAACGCCGACCCCAAGACGCTGTTCCTGGGGCTGCTCGACCCCGGCGACGTGCCCGGCGCGCTGCTGGCGCGGGCCCGCGCCTGGCGCTCCAACGGGGTCGCGTTCAAGCTCAACCTGGCCCTGGGCGAGCTGCCGAGCTTCAGCGCCCGTCCCGGCACGCACGTGCAGCCGCACCACCGGGCCACGATCCACATCGCGCCCGACGTCGACTACCTGCAGGCGGCGCACGACGACGGGCGCGCGCTGGGCGCGTCGCGCGCGCCGATGCTGGAGTGCTTCATGCAGTCCCCGACCGATCCGAGCATGGTCCCGGCCGGCAAGCACGTCATGTCGATCTTCGCCCAGTACTTCCCCTACGAGCGCCCCGACCGGCCCTGGGAGCCGGCCGACCGCGGCGCGATCGCCGACCTGCTGATCGCGACCCTGGCCCGCTACGCGCCCAACTTGCCGGGCGCCATCGAGCACCGCCAAGCCCTGGGCGCGCCCGACATCGAGCGCCTGATCGGCATCAGCGGCGGCCAGATCTTTCACGGCGAGCTGCTGCCCGAGCAGATCTACGAGCACCGCTTCCCGACCCGGACCGGGATCGCCGGCCTGTACCTATGCGGCTCGGGCGCCCACCCGGGCGGCTGCGTGAGCGGCTTCCCCGGCCGGCGGGCGGCGGAGGCAGTGATCGGCGACACGGCAAAGGTCGCTTCCTCCGTTTCTCTAGGGAGGTAGTCTTCATGAAATCCATTCTGACGCTCGGGGTGCTGGCCGCGCTCGTCCTCGGCTCCGTCGGCGGCGCCGCCGCCCAGGGCAGCATGAGCAAGGGCGGCGCGATGATGAACCACGCCATGGCCGCGCGCCACATGGCGATCAAGCTCAACGCGGTCGGCGGCTCGGGCGAGTCGGGCACCGCGACGCTCGACCAGAACGCCGGCGGCGCCGGCACGACGGTCAAGCTGATGCTCCACGGCGGCTCGGCCGCGCCGCAGCCGGCCCACATCCACATCGGCGTCTGCGGCTCCAACGGCCCGATCAAGTGGCCGCTCAAGCCGGTCACCGCGGGCATGTCGACCACGGTCGTTCCGGCCTCGCTGGGCGTCATCATGTCGACCGGCACGTACGTCAACGTCCACAAGTCGCCCAAGGAGCTGGCGAACATCGTGTCGTGCGGCAACATCCCCAAGATGTCCAAGGGCGCGATGTAGAGCGCAGGCGGTTGGGAGCGCCCCGCGAAGGTGCGCTTCCCATTCGCTCACGGAGACCACGGATGAAGCTCGTCCTTTCGGCCGCCGCGCTCGGCGCCGTCCTCGTCCTGGGCGCGACGGCCCAGTCGCCGGCCCCTTCGAGCCCGGCCGCCGCGACGGCGCGCAAGATGCCGACCCAGTTCAAGCTCGCGCCGCAGAACGGCTCCGGCGAGGCGGGTACCGCGACGCTGTTCGACGGCGCCGGCGGGCTGATCGTGCGGCTGCGCCTGAGCAACGCCGGCGGCGACCAGCCGGCCCACATCCACAAGGGCACGTGCGAGAAGCTGGGCGCCGTGGTGTACCCGCTCAAGCCGGCCCACGAGGGCTTCTCCGAGACGACCGTGCCGAAGGCGACCACGGCCGATCTGACCGCCGGCACCTATGCGATCAACGTCCACAAATCGACCGCCGATCTGGGCACCTATGTCAGCTGCGGAAACCTCGTCAAGGCCAAGTAGCCCGCGCCCGCCGTTCAACGAGGGTGCCGTTCACCAGGCGGCGCCCTCGCGCTTCGGCGTGCCGGCGCTGGACGACATGCCCGCCGACGTCCGGGCGGTGTGCGAGGAGTCGCGCGCCAAGCTCGGCTTCGTCCCCAACGTGTTCCTGGCGTACGCCAAGCGCCCCGAGCACTTCCGCGCCTTCATGCAGTACCACGACCTGCTGATGAAGGGCCCCAGCGGCCTCTCGCGGGCCGAGCGCGAGGCGGTCGTGGTCGCGGTGAGCGCCGAGAACGCGTGCCTGTACTGCGTGACCGCGCACGGCGCGGCGCTGCGCATCCTGGGCAAGGACTCTACCGTCGCCGACCAGATCGCGACCAACTGGCGCACCGCCGACCTCGCCCCGCGGCTGCGCGCGATCCTGGAGTTCGCCTCGCGGGTGAACGAGCCGGGCTTCGCCGCCGCGCCCGAGGAGATCGCCGGCTTGCGGGCCGCCGGGCTGAGCGAAAACGACGTCTGGGACATCGCCGCGGTGGCCGGCTTCTTCGGCTTCTCCAACCGCATGGCCGGCCTGATGGACATGCGGCCGAACCGGCAGTTCTACGAAATGGGGCGCAAGTCCACAGGGACCGAGCGCAACTCCGCGTAGAGGGGCGGCATGAGGTGTTTCCGTCGTTCCGCCGCCGCGGTCATCATGGCGGTGCTGTTCGCGCTATCGCTCGTGCCCGTCCCGGCTCGCGCCGGCACCACCGGGACGATCGTCGGGCGCATCGTCGATTCCGGTAGCGGCGCGCCGGTGGCGGGCGCGCGCGTCACGGTGGTCTCGCCCTCGCAAACCGAGAGCGCGGCGACCGACGACAGCGGCGGGTTCCGCTTCCTGTCGCTTTCGCCCGACACGTACACGGTCACCGTCGACCGGGCCAGCTACGAGCCCCTCACGCTGGCCGGCGTCACGGTCCAGGCAGACCAGACGCAAACTCTCAACCGCACGCTGGCCCGGCGCCTGACCCAGATCGGCGCGACCCGAGCGCGCGCCGCGAGCGATCTGGTGAAGTCGGGCACGACCAGCGACGTCTACTCGGTCACCGGCGCGACGGCCGACGCCGCGGCCGGCCTGGGCGGGCCGGGCGGCTTGTCCAACGCGTACAGCGCGATCCAGTCGGTGCCGGGCGCGGTGGTGCAGCAGGGCCAGCAGGGCTGGTACCAGACGCTCTCGATCCGCGGCGGCGACATCGACCAGGTCGGCTACGAGCTCGACGGCATCCCGGTCAACCGCGTCTACGACAACGCCCCGCAGACCATGCTCTCGTCGCTTGGCCAGCAGGAGCTGCAAGTCTACACCGGCGGCACGCCGGCGACGTCGGACGGCCAGGGCCTCTCGGGCTACGTCAACCAGGTCATCCGCACCGGCACCTATCCCGGCTTCGTCAACTTCGACGCCGGGCTGGGCGCGCCGGCCTTCTTCCACCGGCTCTCGTTCGAGTACGGCGGGGCGACGAAGAACCGCAACTTCTCCTACTACGTGGGCGCGTCGGGCGCGAACCAGGCCTACCGCTACGTCGACAACAGCAACGGCGCGAGCGACCCGCAGATCTACTACCCGATCGCGTACCCGTTCGGCGACGGCGGCAGCCGCTTCAACGTCTGGGACGGCTCGCCGGTCGGCCCCGGCCAGCCGGCCACGGTCGGCAACGGGCTCTACTTCGCACCCGCCCAGACCTACGCCATCGCCGCCACGCAGCAGCGCGACAACATCGTCAACCTGCACTGGGGCATCCCGCACGGCAGCAAGGGCG
>CAXTNU010000407.1:0-3548 GCA_964245595.1 uncultured bacterium | reverse complement strand
CCCCGAACAGCGCGCCCGCGCCGTAGGCCATGACCAGCGCGGCCAGCATCCCCGCCCCGGTGCCGAGCAGGCGGCGCAGCCGCGCCGCGGCGTCCGGGGCGGCGAAGGGATAGGCCAGGAACAGCAGGCCGATCGTCGCCGCCTGCGGCTTGATCAGGATCGAGAACCCGAACGCCAGCCAGGCCCAGACCAGGCGCGGCACGGTCTTGCGCTCGTCGTCGCCGGCCCGCAGCACCAGCCACAGCGCGAGCAGCACCAGGCCCCAGGAGATCGAGTCGACCTGGCCCCAGTACGACGAGACGAAGATCGCGGCCGGATTGAAGGCCAGCAGCGCGGCCGCGAGCAGGGCGACGCTCTGCGCGGCGTAGCGGCGCACGATCGCGTACACGAGCGCCGCGTCGACGAGGTCCATCGCGATCGCCGGCAGCTTGACGAGCACCTTGAGCAGCGCCCAGCCGTGCTGAGCGTCGCCGGCCGCGCCGGGAAGCAGCGCGTAGAACTTGGCCAGCACCCAGAGCACGACGAAATAGCCGGGCGGGTAATCGGCGAAGCCGGTCTTGGCGTAGAAGGCCCAGGGCGGGTTGTCCTTGAGCGTCAGCGTCCAGGACTCGAACGCGGCCAAATCGTTGTGGAACCCGTCGCTGCCCAGGAAGAGGAGGCGGACGATCAGGCCCAGCGCGAGGATCGCCACCAGTGGGGTGGCGATCTGCGAGCGGTCGGCGACGGCCCGCTGGCCGACCCGGGCGGATGTAGTGCTCATGCTCGGTGCGGAAGATTCGCGCAAGGCGCGAATCGTCCCGGCCGGAGGTGCCCATGGCCGTTCACACCCGCTCGCTCGACCCGTTCGGCTTCCTCGAGCGGGCCGCGCTGGTCTACCCCGACAAGATCGCGGTGATCGACGGCCCGGCCCGCCGGACCTACCCCGAGTTCCTCGCGCGGGTGCGCCGCCTGGCCGCCGCGCTGCGGGCGCGCGGGGTGCGGGCCGGCGAGCGGGTCGCCGTCCTGGCGCCCAACACGTCGCTGCTGCTGGAGGCGACCTACGCCGTGCCGCTGGCGGGCGGGGTCCTGTGCGCGCTCAACACCCGCCTGGCGCCGGCCGAGATCGACTACATCCTGGGCCACTGCGGAGCCGTGCTGCTGCTCCACGATCGCGAGCTGGACGGTCTGGCGGAGCGGCTGGCGAGCCCGCCGCCGCGCGTGCGCGACGGCGAGGAGTACGAACGGCTGCTGGCCGCGGCCGACCCGGCCGGCCCGCCGCGGCGCGAGGTGGACGACGACGACACGATCTCGATCAACTACACCAGCGGCACGACCGGCCGGCCCAAGGGCGTGATGTACACCTACCGCGGCGCGTACCTGAACGCGCTCTCCGAAGCGTTCCACGCCGCCTTGCGGCCGGAGAGCGTCTATCTCTGGACCCTGCCGATGTTCCACTGCAACGGCTGGTGCTTTCCGTGGGCGGTCAGCGCGGCCGGGGCGACCCACGTCTGCTTGCGCAAGGCCGATCCGGCGAGCATCAACGCCGGCATCCACGGCGAAGGCGTGACCCACTTCTGCGCCGCGCCGACGGTGCTGATCGCGCTCCTCAACGATCCCGCGACGCGGCCCTTCCCGCGCCGGGTCGTGGTGACGACCGCGGGCGCCCCGCCGGCCCCGGCCACCATCGCCCAGATCGAAGCGCTGGGCGCCGAGCTGGACCACGTCTACGGGCTGACCGAGACCTACGGGCCGATCACCGAGTGCGCCTGGCACAGCCCGGGCTGGGACGGGCTGCCGGGCGCCGAGCGGGCCCGCCTGCGCAGCCGCCAGGGCGTGCCGATGGTGACCGTCGGCGCGGGCGACGTGCGGGTGGTCGACCCCGAGCTGCGCGACGTCCCCAGCGACGGCCTGACGCACGGCGAGGTCGTGATGCGCGGCAACAACGTGATGAAGGGCTACTTCGCCGATCCCGAGGCGACCGCGCGCGCGTTCGCGGGCGGCTGGTTCCACTCCGGCGACATCGCCGTGCGCCATCCCGACGGCTACGTCGAGATCGTCGACCGGGCCAAGGACGTCATCATCAGCGGCGGCGAGAACATCTCGACCCAGCAAGTCGAGAAGGTGCTGCTCGAGCACGACGCGGTGCTGGAGTGCGCGGTCGTGGCGGTGCCCGACCCCAGGTGGGGCGAGGTGCCCAAGGCGTTCGTGACGCTCAAGCCCGGCCGCGCGCTCGACGAAGCGGCGCTGCGCGCGTTCGCGCGCGAGCGGATCGCGGCGTTCAAGGTGCCCAAGACCGTCGCGTTCTGCGAGCTGCCCAAGACCTCGACCGGCAAGATCCAGAAGTACGTGCTGCGCGAGCGCGAGTGGGCCGGGCAGGCGAAGCGCGTCAACTAGGCAAGTCCGGCCCATGAAGCTGCGCGCGCTGATTCCCGGTCTGCTGTTCGTCGCCGCGGGCACGCTGCACTTCGTCCGCCCGGCGGCGTACGCGCAGATCATGCCGCCGGGGATCGGCCACGAAGCGCAGCTGGTCGCGCTCAGCGGCGCCGCCGAGATCGCCGGCGGCCTCGGCCTGCTGATCCCGCGCACGCGCCGCGCCGCCGGCTATGGGCTGATCGCGCTGCTGCTCGCGGTCTGGCCGGCGAACATCTACATGGCCGTCGACGCGCGGAAGTTCGCCGCCGTCGCGCCGGCTTGGGCGCTGTGGGCGCGGGTGCCGCTGCAAATCGCGCTGATGTGGTGGATGGAACGCGCCAGCCGTCCCAGCGAAAAGTAGAGCGCACCGGCGGGGCCGCCGCGAGCGCCGCTAGCGCAGCGCGGCGAGGACCTCGCGCGCGGCGCGTTCGCCGGTCTCGAGCGCGCCGGCGACGGTACCCGCTTCGCCGTCGGTCGACGTCGCCTCGCCGCAGAAGAAGAGCGCGCCGCCGACCGGCGCGGCGAGGCCGGCGCGTGCTTCACCGCCACCGACCGCGGCGTAGCTGTACGCGCCGCGCGCGTACGGGTCGGCCTGCCAGTCGTGCGCGTAGGCGACCTCGAGCTCGCCGTGCGGGTCCGCCTCGGGGCCGAACAGCTCGCGCAAGCCGTCGAGCGCGAGCGCCAGCCGGCGCGCGCCGCCGAGCTGCGCCAGCGCGTCGGCCTTGGGTCCGCCGGCCCACGCGATCAGCACCGGCGCGCGCTGCGGCAGCAGCGTCCAGTAGGTCGGAAACGGCGCCTCGGGGTGAAGGAAGAACGCGCCGTCGCGATAGCGGTGCGCGCGGACGTGCTCCCAGAACGGGCTGCGAAAGCGCAGCACGAGCTTGTGCACCGGTCCCATCACGATCAGGGCGCAGGCGTCGAGTTTCGTTTGGGGCAGCGCGGGCTCGAAGCGCACGCTGCCCGCGCGCAGCACGCCGGCCGGCAGGCTGACGACGGCGACCCGTGCGCGCACGGTCAGCGGCGCGCCGAACGCGCTCGTCGCTTCGACCGCCACCGGACCGGCCACGCCGTCGCCCGTCCAGCGCACGGCGTGCACCGGCGTGCCCAGCAGCACGCGCACGCGGGCCGGGTCGAGCGCGTCGTGCAGCGTGCGCAAC
>CAXTNU010000406.1:0-3559 GCA_964245595.1 uncultured bacterium | reverse complement strand
CGCTCTACACCGCCAAGCGCACCGGCAAGGACCGCTACGCCTTCAACAGCATCGTGGTCCGCTGAACCGTAGCACGCTCCGCTGAGCTTCGGACACGGCTTGCGGCAGCGCGCGCGCCGTGTTAAGGTCGTGTAACGATCGCATCACCGCCCCGCACGCCGCTCCGGGTGGCGACTGAGGAGAGTGTCCTTTGAAGCGCCCGAACCACGCACGGTTCTCGCCGCGGCGCGCCTGGCTGCGCAAGGCCGCGTTCCTTGTCGCAACAGTCACGGCGCTCGCGGCGTTCAGCGCTGTCCCGGTCCGAGCCGCGGTCTACTCGACCGTGAACCAGATCACGACCATCTCGTACGCGCCGGACTCGTACGTGATCGGTAACGCCTATCCGAACTGGACCGACGTCATCCAAGGTCCCGCGCAGTACAACAGCGGCAACGGCATCTACTACCGCTGGGGCTATCTGTTCGGCCCGAGCTTCGACTTCTGCGCCTGGATCAACGACGGCGCGACGGCCTCGTACGGCAGCACGGTCGCGAACCGCTGCGGCAACCCGCAGCAGATCGACACGCCGTATTTCCTGACGACGTTCACCGACGGCTGGCACAACGGTCTCGCGACCGACGGCTCGACGACGTACTACTCCACCGGCATGGCGAACTGCAACGACCACAACGGCTACGGCAACGTCGAACCGTGGCGCGTGCCGGCGACCCCGGGCAGCACCTTCGCCATCCCCACCTACTTCCAAGTGAAGTGGCGCTACATCAGCAAGGACGGCAACTGGACGCTGATCCGCGATCCGAATCCGCAGGCGGGCCAGCCGAACTGGTATTTCGTCCGCAGCACGTGCATCACGAGCTATCCGGACGCGCTCTACCAGCCCAACGGCACGGCGACCACGAACAACAGCCGCCCGCTACTCGTGCCGACCGCGCAGGTCCAGCGCGTCGACGCGCAAGCGCCGCGTTTCCCGGCGATCTTGCGCAGAACTCCGTTCTGAGCGGATCGGTACGGACGTGATCGCGACGTTTCTCACCCGCGAGTGGGGCTTGCGCCATCCCATCCTCAACGCGGCGATGACGCCGGCCGCGATCGGCCGGCTGGCGCGCGCCGTCAGCGACGCGGGCGGCTTGGGCATGCTCGGCGTGGACGAGGACTGGACCGCCGCGGACGTCGCGCGCGAGTGCGCCGCGGCGCGCGAAGGCGATCCGCAGCGCCGCTTCGGCGTCGGCTTCATCGGCTGGGCGCTCCAGGCGCATCCCGCCATGCTCGACGCGGTGATCGCCGAGCGGCCGTTCCTGATCTCGATCTCGTTCATCGACCCGGCTCCGTACGCCGCCGCGATCCACGCCGCCGGCATCCGCCTCTGCGCGCAGGTGCAGAGCCGGGCCGATGCCGAGCTCGCGCTGGCGGCGGGAGTCGATCTGCTCGTCGCGCAGGGCACGGAAGCCGGCGGGCACACGGGCGAGGTTTCGACGCTGCTCATGCTGCAGGTCGCGCTGGGGCTCTCGTCCGTTCCGGTGATCGCCGCGGGCGGCATCGCGACGCCCGCGGGGCTCGCCGCCGTGCTGGCCGCCGGAGCCGAGGGCGCCTGGGTCGGCACGCCGTTCCTGCTCGCGCCCGAAGCCAACGTGCCCGACGGTGCGCGCGCCCGGATCGCCGCCGCGCGCGAGACGGATACCGTGCTCACCAGCCTCTACGACCGCCTCCAAGGCTACCCGTGGCCCGAGCGCTTCCGCGGCCGCGCGCTGCGGAACGACTTCACCGGCCGCTGGCAGGGCAAGGAAGATGCCGCCCTGGCGGATCCCGCCGTCGCGGCGGAGTTCGCGCAGGCCAAGCGCGAGGGCCGGTACGAGGTGGCCAACGTCTATGCCGGGCAGAGCTCGGGACTCATCTCGCGCGGCATCCCGGCGGCGGAGATCGTCGCATCGCTGGGCACGGGAGCCGAGGCGATCCTGCGCGAGCGATTCGGCACGCTGCTGGCCGATCCGTAACCGCAGCGAGCCGGCGGTCATAGCGAGCCGGCGGTCATAGCATACGGGTGTGCTATGATCCGGGCCAGGGTGAAGCATGCGGAATGCCGGCGTCCGGCTCTCGCGCGGACGGTGGCGGGAGACGGTGAATCGTCGTGATCGAGACGCGCAAGACCATCGAGCTGCGGACGAGCGTTCCGGGACCCGAGTCACGCGCGCTGAGCGAGCGGCGTGCGGCAGCCGTCGCGCGGGGCGTGGCGAGCGGCCTGCCGGTGTACGTCGCGGCGGCGCACGGCGCCACGGTGACCGACGTCGACGGCAACGTGTTCCTCGACTTCACCGGCGGGATCGGGGTGCAGAACGCCGGCCACACGCCCGCTGCGGTCAGCGCCGCGATCGCCGCGCAGGCGGCGCGCTTCGCGCACACCTGCTTCATGGTCGCGCCGTACGAGCCGTACGTCGACGTCTGCGAGCGGCTGGCGCGGCTCGCGCCCGGGGCCGGGCCGAAGAAGGCGGCGCTGTTCACCAGCGGGGCGGAGGCGCTCGAGAACGCGGTCAAGATCGCCCGCGCGCACACCGGGCGCGACGCGATCGTCGTCTTCAGCCACGGCTACCACGGGCGCACCAACCTCACCCTGGCGATGACGTCCAAGCACGCGCCGTACAAGCGCGGCTTCGGACCGTTCGCGCCGGAGATCTACCGCGCGCTGATGCCCTACCCGTTCCGCGGCGTGTCGACGGAGTTCGCGATCGCGCGGCTGGAAGAGCTGGTCGGCGTCGAGATCGGGGCGGACCGGCTGGCCGCGATCGTGATCGAGCCGGTCGCCGGCGAAGGCGGCTTCATCCCCGCGCCGGCCGCGTTCTTGCAGGCGATCCGCGCGCTGTGCGAGCGCACCGGCGCGGTGATGGTGGCCGACGAGGTGCAGACCGGCTTCGGGCGCACCGGCACGATGTTCGCCTGCGAGCAGGCAGACGTCGAGCCGGATCTGATCGCGGTCGCGAAGTCGCTCGCGGCGGGGATGCCGCTCTCGGGCGTGGTCGGGCGGGCCGAGATCATGGACGCGCCGGGGCCGAGCGGCCTGGGCGGCACCTACGGCGGCAACCCGGTCGCCTGCGCGGCCGCAGTCGAGGTGATGAAGCTGATCGAGGAGCCGGCCTTCCTGGCGCGCGCGAAGCGGATCGGCGCGACGGTGACCGCGCGCTTCCGCGCCTGGCAGAGCCGCTTCCCGGCGATCGGCGACGTGCGCGGGATCGGGCCGATGGTCGCCTTCGAGCTGGTCGCCGGCGACGCCGCGAAGACACCCGACGGCGCGCTGACCTCGCGCATCCACCGCGCCGCATTCGAGCGCGGGCTGATGCTGGTCAAAGCCGGCACGTACGACAACGTGATCCGCTTCCTGGCGCCGCTCGTCATCAGCGACGAGCAGCTCGCCGAAGGGCTCGACGTGCTCGAAGCCGCGCTGGCCGCAGCGACGGCAGCGAGCGCGTAGCCGGCAGGACTTCCGCGCTCGGCTCGAACAGCAGGTCAAGACTCATTGCGGTTGCGGGACCGTTCGAATCGAGGAGGCGTCCATGGTTCATCGTAGCAC
>CAXTNU010000405.1:0-3561 GCA_964245595.1 uncultured bacterium | reverse complement strand
GCATAGCTGGCCGCGGTCGCCGCCGCGACGCCCGCCAAACCGTAGGCCGGGATCGCGAGCGCGGCCAGCCCCGCGCACAGCGCCGCGGAAGCGAGCTGGATCAGCAGCACGAGCAGCGGCCGCTTCGCGCGGACCAGCAGGAAGTAGCCCAGCACCGGTTCCATCGCGTAGGCCGCGACCCCGAGCACCATGATGCGCAGCGGCAGCGCGGCCCCGGCGAACGCCGCGCCGTAGACGCGCACGATCAGCCACGGGCCCAGGGCGAACACGAGCCCGCCCAGCCCGAGCTCGAGCAGCACGATCGTGCGGGTGAGCCGGCCGACGAGCACGCGCGCCTGCGCGTCGTCGTCGCCCGCGATGCGCCCGAACGCGCTCCAGGCCAGCGCGTTGCTGATCTTCCAGAGCAGCTCGGAGATGCCGATCACGATCGTGTAGACGCCCAGCGACGCGGAGCCGAGCAACGCGGCGACGGCGAACGCGCCCATCCGCAGGTTGACGTAGCCGGCGGCGTAGACCAAGCCCGACTTCCCGCCGAACACCAGCTGCGCGCGCGCCAGCGCGGCGGGCTGGGCGTGCCGCGTCGCGCGCTCCAGCGGCGGCGCGGCGCCGAGGCGAAGCAGACCGTAGAGCGCGGAGGCCGCGTACGCGGCGACCCAGGCGGCGAGCGCGCCGACCACGCCGCCGCCCAGCAAGACGACGGCCGAGCCGAGCACGGCGTAGCCGGCGCCCGCGGCGAGGTCGATCAGGTTGGCGCTGCTGATCCGGCTCTCGGCCAGGTAGAAGCCCTTCACGCACTGCGCGTAGACGGCGCAGGGCAGCGCGCAGGCCACCGCGAGCAGCGGCAGCTGGCCCGGCAGGGCGAACGCGGCGATGACGAAGCCCGCCCCGGCCGGCACGATCAGCACCGGCAGCCCGCGCAGCATGGCGCGGTACACGTCGGCGCGGCGGAACTTGTCGCCCGCGTACTGCGCGACGACCGCCGCGGCCGGGCCGTCGGCGTAGACCGCGGCCAGTCCCAGCACGAGCCAGGCGTACGAGACGACCCCGCGCCCGGCGGGCCCCAGCACGCGGGCCAGGATGACGCCGATCGCCAGGGCCGCGAGGGTGCCCAGCGCCTGCGTCGCCAGCGTGTGCAGCGCTTTTCCGAACACGCGCTACTGTCGCTGGAACAGGAACTCGGCGCCCGTCTTGAAGACGATCGACACGTCCATGAACAAGCCCCAGTGCTCGATGTACCAGAGGTCGTGGCTGAGCCGCTCGCTGGCGGCGGAGTACTCGACCTTGCGCGGCATGTTGACGTGAGCCCAGCCGGTGATCCCGGGCCGCACCAGGTGGCGCTCGTCGTAGCGCGCGAGCTCGCGCCGGAAGCGCTGGACGAACACCGGCCGCTCGGGCCGCGGCCCGACCACCGACATGTCGCCGCGCAGCACGTTGAACAGCTGGGGCAGCTCGTCGATGCTGGTGCGGCGCACGAAGCGCCCGACCCGGGTCGTGCGCGAGTCGTTCTTGGGCGACCACATCGGGCCCGACAGGGTCTCGGCGTCGACGCGCATCGAGCGCAGCTTGAGGATGTGGAACGGCCGCCCGAACAAGCCGACCCGCTCTTGCCGGTAGAGCACCGGGCCGCCGTCCTCGATCAGGATCGCGAGCGCCGCGAGCAGCATCACCGGGGTGGCGAACACCAGGATCGTGCCCGCGACGACGACGTCGAACGCGCGCTTGAGGATGCGCGAGCCGTGCGCGAGGGTGTGGAGCTGGCGCATGACGATCATCGCCTGGTGCCCGTTGGTCTCGATGCGCAAGCCGTAGGCCTGCGAGCGGATCCGGGGCGGGGCGAAGGCGACCGTGAAGCGTTCCAGCGAGGCCGTTTGGAGCAGCGGCGGCAGGACCCGCGGCGGCAGCATCTCGGTGAGCACCAGCATGTCGCAGCCGGCGTCGCGCGCGCGGCGCAGCCAGCTCACGTCGTCGAGCGCGCGGTCGGCGAGCGGTTCGATCCCGTCCAGCGAGCCCTCGATGTCGTCGACCTCGATGCGCAGCACCGTCGAGCGCGGCGAGAGGTTCATCTGGTCGAGCGCGCGCTCGATGCGCGTGCGCGTGCCGACGATCGCGATCCGCTTGCCGCGCCGCTGCGCGACCGCGCCGTAGACCAGCCGCGCGGCGGCCCGCTCCAGGCCCACCGTGACGATCGCGAAGACCAGCGCCAGCAGCAGCACGGCGCGCGACGACGAGATCGCCGGCACGACCGTGAACAGGATCATCAGCGGCAGCGCCCCCAGCGCAAGCGCCGTCACCGTGCAGTAGATCTCGTCGCGGATCGAGAGCGCGAACGAGCGCTGGTAGAGCCCGACCCGGTAGAACACCAGCAGCCAGGCGGTGATGCACACCGCCTGCGCGGTCGCGACCCGCTCGACCGACCAGCCCGCGTGCCAGTAGTATTGCACGACGTCGGCGGCCGCGATCGTCGCCAGCACCAGCGTGAGCAGGTCGGCGGCGAAGAGCGTGAACGCCCAGCCGCGCCCGAACCGCTCGGGCGCGGGTTTGGCTCGAATGACGGGTAGCGCGTCGACAAAGGGCGCTTCGAGAGCCATGAAGTTCCTCGGGTCGCGTTCGTAAAGATTGCGTGTCCGGTGAGACGGCGTCCGACCGAGCAGCCCGAGCATAGAGCGCGCGCCGCGCGGCCGGTAGACCCGCTGGAACCTCGCCACGGGACGTTGGTCACGTACGCCGCGGCTGCTCGCACGCAGCGAGAAACGCCGTGCGCGCGTACCATTACGCTCATGACCGCACTCGAGCGCGCGTGCTTGGTGATGCCGTTTCGCAACGAGGCGCGCCACCTGCCCGAAGTCCTGGCATCGCTGGCGGCGCAGCGCGTCACCCGCGCGGGCCTGCGCTACGTGTTCGTCGACAGCGCTTCGAGCGACGACAGTGCGGCGCTCGCGCGCGCCTGGCTGAGCGCGACGGGCAATCCGGGCGAGGTCGTCACGGTCGAGCGGCCCGGCATCTCGCGCGCGCTCAACGCCGGGGCCGCGCGCGCCGCGGCGGACGAGATCGTCATCCGGCTCGACGCGCACACCATCTACGAGCCGGAGTATCTCGAGAAGCTGCTCGGCGCGCTGGACGCGCTGCCGCCCGCGGTTTGGTGGGTCGGCGGCTCGCTGATCGAACCGCTCGCGGCGAGCTTCGCGGACCGCCTGGTGCGCGCGCTCATGACCAACCCGACCGGTCTGGGCGCTTCGGACTGGCGCCGCGCGCGGACCCTGCGGCGGGTCGAGTCCAACGTCTACCTGGGCGCCTTCCGGCCCGGCGTGCTGCGCGCGCTGGGCGGTTTCGACGAGGACTGGATCGCGAACGAGGACACCGAGCTGGCGGCCCGGATCGACGCGGCCGGCGGTCAGATCTGGTTCGTGCCGGTGCGCTGCGCGTACCGCATCAACCGCGGCCCGCTCGCGACGCTGGCGCAGTGGCACCGCTACGGCTTCTGGCGCGCGCGCACGACCATGCGCCATCCGGCGACGCTGCGCCCGCGCCACCTGGCCCCGCCGCTGGCGCTCGCGCTCGGCT
>CAXTNU010000404.1:0-3578 GCA_964245595.1 uncultured bacterium | reverse complement strand
GGCCAAGCCCAACCCGACCCCGGCCAGCACGCCCAGCGCGCCGGCGATGATATCAGCGGCCATAGGCGGCTCGGCCGCAGGCCGAACGCGAAGGGTTCGCGTCAGCGAACCCACTCATTCCCGGAACATGTAGCCGCGGCTGCGCACGGTGATGATGTGGCGCGGGTTGTTGGGGTCGACCTCGATCTTCTCGCGCAGCCAGCGGATGTGCACGCTGATCGTCTGGTGCTCGCCTTCGAAGTCGTAGCCCCAGACCTTCTCGAGCAGCATCTGGCGGGTCACGATCCGGCCGCGGTTCTCCATCAGCACGTGCAGCAGGCGGAACTCCTTGGGCGCCAGCGCCACCTCGCGCTCGCGCACCACCAGCCGGTTGCGGGCCGGGTCGATCGTGATCTCGCCCGCGCTGATCGACTCGTCGCGCTCCTCGGCATCCACTTCCACCCGGCGCAGACGGGCCTTGATGCGCGCCATGATCTCGCCCAGCGAGAAGGGCTTGGTGACGTAGTCGTCCGCGCCCAGCTCCAGCGCGAGCACCTTGTCGAACTCGGAGTCCTTGGCGGTGAGCATGATGATCGGCACGCTCGACGACTTGCGGATCTCCTTGCAAGTCTCGATCCCGTCGAGCAGCGGGAGCATGATGTCGAGCACGACCAGGTCGGGGTGCTCGGTCTGCGCGAGCGTGACCGCGGTGCGCCCGTCGCCCGCGGTCGCGACCGCGTAGCCGTTCTTCTCGAGGTTGTAGCGCAGCGACTGGACGATCGCCGCCTCGTCGTCGACCAGCAGGATCTTCTTCTTGGTCGGGCTGCCGTTCACACGCGCGCTCCCTCGGCGGCTTCGAAAGCGATCCGCACGCCGAAGGCGCGCTCGAACAAGTCGGCTTTCTCCATCGCGGCGGCCAGTTCGCCCGCCACGTCGGTCTCGGCCTGCGCCACGATACTGACCCGGCCGGTTTCCCCGCGCACCGTCACGTCTGCAACCGCCCCCTGGTGGGTCGCGTCGAGCCCGTCGGCGATCCGCAGCAGCCCGGCGAGCGCGTCGACCCGGGCTCGCTCGGCGGGCGCCAGGGCGACGTACTCGGGGTGCGAGGGCTTGGGCATCGAGCGCCGGTGGTAGCGCGCGACCTGGGCGATCAGCTCGCGCTCGTCGTCGCGCCAGCCGTCCAGGCTCGAGTTGCGGATCAGGTACGCGTTGTGGCGGTGGCGGTTGCTCTTGGCCACGAAGCGCCCGACGGAGTGCAGCATCGCGGCGGCCCAGAGCAGGTCGCGGTCGGCCGGCGTCAGCCCGTGCAGCGGCGCCAGCCGCTCGAACAGCAGCAGCGCCAGGCGCGCCACGTCGCGCTGGTGGCCGCCGAGCTGCTCGTACTTCTGCGCCAGCCGCTCGACCGCGGCCAGCCGCTGCGCGCGCGCGTCGCCCAGCCGCTGGGCCAGCTCGCGGTCGCGGTTGGCCAGCTCGACCACCACCCCGTCGCGCAGGGCGCGCTCGCAGACGACGATCTCGTCCTGCCCGAGCAGCGTCAGCGCGGCGATCAGCACGGCGTTGCCGGCCACGATGATGTCGGCCCGGCGCGGGTTCATGCCGGGCAGGCGGCGCCGCTCGGCCTCGCTCAGCGGCAGCATGGTGCGCTGCAGGCCCTCCAGCCGCGCCCGGGTCAGCGTGTAGCCGTGGACCCGCTTGAGCGCCAGCCCGCGCGCCGCCGCATCGAGCGCGGCCAGCCCCATGATCGTGCCGGAGGTCCCGATCGCGAGGTCGAGCCGATAGCGCCCGACGTCCTCCGCGATTGGCGCCAGCACGTCGGCGACGTGCGCGTCCAGCGCGCGCGCCGCCTTGAGCGGGTTGGCCGCACCGCGCAAGAAGGCGTCGTACAGCCGCAAGCTGCCCAGCTTCACCGAGTCGACCATGTAGGGCCGCTCGCCGTCCGCGACGATGAACTCGGTCGAGCCGCCGCCGATGTCGACGATCACCGCCACCCGGTCGTAGAGCGGGAAGCCGTTGACCACGCCGAGGTGGATCAGGCGCGCTTCCTCGGTCCCGTCGAGCACCTCGAGCGACAGCCCGCTGCGCGCTTGGACCAGGCGCCGGAACTCCTCGCCGTTCTCGCTCTCGCGCACCGCCGACGTGGCGACCGCGCGAATGCGCTCCGCGCCGCGCAGCCGGGCCGCCTCGGCGAAGCGCCCGATCGCGTCGACCCCGCGCTCCATCGCCTTGCGCGAGAGCCGCCCGCGCTCCATCGCGTCGTCGCTGCCCAGCCGCACCATCTCGCGCGCCTTGTACACCACGCGCGACGTGTCGAACGCCGAGTCCAGCTCGACGACGACCAGGTGAATAGAGTTCGTGCCGACGTCGATCGCACCGAACAGCATGCGCGGCCCCGGCTAGTCCGCGCGCCGCGCTCGGTCCATTGCGGTCACGTCCGCTTGCGAACCTGAACGCCGGCGGCGCGCTCGTAGAACGTCGCGACGGACGTGTAGTCGTCGCCGCCGTGGCCTTCGCTCGAGGTCGCGGTATAGAGCTGGTACGACAGCGCGCTCAGCGGCATCGGCACGCCGGCGGCGCGCGCGGTATCGAGCGCGGCGGCCAGATCCTTGCGCAGCAGGTCGAGCGCGAAGCCCGGTTTGTGCGAACCGGCCAGCCAGCTCTGCGGGAGCCAGTTCTGCAGCAGGTAGTTCGAGCCGGTCGCGGTTCCGATCACCTCGAGCACCGCGTCGATGTCGGCGCCGGCCTTGGCGGCGAACGTGAGGGCCTCGACGTTGGCGATCATCGTGCTCGAGATGATGATCTGGTTGACCAGCTTGACCACCTCGCCCATTCCGACCGGTCCGACGTGGCGCGGCGTGCCCATCCCGCGCAGGACCGGCTCGGCCTCGGCGAAGTCGGCCTCGGACGCACCCGCCATGATGGTCAGCGTGCCGGTCTTCGCGCGGGCGGGTCCGCCCGAGACGGGCGCGTCGACCAAGCGCAGACCCTTGCCGCGCAGGCGTTCGTCGAAGGCCCGCGTCGCGACCGGCGAGATCGTCGACATGTCGATCACCAAGAGCCCCGGCAGGGCGCCGGCGGTCACGCCGTGCTCGCCGAAGAGCGTCTCCTCGACCTGCGGCGCGTCCGGCACGCAGATCACGACCGCGTCGCTGCCTTTGGCGACGCCGGCCGGATCGGCGCCGTCGGCCGCGCCCAGCGCGACGAGCCGCTCGACCGGCGCGCGGTTGCGGTGCGCGCAGACGGTCACCGCGAACCCGGCGCGCAGCAGCGACGCCGCCATCGGCTCGCCCATCGCGCCGACGCCGATCAGTCCGATTGTCTTGGCCATCGTCGCGGCGCGTACGGCGCGCGGGACGCGACGGCCTGCGGCCGAACGGGACGGGCGTGCGTGCGCTGCTCGCCTTTCTTCGCTTGTCGAGGCCGCTGTTTCTCTACGGCGGGATCGCCGGCGTCGCGCTCGGCGCGGCGGTCGCCCGCCACCTCGGCCATCCCGTCGACCTCGCCACCTACCTGTGGGCGCAAGGCCTGGTGAGCGCGTTCCACCTGATGGTCCACTACGCCAACGACTACTTCGACCGCGCCTCCGACGCGCACGGTCGCAG
>CAXTNU010000403.1:0-3610 GCA_964245595.1 uncultured bacterium | reverse complement strand
CGGCGACGTGGGCCAAGAGCTCGCGCACAACTTCGTCCTGCGCCCCCTTCTCAACAAGCTCGGCAAGTGCCATACTGACCTTGGCCATCGTGGTGTCCTTTCGCGGAAAGTTGCTCTGCAAAAACAACCTTCGCCAAGGGCCACGATGGCCGCCCCTTTTACCCTATGAGGTGGCTGAGCTCATACACCACGCCCGGGGACACGATCATTGCTCGGGATCGCAGCCGGCGCAACGAGCGCCGTGGGCATCTTTGGACTTGGCAAGGACGGTGCGCACATTACAGCGACGCCTCCGCTCGTGGCCGCCCTCGCCTTTTTAGGGCTCGCGATCGTAGCAGCGCTATATATGTTACGCGCAAAGCCCTTCGACGTCGTCGACCTGTCGACGTTTACGATGCCAGCGACCCTCGGTGAGGACAACCGAGCTCCGCTCGCGCTGCTCATCGCGGGGCGTTATCGAGACGCGCGACGGAGGTTGTCGCGTGAACTATCGTCGGAGCCCAACGTCCTCGCGGTCGCTTACGGCTCGATTGCTCTCGCAGCGGTCCTGGCGGCATTAAACGCGCTCTCCCAGCCAACGACGGCATCTAGCAAGGGGCAACCCGCCGCCGCAGATGCGCACCGGCAGACGGCGGCAGTGCCGGTCGCGAGGTGCTCAGGGACATCTGCGCCAAGACCTATATCTACCCCGTGCGGTTGTCCGCAACCAATGGGGAAATCGCCTGGGTCGAGGGGGTGTCATGGCTACTGAAGACGGCGTAGATCGGCCCCAGGCAGATGTTGATGCAGGTACGCCCGCAACCAGCTTGCCAGCTCAGGCCGAAGTAAGCGTTGACCGGGGGGCGGTAGCTCTGCCGGCTTCAGCGTTCCAGGGGGTGCCATCGGCGCCGGGCTGGGAACTGGTCCGCAACTGATGGCCGAAGAGGTGCCTCAGCCGCCAAGTCCGTTTACTTCGGTGCCGTCTGCGCCAGGCGAACCCGCCGTGAAGGGCGGTCCAGTTCCTCAGCCCTCTCCGCCCACCTTACCCGTGCGTTAACAAGTGCCCGAGAACATTTGCTTCGGTTGACTTGGCACTATCCGCCAAGGCTAAAATCGATTCGATTAATGCAGCGATTGGCAACGCCAAGCGCTCGGGCGACGTTTGCCAGTGGCAGGTGAGTTAGACGGCCGAGCCCGCAGTCTGTCTTTCCCGATGTATCTTACTTTCGGCGGGGCACGACGTCACGGCGGCCCGGACGCCCATGCGGCGAAGGGTGTCATGGCGCGGCTTTCGACGAAGTCGGACTGCTGACGGGGGTGCGCTCGTGTGGTATCGTGGGGGCGTAACGATGATGAATGCAGTGCGGTCGCGGACGGTGCGATCGGAGGAGCTGATGGAACGGTACACCTTGTCGACCTTGATCAATTCGATCGAGGTCGCTTTTTTGGCCGCCGGCTGAGCGCGGCGATCGGTGTCGCAGCGATGCGCGCGGTGGAACGCGGCGCGCTGATCGTGGAGGCGGGCGGCTCGTTCCGGGTGATCCCCGCCGTGCCGAGAATCCCCTCGCGCGCGCCGCGAGGCGGTCGAGGTGGTGGCCCGCAACGTCGCGCGCGTGCGGGGCGTGGTCGCCGCCCCGTTCGCGCTGGAAAATCCGGCCGCGTCGTTCGCGGTAGCCGGCGCGGAGATGGCCGGCGGCGTTCCTGCGCGCGGTCGCCGAGGCGGCCGGCAGCGGGTTGGTGCTCGACCTGGAGAACCTGCACGCCGACAGCTGGACCTCGGGCTCGACGCCGTCGCGGTCGTGGCGGCGATTCCGGTCGAGCGCGTGCTGAAGGTGCACCTAGCCGGCGGCCGGCGCGTTCCGGGCGGCTACGTGGACGCGCACGACGGCGCCGTGCCCGCGGCGACCTGGGGCTCTACGCCGCGCTCTGCCGGCGCCGAGTGCCGCCGCTGACCGTGATCTAACGCGAGACGCCCGCCCGCTCGCCGAACTGCTGGCCGATCTCGAGGTCGCGCGAGCGCTCGCCGCTATGCCGAGCGCCGCATGATCGATTACCAACGCGCCTTGGCGCGGGCCCTCAGCCAAGGGAAAGGCGACGTCCCGGGCGTAAGTCCCGCGGCCGTCGCGGGCTTTGCCCGCCAGGCCGAGCGTAAGCTCGTGGCGCTGCGGGGCTCACCGCGCCGAAGCTGGTTCGAGCGGTGGCTGCACGGCGTCCAATCTCCGACGTGACCTCGCTCTTTCGCGCGCTTGTGCTGGGCCAGCTTCGCTCCAACGCCCTGCGGGCGCTCGTGACGCTCGTCGCGGTCGCGCTGGGCGTCGCGATCGGGCTGGCGATCGATCTGGCCAACGCGACCGCGGTGGCCTCGTTCGCGTCGAGCGTCAACGTGATCTCCAACCACGTCAACCTGCAGGTGCTCGGGGTCGGGCGCGGCTTCGACGAGCGCGCGATCGTGCGCGTGCAAGACATCGCGGGCGTGACCGCGGCCGGGCCGGCAATCGAGGACGCGCTGACGGTCGGGGCCAAACCGGGCGACCCGTTCTCGGGCGAGATCCTGCGCGTGCTGGGTATCGATCTGCTGCGCCCGCTGCCCGGCGCGGCCGGCGCGGCGGCGGCTTCGCCGGGCAGCGTCGCGCCCGCCAATACCGACCCCGGCATCGTGGTCGCCGGGCACGGGGCGTTCGTGAGCGCACGGATCGCCGCGCGCTTCGGCTGGAAACGCGGCGCGACCGTGCGCGCGCTGGTCGGCGACCGCGAGGTGTCGCTGCGCGTCGCGGGCATCATCCCGGGCGGCGTGAGCGGGATCGACTCGAGCGTCGTATTCGTCGACATCGCGACCGCGCAGGAGCTGTTCGGCAAGCTCGGCCTGCTGGACCGGATCGACTTGGAGGTCGACCCGGCCCGGCTCGACGCGGTGCAGCGGCAGGTTGCGGCCGCGATTCCGCCCGGCGCGCGCGCGATCCGGCCCAAGGTGCGGACCGACGAGATCTCGCGCATGCTGCAGAGCTTTCGGCTCAACCTGTCGGCGCTGGCCTACGTCGCGCTGCTGGTCGGGATGTACTTGATCTACAACACGGTCGCGATCTCGGTCGTGCAGCGCCGGCCCGAGGTCGGCACGCTGCGCGCGCTCGGGGCGACCCGCGGGGCGATCTTTCGCACCTTCGTCGCCGAGGGCGCGCTGGTCGGCGTGTTCGGCTCGCTGCTGGGCTTGGCGGTCGGGGCGCTGCTCGCGACGCTGTCGGTCTCGGCCGTGTCGCGCACGGTGGACGCGATCTACGTCGCCTCGCACGCGGACCGGGTCGCGTTCGACCCGCTGCTGTTCGTCAAGGCGTTCGTGCTGGGCGTGCTGGCCTCGGTCGTCGCGGCCGCGTTTCCGGCCTGGGAGGCCGCCGCCACGCCGCCCGCGATCACCATGCGCGCGCAAGGCTACGAGCAGCGCCGGCCCAAGCTCGCGAAGCGCGCGGCGCTGGCCGGGCTGGTCTGCTTCGCGATCGCGTTCGCGCTCACCAAGCCGCCCGCGCTCGACGGCATCCCGCTCTTCGGCTACGCCAGCGGACTGTTCATTATCTTCGGCGGCTAGCTGTGCGCGCCGCTCGCGGTCGGCGCGCTCGCCGGGGCCGCGACGGCATTGTCG
>CAXTNU010000402.1:0-3637 GCA_964245595.1 uncultured bacterium | reverse complement strand
GCGCGGGCAGCCCGGCGCCCAGCCGCGCGACCGCCAGCCAGCCGGCGCCCGCGGCCAGCACCAGGCGCGCGGTACCGCCCAGAAACGGCCACAGCATGCGCCCTCCGCCTTGCGCGGCGAAGGTCACGATGAAGGCTAGGCCGGTCGCCGCGTAGACCGGCGCGACGATGCGCAGGTAGAGCGCGCCCGCGCTCACGACCGCCGCGTCGTGGCTGAACCGCTCCAGCCAGAGCTGCGGGAGCAGCGCGATGACCAGCCCGATCGCGCCGGTGAAGGCCGCGCCCACGCCCGCGCCGATCCAGGTGATGCGCTTGGCCCGAGCGAGGTTGCCGCCGCCGACGTTCGTGCCGACCATCGTCAGCACCGCGGTGCCCAGCCCGAACAGGAGCGGGATCAGCACGTAGTCCAGGCGCGAGGCGATGCCGTAGCCGGCCAGCGCGTCGATCCCGAACCGGCCGACCGCGCCGGTGACCAGCAGCACGGTCAGGTTCGGCTGGATCGCGCCGACCGAGGCGATCAGCCCGACCCGCAGGATGTCGCGGAACAGCCGCGGCTCGAGCCGGCCGCGCTGCAGCCGCACGCCGCCGCGGCCGGACGCCAGATAGCGCATCAGGAGGACCGCCGCGATGGTGTAGTACGTGCTCACCGCGATCCCGGCGCCCGCGATCCCCAGCCGCGGGATGGGGCCGAAGCCGAAGATCAGCGCCGGCGAGGCGGGGATCAGCACGACCGCGCCGACGAGCGTGACCAGCGCGGGCACGCGGACGTTGCCCGCGCCGCGCAGCGCGGACGCCATCAGGTTGACCACCCACACCGGCACGGCGCCCGCGAAGACGAAGGTCGAGTACAGCACGGCCGCGTGCAGCGCGGCGCCGTGGCCGCCCAGCGCGCCGTAGAGCGCCGGGCCCAGCGCGAAGGTGAGCGCCGTGAAGGCGATCCCGAAGACCACCGCCAGCACGATCGCGTGCAGCGCGAGCGCGTCGGCGTCGCTGCGGCGGCCGGCCCCGACCGCGCGCGCGACGGCCGAGGCGACGCCGCTGCCCAGCCCGCCGTTGGACATCATCGTCATCAGCATCAGGACCGGGAAGACCAGCGAGACGCCGGCCAGCGCGTCGGTCCCCAGAAAGCCGACGTAGTAGGTCTCGGCGACCCCGACCGCCGTCTGCGCGACCAGCACGACGATGGTCGGCACGGCGAGCTTGAGCATCGTCGGCACGATCGGTGCTACCAGGATCTCGTCGCGCACGAGCCGCGCCGTCGTCGCCATCGAGAGCCCGCGTTCGGAGCGGCCGGCCCGAGGCCTGCCCAAAAGAGACCGGATGGTCTCTATTGCGAGCGCCGCCATGAGGCCGTGCTTGCTACCCGGTTGGGTTCTCAGGCACGCTTGCCGTTGGAGGCTCTCTGCGGTGGGCGCGTCGCTGGTCCGAAAGCGCGCAGCCCTCCACGCGTATCGCGGCGCGGGTCGGACACAGCCGCACACCGTGCGCACGCACCAGAACGCCTCGCGCGTCAAGCCCGGGTTAATCTTGCGCCCGCCTGCTAGCGGGCGGCCTCGGCCGGGACGATAGCTCATTGGAGGAGAGGCGCTCTTAGCAGCCGCTCCCATTTCGTCTACGGGAGTGACATGTACGTCATGGTCAAACGCATCGTCGCCGGGGTGTCGGCCGCGGCCGTCGGGCTGGGTCTGTTCGCCGCGCCGGCCTCGGCGGCGTCGAGCACCGCCACGGTGACCGTCGCGGTCACCGCCGCCACGCAGGCCACCATCGGCGTGACCTACAGCGCGGGCTCGAACATCTCGTGCGCGGTCGGCGCGACGGTGTTCGGCCCGGTCGCGTGCACCAATACCGCGACCCTGGCGGGCAGCTTCCGCAGCACCAAGCTCAACACCGGCGGTGCGTCGGTCTCGCTGACGGGCGCGGCGATCACCGGTTCGGGCGGCGCCTCGGTCCCGGCCTCGGCCCTGACCATGACCTGCACCGGCGGCGTCACCGGCTCGCCGACCTTCGGCGGTACCGCGGGCACCTTGGCCAGCGGCGCCGCGCTCTCGACCTCGCCGGTCAACTGCCAGTCGTGGACGGGCACGATCGTCGCCAACTACAGCCTGGTGCTGGCGCTCTCGATCGACGCCGGTCAGGTACCTTCGGACACCTACACCAACGGCGCGTTCACGGCCACCGCGACCGCGAACTAGAAACGCGTGCGCTCGCGACTGATCGCGAGCGCGCTCGCCGCTTGGGCGGCGCTCGCGCTCGTGCCCGCCCCGGCGCCGGCCGATCAGCCGGGCCTGCAGATCTCGGTCGATCCGCTGGTCGTGCAGTTCGCGCTCGCGCCCGGCGGCCAAGCCGCCACGCCGGTGACGATCAGGAACACCGGCACGCAAAGGGCGCTGGTCGTGGCGAACGCGATCGACTGGCGCACGACCGTCGACGGCAGCGTGAAGACCGAGCGCCCCGGCTCGCAAGCGTCGTCGCTCGGCGCGCAACTGCGCTTGTCGGGCGAGAGCGAGTTCGTGCTGGCCCCCGGCGAGGCGCGCCGGCTGACCCTGTCGCTGGTGCTGCCGGCGACCTTCCCCGGCGCGCCGCGTGACTACTGGAGCGGCTACTTCGTGCGCGCGACGCCGGCCGGATCGCCGAGCGCGCAATCGTTCGGGGTCGGCGCGAACATTCTGGCCTACGAAACCGTCGGCGCACCCGCGCGCCACGTCAAGCTGACCGACTTGCGCGTCGACGGCGGCGCCGGGCACGGCGCGCAGCTCACCGCGCGGCTGCGCAACGACGGGCGGACCTTCGTCCGCCCGCAGATTCGGATGCTCGTCGCGCAAGGGGGGCGGATCGTCCAGCAGCGCGACGACAGCACCCCGGCGATCTTCAGCGGTGAGCGGCGCCTGTACACCCGCGCGCTGAGCGATCTGCCGCCGGGCACCTACCAGGTGCAGCTCACCATCGACTACGGCGGCGAGACCCTGGTCGAGGGCACGACCGACTTCACCCTCCGATGAGGCGGCTCGGCACGGTGCTGCCGCTGGCGGCCGCGCTCGTCTTGGGGCTGCACCCGCTCGGCGCGGCGGCCGCCGCGGGCAAGATCTTCTCGTTCACCACCGGGAACAGCGGCTCGATCGCGTTCGTCGTGCCCAGCCTGGTCAACCCGGCGCAGCCGGGCAGCCAGACCTACGCCTACGCGCTCGACATCCGCACCTCGGCGCTGCCGGGTTCGGTCACCGTCAGCGCGCCCGCGATCAACGGCACCGCCGGCAACACGGTTCCCAAGACCGCCTTCCTGGCCTCGTGCACGGCGACGTCCGACCCCGGCGGCATCTTCAGCTCGAGCGGAATGGTGCGGCTGAGCACCGCGGCGGTGACCTGCGGAACGATCTCGGCCAACGCCAACAACACGGTCAACTTCACCCTCACGCTGTATCTCGACGACACGCCCGACGCGAGCTCGTTCAGCGCCGACACGTACGCGAGCGGTTCGCTCACCATCACCGCGAACGCACCGTGAGCGGCGCGCGCTGGACGCGCCGCCGAGCGTCGTGCTGGACTCCAGTCGCGACTGGGCCGATCTCGACAGCCGCATCGCCGCGTGCGGCGCGGCCGGCTTCCTGGCCAAGGACGCCGTCGACGGACCGGCCGTCACC
>CAXTNU010000401.1:0-3641 GCA_964245595.1 uncultured bacterium | reverse complement strand
CGGGCGGGCTCTACTACGCGCCCGCGCCGGGAATCTTCATCGTGCGCGCGCCGGACCTCGGGTCCGGCGGGGGGAGCGTCAAACAGTAGCTCATGGCGGCAACAGCCCGGGTCGTGGTCATCGACGACGAGCGTCACATGCGCGAGCTGCTCGAGCTCGGTTTGGGCGAGGACGGCTTCGAGGTGCGCACCGCCGGCGACGGCCGGGCCGGGCTGCAGCTCGTGCGCGACTGGCGGCCCGACGCGATCGTGCTCGACGTGATGATGCCCTTCGTCGGCGGCCTCGAGCTGCTGCCGATGCTGCGCCGCTTCACCGAGGCGCCGATCCTGATGCTCAGCGCCAAGGCCGACCTCGACGACAAGATCACCGGCCTGCGGCGCGGCGCGGACGATTACATTCCCAAACCCTTCGAGATGTCGGAACTGGTCGCGCGGCTCCAGTCGGCGCTGCGCCGCCCGCGCCTGGAGCAGCCCTCGATCGTGGCCTACCAGGACCTCACGATCGATCTCGACCGGCGCGACGTCAAGCGCGGCGAGCGGCGCATCGACCTCTCGGCGCGCGAGTACGCGCTGCTGCTCACCCTGGTGCGCAACCCCGAGCGGGTGTTCACCCGCGATCAGCTGCTCGACCTGGTCTGGGGCACCGACCGCGACGTCGGCCCGGGCGCGGTCGAAACCTACATCTCGTACCTGCGCGCGAAGATCGACGCCGGCTTCGAGCCCAAGCTGATCCGGACGATCCGCGGCGCGGGCTACGCGCTGCGCGCGCACTAGGATCACGGTGATGGGCCGAGCGCAGCGGGATCGAGCCATGCCCGTCACGTCGTTGCGAGGTCGGGTCGGGGGCCCCACGCAACGCGTGGGGGGCGCGCAGCCTGGGGCGGAGCGCCGTTAAATGTTCACCAACTTCGCGCGGCGGCTGACGTCCTGGTACGTCGTGGCGGCGGTCGTCTCGGTGACCGCGCTGCTGGGCGCGCTGGCGGTAATCGCGCTCTTCGCCTACGTGCGCTTCGTGAACGAAGGCATCGAAGCGGACGCGCGCGAGGCCGAGGCGTTCGGCGCGCGCGCGGTCGCGCGGCATGCCTCGCTCGTGCAATCGGCGACCGAGATCGAGACCCGTCTCGCGCGCGGCGGCATCCGGATGGTGGCCTCGGGTCCGTACCCGCACCCGCCCGGCCGGTCGCGCGTCACGAGCGCGCCGCTGGTGATCAAACCGGCCGATCGGCAACCGCGCCGGCGCGACAATTTCCGGCCTCCCGAGGTCGTCGTGAACGGGCGCCTGGTGCAGGGCGACTCGCGCGCGATCCGGCTGGAGGGAAGCCGCGTCGGCTTCGCGCTGGGCACGCTCGCCGGAGCGCGCTTCACCCGGCTCGATTTCGTCGACGGCGACTTGTCGCTCTCGCCCGATCCCGACGCGACCCTGCGCTTCGCGCTGTGGCTGCTGGCGGCGGTGGTCGGCGCCAGCGCGGCCGCCGGCGTGCTGGCCTGGCTGGTCGGGCGCTACATCACCTCGCAGGTGCTGCAGCCGCTGGTCGAGGTCACTCGCGCGCTGCAGCGTTTCGCCGGGCGCGACTTCACCCCGCAGCCGATCGCCGTCGCCGGCAAGAGCGACTTCGACGCCATCGCGCTGGCCTACAACGCCGCCGCGGCGCAGGTGGCGGCGGCGTTCGAGGAGCGGCGCGCGGCCGAGACGCAGATGCGCCAGTTCGTCGCCGACGCCGGCCACGAGCTGCGCACCCCGCTCACGATCGTCCTGGGTTACATCGACTTGCTGCGGCGCAGGGCGGACGCCGGTGACGAGCGCTCGCGGCGCATCTTCGCCTCGATCGGGGCGGAGGGCGCGCGCATGCGCACCCTGATCGACAACCTGGTGCTGCTGGCGCGCATGGAAGGCCAGGACGCGCGCCCGGCCGAGCCGTTCGCGCTGCGCTCGCTGCTCGAGGAAATCGTCGACGCGCGCCGCGTGCTCGCGCCGGGGGTGCGGTTCGAGCTCGATCTTCCGGTCGACGCGACGGTGATCGGCAACCGCGACGAGATTCACGAAGCGGTCGCCAACGTCGTCGACAACGCGATCAAGTACGCGCCGGGCGCGGCGCTTCGCGTCGCCGCGGCGGCCGCCGACGGCGGGGTGGAAGTGACGGTCGCCGACGCCGGGCCGGGGATCCACCCCGACGACCGGGCGGCGATCTTCGACCGCTTCTACCGCGGCGCGACGCGCGGTGAAGTCGAGGGCTCGGGCCTGGGCTTGGCGATCGCGAAGCGTGCGGTCGAGCGGGCCGGCGGCACGCTCGCGCTGGCGCGCAGCGGCGACGACGGCACGACCTTCGCGTTTCGGCTGCGCACCGACGGCCCCGTGACCAGCAGCGCGACGGCCCCGCCGTCGCACGTGTGATCCGCCGCATTCGGCGGTAAAGCGGCGGTGCGGAACTCGCAGCGCGCACGCGCCGTCAAAGGGGTCCGAGCGAGCCCTCGACCCGCGTAGCATCGGCTTCTTTGCGGAACGAGTAGCATATGAACGACAGCACCAATCAGTCGCTTCGCTACGACTCCACCAGTACCGACACGCTGGGCGACAACGAAAAGCACTCGCTCCAGACGTACGTCAGCGATTTGCTGGCGCTCGAACAGCACATCGGCAAGCCGCTCGATACCCAGCTCGCCTCGGATGCGACCAAACAGTACGCGCAAGCGCTGACGGTCATCCAGTCGATCAAGACCCAGAACGACGCGCACCAGGCGGCGCTCCAGCAGTGCTTGACCAGCCTGGGCGGGCACCCGGCCGGCCCGGTCAAGTCCGCCTGGTCCAGCCTGCTCGGCGGTGCTGCGGCGGCGATCGGTGCGTCGCGCAAGACCAAGGTCACCAAATGGCTGCGCGACGACTACACCGCGCTGAGCCTGGCGACGATGAGCTATACGCTGCTGCACGCCACCGCGGTCGGCTTGGGCGATGCCGCCACCGCCTCGGTCGCAAAGCAGGGTCTGACCGACTACGCGCGCGCGGTCATGCAGATCAACCAGGTCGTCCCCGAGGTCGTATTGGGCGAGTTGCGCGAAGACGGCGAGACCGTTCAGACCGGCGCGGCCGGGACGATCCGCCAGCAGACCAACGAGATCTGGAAGAGCCAGAGCAGCGTCACCAACTAGCCCGGCGCAGCTAGCCTGACCTAGCACGGTCGAACGCGACCATCTCGCGAATGCGCGGGTGGTCGCGTTCTTGCGTGCGCATCCAGCGCTCGACCTCGGGAACCGGCGCGCCGCTGCGGAACAGCCAGTAGTACGCGTTGAGGTCGCCCATGTAAGCGAAGCGCTTGGCGATGTCGCGCCGCAGCGCATCGTACGCGGCCGAGCGCTGATACGCGCGAACCGAACCGAACTCGCGCTCGAGCTCGAGCAGCGCGCGCGCGTTGTGGATCGTGCCCTCGATCTTCTTGCGCGAGCGGATCATGCCGGGCACGGCCATGATGCGGTCGACGTCGGGCTCGCCGTACGCGGCGACCTTCGCCGGCGCGAACCCGTCGAACGCGGTCTCGAAGAGCGGCCACTTCGCGTCGAGCATCGTCCACGACAGCCCGCCCTGGAAGACGGCCCGGGTGACGATCGCCAGGTGCTCGTGCAGCGTCGGATCGGCGATCACGGGTGGGA
>CAXTNU010000400.1:0-3669 GCA_964245595.1 uncultured bacterium | reverse complement strand
CCGCCGGCTGATGCGCTATTTCCTCGATACCGAATTCAACGGCTTCGGCGGCGCATTGCTTAGCCTCGCGCTGGCGGGCGAGGATGGTGAGGATTATTATGTCGTGATCCCGTTCGCGGGCGAGCTGCGCTTCGCGGGCGAGCCGCTGCGGCCCGACGACACGCCCGCG
The DNA here is from genome assembly GCA_964245595.1 of uncultured bacterium. GTDB lineage: Bacteria > Vulcanimicrobiota > Vulcanimicrobiia > Vulcanimicrobiales > Vulcanimicrobiaceae > Vulcanimicrobium. The sequence goes on along the minus strand of CAXTNU010000400.1, from coordinate 3,500 downwards.
GCGCGCTTGCGGTGCGGCATCCGGGTGATCCCGCAGGACCGCCGCAACGAGGCCCTGGTGCTGGACTGGAGCGTGCGCGACAACGTCGTGCTGGGCCGCCAGCGGACCCTCGCCCCGGGCGAGTACGGCCCGGCCGCGCGCAGCGTGATCGAGCGCTTCGACGTCCGCCCGCCCGACCCCGACGCGACCGCCGGCGCGCTCTCGGGCGGCAACCAGCAGAAGGTCGTGGTCGGCCGCGCGCTGGCCGGCGCGCCGAAGCTCGTGGTGGCCTACCAGCCGACGCGCGGGATCGACGTCGGGGCCGCGGCGCTGGTGCAGTCGCGCCTGATCGAGGCTCGCAACGCGGGCGTGGGCGTGCTGCTGATCTCGTTCGAGCTGGACGAGATCTTCGCGCTGGCCGACCGGGTGCTGGTGATCGCGCAGGGCCGCTTCGTCGGCGAGTTCGCGCGCGCCGCGATCGACCGCGGCCGGATCGGCGCGCTGATGGTGGGTCAGGCATGAACGGTTTGAGCGGCTTCGCCCGAACCCGCGCGGCGCGCGACATCGCCCTGGCCGTGGTGGTCGTGTTCGGGGTCGGCTCGATCGCGATGCTGCTGGCCCACGTCTCGCCCGCGGTCGGTTTCGGAGCGCTCTTCGACGGCGCGTTCGGGACCCGGGCCGAGGTCGCCGAGACGCTCGTCCAGACCACGAACCTGCTGTTCCCGGCGCTGGGGATCGCGGTCGCCTTCCGGGCCGGCCTGTTCAACATCGGGGCCGAGGGCCAGCTCGTCCTGGGCGGCTTCGCGGCGGGCTGGCTGGGAGCGCAGTTCCCGCTCCCGGGCTACCTCGCGATCCCGCTGGTGCTGCTGGCCGGGGCGCTGGCGGGCGGGGTCTGGGGCGCGATCCCGGGCTTCCTGCGGGCGCGCTTCGGGGCCAACGAAGTGATCGCGACGCTGATGCTCAACGTGGTCGCGGTGCTGCTGGCGACCTACCTGGTCACCGGGCCGCTGGCCCAAGCCGGGGGCGGCGCGCAGGAGACGGCCTCGCTGCCCAAAGCCGCGCAGTTGCCCGACCTGATCGCCGACTCGCGCCTGACCTGGGCCTTCGTCATCGCGCTGGCGGTCGCGGCCGGCCTGCGCTGGCTGCTGTACAAGACCGTGTTCGGTTACGAGCTGCGCGCCGCGGGCGAGGCGCCCGAGGCCGCCAAGCGGGCCGGGATCGATCTGGGCCGCAGCGCCTTGGTCGCGATGGCGCTCTCGGGCGCGCTGGCCGGCCTGGGCGGGGCGACGATCGTGACCGGCGTGCTGCACCGCTTCAACACCGGGCTCTCGCCGGGCTACGGCTTCATCGCGATCGCCGTCGCGCTGGTCGGCAACCTCGACCCGCTCTGGATCGTGGTCGCGGCGCTGGCGTTCGGGATGCTGCAGAGCGGCGGGATCGCGATGCAGGCCGAGGCCGGCGTGCCGCGCGAGGTCGTGTCGCTGGTCACGGGCCTGGTGATCATCGCGCTGGCCGGGCGGCGCTTCGTCGCCGCGCGGAGGTCCACATGAGCCCGCTGGTGGCCGGCATCCTGGCCGTCCTGGGCCTGACCCTGGTCAAGGCCACCCCGCTGATCTACGCCGCGCTGGGCGGCGTGCTGAGCGAGCGCGCCGGGGTGGTCAACATCGGCCTCGAGGGCATCCTGATCGCCGGCGCGTTCACCGCGGTCGCGGTCAGCGGCGCGACCGGCAGCCCGCTCCTGGGCGCGCTGGCCGGGGTCATCGCGGGCGCGCTGCTCGCGGCGCTCCTGGCCTACGCGGCGACGAAGCTGGCGGTCGACCAGATCGTCGCCGGCACCGGCCTGAACATCGCCGCGCTGGCCGCCGCGGCGTACGGCCTGGTGCTCGTGTTCCACCAGCCCGGCGCGTCGCACGAGGTCCCGGCGCTGGGCAAGGGCGGCGAGACCGGGCTGATCGTGCTCGCCTTCGTGGCCGCCGCGGTGCTCCACTTCGTGCTCACCCGCACCCCGTGGGGACTGCGCGTGCGAGCCTGCGGCGAGGACCCCAGCGCCGCCGAGTCGGCCGGCATCGACGCCCTGCGCACCCGCTTCTCCGCGGTGGTGATCGGCGGCGCGATCGCCGCGCTGGGCGGCGTCTACCTGTCGCTGGCCGAGCTCGACCTGTACTCCGACGGCATGACCGCCGGGCGCGGCTTCATCGCGCTCGCGGCGGTGATCTTCGGGCGCTGGACGCCGCTGGGCGCGACCGGCGCGGCGCTCTTCTTCGGCTTCTTCGCCGCGCTGCAGTACTCGCTCCAGCGCGCCGGCGTGCCCAGCGAGCTGATGCAGGCGCTGCCGTATCTGGCCGCGCTGGTCGCGCTGGCCGGCTTCGCGGGCCGGGCCCGCGCGCCGGCCGCGGACGGCGTTCCCTACGTGCGGCAATAGTGGAGCGCGCTTCACCGATGGTCGCTTGACTTTTGTCGCACGCGGCCGACATATAGAAGTACACATGCGCGTACAACGACGAGTCGCTTCCATCGTCGCCGCGCTTGGCATTTCGCTCGCGTGCGCAATGCCGGCGAACGCGGCGATCGTACCCGGCCCTTTGGCCGCTTTCCAAGCGCAGCTCGCCGCGTACTCGATGCGCGCGCCGGGCCACGTCGGAATCGCGGTGCAGGACATCGCGACCGGGCTCTCGACCGGCATCAACGCCTCGGCCGAGATGCCGGCCGCCTCGACGATCAAGATCCCGGTGATGGTCGAGGTCTTCCGCCAGCTCGGGACCGGCCGCTTCGACCTCAACACGCGCGTGCGCTTGCAGCGGGCCGACAAGGACTGGGGCTGGGGCGATCTCTCCGACGCCCGCGTCGGCACCAGCTACCCCGTCTCGCGGCTGCTGGCGCTGATGATCGACAACAGCGACAACACCGCGACCAACATGCTGATCCGGCTGGTCGGGCGCCGCAGCATCAACACCGAGATGGCCGGCCTGGGCCTCTCGCACACCCGGCTGACCGACTCCATCCGCAGCGCCGGAAACTCGATTCGCTGGGCGCTCCGTTCGAGCCCCAACGACATGGCGCACTTGCTCGGCGCGATGGCGAAGAACGACCTGGTCGACGAGTGGTCGTCGCGCGAGATGATCGCGATCCTGCGCGGCCAGCGCCACAACGGCTTGCTGCCGCAGCCGCTCCCGCGCGGCACGGCGATCGCGCACAAGACCGGGACCCTGCACGACACGCTCAACGACGTCGGCATCGTCTACCTCGGCGAAGAGCCGTACGTGATCGCGGTGATGACGACCGACCTGCCGACGCTCGACTCCGGCCGGCGCTTCATCCGCGGCGTGTCGCGCATGGCCTACGACGCGCTCGGGCGCTTCACGACCTGGCGCGAGGAGAACGGTTTCGTCGGCGGGCCCGAATCCGAGCGCGCCGCGCCGGTCGTCCCCGACCCGAACCTGACCTCGCCCGACGCGCGCATGTGGACGCCGCAGCAAGCCGAGCCCGCCGCGGCGCCGCAGCCGGCGAGCGCGCCGGAGCAA
>CAXTNU010000399.1:0-3677 GCA_964245595.1 uncultured bacterium | reverse complement strand
GGCGCGACCGGCTCGCTCGGCGCGGGCTGGCCTACGCGCTGGGCGCGGGGCTGATCTTCGCCGCGGCTCAGGTGATCGTCGCCAATCCCGGCGCGTACGGCCCGCGCTACCAGGCCGACGGCGCGGCAGTGGTGCGCGGGGTGGTGGCGGGGACGCCGCCCGGGGCGATCGTGATCGCGGCCTGGACCTACTCCACGCCGCTGGCCTACGCGGAGTACGTCGAGCACAGCCTGGGCGGGCGCCAGGTGATCAACGACGAGGCCTCGCGGGCGATGGTCGAGGGCTGGCTGCGAGCCGGGCGGCCGGTCTACGTGCTGCCCTACGCGCCCTCGGACCAGATCCTGCGCGACTTGCGGCTGGCGGCCGTGCCGCGAACGACCCCCGCACTCTACCGCGCCCTACCCTGAGCCGTTCGGACCCGGCGGCCTACTCGCGCTCGACCCGCTCGACCAGCGCGTCGCCCTCGCGGTCGACCACGATCGTGAAGAGCAGCGGGCGGCAGCAGACCGGGCAGTCCTCGACCAGCGTCTGGCGCCGCCCGGCGGTCGGGTCGATCCCCAGCGCGCTGGTCTCGCCGCAGCTCGGGCAAGCGTAGGTGGCGTCGGTCTCGAGCGGCACGTCGGCCGGCCGTTCGGTTTACACGGGCCGCTCCCTGTGCTATGCTTTCGACTCGGAACGGACCCCGCGTCCGTTTTCTTCTTGTCCCGGCGTCGAATCCGAGAACACTGAACGATGGCGAAAAAAGAACAGCGCGTGATGGTCACGATGGCGTGCACGGAGTGCAAGCGCCGCAACTACAACACGTTCAAGAACAAGCAGAAGACCACCGACCGGCTCGAGCTCAGCAAGTACTGCCGCTGGTGCCGCTGCCACCGCTCCCACCGCGAAACCAAGTAGAGCGCGATCCTGACACACCCGGCGGAACGAAGGCAGCGTTTCTTGCCGTCAGCCGCGACAGGTTCCTCGCGACCACGTAGGCAATTCCATTTCACATGGCGCGCCCCGGGGGCGCGCTCGGAGTCGCTTGCCGACTCCCTGAGGGCGGTGGCTCAATTGGTAGAGCAGCGGTCTCCAAAACCGCCGGTTGCAGGTTCGAGTCCTGTCCGCCCTGCCAGTCCCTCTTGCGGTACAAGGCATTATGAAGTCGAATCCTAGCCGACCGGGCGCCCCCGTGCGACCGGCCGCCGGCCGTCCCCCGACGAACCGTCCGCCCGCGACCACGGCTCAGCGGGCGGCCAACGCGCAGCGCACGCAGGCCTTCGTCACCGGCGTCATCACCGAGATGAAGCGCGTCACGTGGCCCTCCCGCGAGGAGTGGATCGCGGCGACGCTGCTCACCGTCGCACTGGTGGTCGCGGTCGGGCTCTTCACCTACCTGTGCGACCTGGCGTTCGGCTACCTGTTCACCCTGCTCACCGGCGGGGCGCGCTGATGGATCAGGACGTCACGACCGTCCCGGCCGCCGACGAGGCGCTCGCGCCCGCTCCGGCCGCCAAGAAGCAGGACGACCGCAAGCGCTGGTACGTGATCCACACGTACTCGGGCTATGAGAACAAGGTCAAGGCCAACCTCGAGCGCCGCATCCACTCGATGAACATGCAGGACAAGATCTTCCGCGTGCTCGTCCCGATGGAGGACGAGGTCGAGTTCAAGGACGGCAAGCGCAAGATCACGCCCAAGAAGGTCTTCCCCGGCTACGTCCTGGTCGAGATGGACATGGACGACGGCTCGTGGTACGTCGTGCGCAACACCTCGGGCGTGACCGGCTTCGTCGGCTCGCCGGGCTCGGGCGAGAAGCCCGTTCCACTGCAGGACAAAGAAGTCAAGACGATCCTCAAGCAGATGGGCATCGAGACGCCCAAGCTCAAGATCGACTTCGCCAAGGGCGACCGGATCAAGGTCACCTCGGGCCCGTTCTTCGACTTCACCGGGATCGTCGACGACATCCAGCCCGAGAAGGAGAAGGTCCGCGCGCTGATCTCGATCTTCGGGCGCGAGACGCCGGTCGAGCTGGAGTTCTACCAGATCGAGAAGGTCTAGGGATTTGGGCGGGGCGACGGCTCCGCACCGGCCTGACGGGCAGCGAGCCCCGGACATCCCGTCCGGGGCTCGCTGCGTTGAGCGGCGCTCTCGCATCCTGCGCTTCGCTGGCTCAGAGCGCCCGTCAGGCCGGTGCGGAGCCCGTCGCCAGGCACGATTGTTGGTGTCATGCGGGATGGCGGTGGGTTGCATGGATGGTTGTCTGAATAGCTAGCTGGCGAGTGGGGCTTTGGTCGTACGGCAGGCGACTGGACGTTTGTAACAGTGTGTGGAGGGTCACATACTGTGCGGGCGAGTAAAGGACTGACGTGGCCGAAACGGGTGAGGGCGGTGGTGTTCCGGACAGTCGCTTCGCGGCGTTTTGCGCGTTCGCGGGCGGGCTGGTCGGCAAGGCCGAGTGGTGCATCGCGGTAGAGCCCTCGCCGCTGGAGTCGTTCACCCTGGCTTGCCGCTCGAATGGTCTCAGCCGCGGACGGGCGCGCCGGCTGCTGCACGAGGCGCTGATCGAGGTCCACCGCTCGAGCGACGTGCCGGCCCGGGTGCTGCGCTTCGCTGCGACCGACGACGCCGACGCGCTGGCGATCTGCTTTCGCGCCCGCGAGCGCTTCGCCGGGATCTTGGTCTACGTGCGGCAGGCCGGCTGGGCCGCGTTCGCGGAGCGCGAGGCCGGGCTGCTGCGCGACGCGCTGGGCGATCTGCAGGAGCGCTTCGCGGCGACCTTCGGAGACGATGCCGGGCCAGGCTTGGCGGCGCGGCGCCGGATGCCGGCGCTGTGCATCCTGCGGCCCGACCTGAGCGTCGAGACGGGTTCGGTCGAGGCGCTGGCGCTGGCGCTGGAGCGCGACGGGCGGCGCCGCTTGCCGGCGCGGATCGAGGCCCGGATCGAGGCGGCGGTGGCCGATTGGGGCGACGACCCGGCGGCCAACGCGCCCAAGATGGCGCTGCGCGACGACGGCAACTCGGTGTTGCGCATCTTTCCGCTGGCGGCCGACGACGGGCCGCGCATCGCGGTGATGTGGGAGCCGCCCCGGCGCGAGGCCAGCGTGCTGCGCTCGGCCGAGCGCTACGCGCTGACCCGGCGCGAGATCGAGGTCTTGCAGCTGCTGGCGGATGGGTTCTCGTCGGCCGCGATCGCGGCCCGGCTCTCGATCGCCGAGTCGACCGTCAATGAGCACGTCGCGCGGATGATGCAGAAGACCGACAGCGCCAACCGGGTCGAGCTGGTCGCCACGACCCTGATCAACCGGGAGCTGTGACCCGTACGGCGTCGCCGCCGTCGCGCTTGACCCGGTAGAGGGCGCGGTCGGCGCGCACCAGGACGTTCTCCACGTCGTCGCCCGGCCGGCTCAGCGCGACCCCGATGCTGACCGAGAGCGGCGGCAGGCCGTCGATCCGGGCCGAGCCGATCGTCGCCCGGACCCGTTCGAGCGCGCCGATGGCGTGGTCGACCCGCGCGTCCACTACCACGATGAGGAACTCGTCGCCGCCCCAGCGGGCGGCCCAGTCGCCGGGCCGCAGCGAGGCTTCCAGGCAGCGCGCGACCGCCCGCAGCGCGCGGTCCCCGTTGAGATGGCCGCGCCCGTCGTTGATCTGCTTGAAGCGGTCGAGGTCGAGCAGCGCCACGACCGGGCGGGAAC
>CAXTNU010000398.1:0-3710 GCA_964245595.1 uncultured bacterium | reverse complement strand
CTGCCGCCCAGCAGCGCGTGGAGCGGGCGGCCGGCCAGGCGGGCCTCGCAGTCCCACAGCGCGCACTCCAGCGCGGCCTTGGCCTCTTCGTAGCCGTGGACGTGGGCCCAGCGGGCGGCCGCGTCGCGCGCGTCGGTCTCGTGCCCGAGCAGCAGCGGGGCGAGGTAGGCGCGGGTCACCCACCAGGCCGTCTCGACCGTCTCGTAGTTGTAGTACGGGGTCGGCATCGCGGAGCACTCGCCAAAGCCGCTCACCCCGTCGGCGACCAGCTCGACCAGGAACTTGTCCCACGTCTCGAAGCGCTGCCAGCGGTTCTCGAACGGCCGGGTCAGCTTGGCCCGCCGAATGGTCAGGACGATGCGCTCGATCCGCATGCCGCTAACCGCTGCTGCGCACGGCCAGCTTCTGGCCGCCTTGGAACAGGTTGACCCGGTCGTTGAAGCTGGCCTTCGAGCCCAGCCCCACGCAGCGCCCGCCGAACACGAACGAGTCCAGGCTGATGTTCATCGGCGCGACGGTGCCCGTCTGCGGCACGACGATCGGCAGCTTGAGCGGGGCGACGTACTCCTGCACGATGTTGCCTTCGGCGAAACCGCGCTCGACCCGTTCCGCCCACCCCGGCTGATCGCAGGAGCGCCCGACGGTGACGCCGTCGCCGCGGATGTCGTAGGGTTCCTTGAGCACGAAGCGGTGGCGCTGCGCGAGCAGCAGCGCGCGCAGGTCGCCTCGCGCGCCGCCGAACGCGACCTCCTTGCCGGCCTCGAGCTTCGTCGCCCAGGGCAGCACGCCGGCCAGAAACGCCCGTTCCTCGGCCGAGAACAGCTCGGCGAAGCGCTCCTCGTGCAACAGCGCCAGCGACCGTTTGCTCTCGATCACGAAGCGGGCCGAGAACGGGTTGAGGTGCAGGCACAGCCGGCGCGCGACGATCTCGCCCCAGCGCCGCACGACCGCGGGATGCGCGGCGGCGTAACGCCGCCAGCCGACCGTGTTGATCTTGTTCCAGACCACGTCGACCACGCCGTCCGGCCCGCGCGCGGCACCGTCCTCGACGACGATCTCGCCCGGGTCGCACATCACCGCCGGCACGCCGGCCGCGCTGAACGCGGCCGCCATCTCGCGGCTCTCGACGTTGGCCTTGCCGGTCTCTTGCAGGATCGCCAGGCGCGGCACTTCCGCCCGCCCCGACCAAGTGCGATAGGCGGTTCGGAACCAGTTCAGGATCGCCGCGTCGCCGTCGAGCGGAAAGGGCCGCAGCGTCACGCCCGCCGCGGCCAGCCGCGCGCCGGAGAGATCGTCGACGAAGGCGTTCAGGCGCGGGGTGAAGAGCGTGCCGGCCGGCGCGTCGGCGTTGTTCTCGAGGATGCGCAGCGTGCCGTCCTCGGCCTGCAGGTAGCCGTCGATGCGCGCCACCGCGACCTCGCGCGCCAGGCCCGAGTCCAGCAGCGCCAGTGCCTCTTCGTCGGGCGCGAGGCCGATGTAGGCTCGCACCGCCGCGGACGCGCGGTACAGCTCCACCACCCGCTCGAGGATCGCGGCGTAGCGCTCGATCCGCGCGGCGTGCGCGCGCCACGCGGCGTCCGTCGTCAGCACCGGCAGCGGCGAGACCGCGTAGGGCGTGTTCTGGAACTTCGGCCAAACCGCGACCCGGGCCGCGATGGCACCGGCGTCGAGCATGCCCGCGGCATCGCCCGAGCCGGCGGGCGCGGCGCCGTCAGGGCCGGTGAACGCGGCCAGCCCGCGCGCGTAGCCGTGCCAGTCGATCACGCAAGGGCACCGCTCGGCGTGCGCGCCGCGCGGGCCCGCGCGAAGTATGCCGCCATGATCCGGCGCAGCACGGGGATCGCGACCGCGTCGCGCAGCTCCACGCCGTCGAACGAGCCGATCGGCCCGAACTCCAGCCCCGTGCCGCACAGGAACGCCTCGTCGGCCAGGTACGCGTCGGCCCGCGAGAGCGACACCTCGCGCTGCGGGATGCCCAGCTCCGCGCAGAGCTCGAGCACGACCTTGCGGGTGATGCTGGGCAGCACCGCGTCCGAGAGCGGCGGCGTGCCGACCACGCCGTCCTTGACCACGAAGACCGCCGCGGTCGGCGCTTCGCACAGGTTGCCCTCGGGGCTGAGCAGCAGCACGCCGTCGAAGCCGGCCCGCACCGCGGTGGCGTGCGCGACGTAGGGGCCGGCGTAGTTCGAGATGTTCTTCGCCGCGGCGAAGAACGCGGCGTCGCTGGGCCGCCGCCACGAGCCGATCTGCAGCTTCATCCGCTTCTCGTCGGCGATCCAGGGCTTGCGCCCCATCGGCCCGATGGTGACGGTCAGCGCGCTCTCCGCGCGCGTGCCCAGATCGCCCGGGTTGGCGGCGGTGATGCTCGGGCGCACGTAGGCGTCGGCGGCGAGCTCGTTGCGCGCGGCCAGCTCCTCGATGATGGCCGGGATGTCGTCGATGCCGGGGTCGGGCAGCGTCATCAAGCGCGCCGAGCCGCGCAGGCGTTCGAGGTGCGCGTCCAGCTCGAAGGCGCGCGGCGGGCCGCCGCCTTCGGGCACGTAGAGCCGGATGCCCTCGAACACCGAGAGCGCGTAGCGCAGCGCGAGCGAGCCGACGCCGACCGACGCCTCGGCGAGCGGCACGTACGCGCCGGCGTGGTAGCAGATGCGGGGTGGCAGGATGCTTCTCCGGTTCTTAGCGCGCGGCGGTCGCGAGCGCGGGCTCGGCGCCGTAGCGGAACGGCGCTTCGGCCGGGTCGTAGAAGCGGTGGATCGCGTCGAAGTGCGCGTGGCGCCGCTCCAGCGCGCGGCCGAGGTAGAACACGGCTTGCTCTTGCAGCGCGGGCGTGTCGCAATAGCGCGTCAGCAGCTCGCGCGCGGTCGCGGCATGATCGTCTTCCAGCTCGCTCACGCCGCTCGCGCCCGCGTCGGACGACGCGTGGTGGACGAAGAAGTCGACCCCCTCGGGCGGCAGCCCGTACACGTCGCGCATCACCGAGAGCATGCTGGCCTTGCCGGCGGTGATCGGCGGCTGGCCTTCCATCAGCAGCAGCACCGAGGCCACGCCGGCGGTGAAGTGCACGCCGCTGTTGCAGACCTCGACGTTGTGGTCGATCACGGCTTGCGTCTGGGGCAGCAGCGCGCCGTTCTGCATCATGTCGTCGGTCGCCCCGACGGCGTAGCCGAAGTCGGCGAACGACTGCAGGTGGCGCTTGGAATGCGACAGCTTGCCGGTCTCCTCTTCGTAGATGTTCTCGACCAGGTCGATGCGCAGCGCGTAGTCGGGCACGCGCGAGGCGATGCCCAGGATGTTGCGCGTCCAGAACGCCTTGATCGGGTAACGGTGGACGACGAAGTTCTGCAGCAGCCGCTGCGTGGCGTTGCCGGCCATGATCGTCTGGTACAGCGGGCTGGTCATCTTGCGCCGCTCGTGGATCATCCGGTCGAGGGTCGCGATGAAGTCGGTCACTGGGGTCCTCCGAGGGGGGCGAGGTCGCGCTCTTCGAGGCGCTGCTGCAGCGCGGCCAGGAGCGCGGCGGGGTCGGCGGCGGCGCCGCCGGGCGTGACGCCGGCGAGCTGCTCGAGGTTGAAGTCGAGCGCGCCGGCCAGCGCGCCCCCGTAGAGCTCCAAGAACCGCGGGTGGTTGTAGGCCTGGACGCTGCGCGCCGCAGCGGCCAGCGCGCGGTGGTCGAAGCACCGCCCGCCGCGCTGCTGGAGGTGGATCGCCAG
>CAXTNU010000397.1:0-3711 GCA_964245595.1 uncultured bacterium | reverse complement strand
GAGCGCGCGCGTGCCGCCGTAGGGCGTGATGCCGACCACCGTGCCGGGGTGTTCCGCGCGCACCTCGCCGATCAGGCGCGCGCCCTCGCCGCCCGGGATTGCCTGCAGCGCGGCCAGCGCGCGCTGCGCGTCGGCGGGCGCGACCACGGCCAGCAGCTGGCCTTCGTTGGCGATGTGGAGCGGGTCCAGGCCGAGCACCTCGCAGGCCCCGCGCACCTCGCGCCGCAGCGGCACGTCGGCCTCGCGCAGCACGATGCCCAGCTCGCACTCGCGGGCCAGCTCGTTGAGCGCGGTCGCGACGCCGCCGCGGGTCGGGTCGCGCATCCAGCGCAGGCTCCGCGCGCACGTCGCGATCAGCCGCTCCACGAACGGCCACACCGAGCGCGTGTCCGAGCGCAGGTCCGCTTCGAGGTCGAGCTCGCCGCGCGCCAAGAGAATCGTGATCCCGTGGTCGCCGATCGGGCCGCTGACCAGCACCGCGTCGCCGGCGCGCACCGCGCGCGGGTCGAGCGTCAGCCGCTCGTCGACCAGGCCGACCCCGAACGTGGTGACGTACATGCCGTCGCACCGGCCGTGCTCGACCACCTTGGTGTCGCCGCCGACGATCGGCACGCCGGCCCGCCGCGCGGCCGCGGCCATCGCCTCGACTTCCGCCCGCAGCGCGTCGGCCGGCAGGCCCGCTTCGAGGACGCACGAGGCCATCAGCGCGACCGCGCGCGCGCCCGAGACGGCCAGGTCGTTGACCGTGCCGTTCACCGCCAGGTCGCCGATCGAGCCGCCCGGGAAGCGCAGCGGGCGCACCACGTAGCCGTCGGCCGTCGTCGCGACGCGCGCGCCGCCCAGCGGGAAGACCGCCGCGTCGGCGAGCGTGGCGAGCACCGGGTTGGCGAACGCCGGTGCGATCAGCCCTTCCACCAGGCGGCGCGAGGCCTTGCCGCCCGCGCCGTGCGCCATCTCGATCTGCGTGTCGCTGAAGCGCATCCGCGGCCGCGCCGAGGACGCCGTCGTCATGTCAGGCGTGGGCCACCTCGGCCGTGCGGGCGTAGCGGTAGTAGGCTGCGCAGGCGCCCTCGCTGGAGACCATCAGCGCGCCGACCGGGTGCTCGGGATCGCACTCCTTGCCGAACAGCTTGCACTGCGGCGGCTTGAGCACGCCCTTGAGCACCTCGCCGCACTGCGCGGCGCGCGGGTCGGTCACCCGCACGCCGGGCACCGCGAAGCGCACCTCGCCGTCCCACGCGGCGAAGGCGTCCTTGAGCTTGAGGGCGGACTGCGAGATGAAGCCCAGCCCGCGCCACTCGAAGTAGGGGCGCAGCTCGAACACGGCCGCCAGCGCGCGCAGCGCGGCCGGGTTGCCTTCCCACGGCACGATCCGGCGGTACTGGTTCTCCACCGTCGCCGTGCCGGCGCGGATCTGGCGCAGCACCATCAGGATGCCCTCGAGCAGGTCGAGCGGCTCGAACCCCGCCACCACGACCGGCTTGCCGTAGTGGCGCGCGACGAACTCGTAGGGCCGGCAGCCGGTGATCGTCGCGACGTGGCCCGGCCCGACGAAACCGTCCAGCCGCATGTCGGGCGAGTCGAGGATCGCGCGGATCGCGGGCACGATCGTGACGTGGTTGCTGAACACCGAGAAGTTGCGCAAACCGAGGTCGCGGGCGCGCAGCAGGGTCAGTGCGGTCGAGGGCGCCGTCGTCTCGAAGCCGATCGCGAAGAAGCAGACGTGCCGCTCGGGGTCGTCCTGGGCCAGCTTGAGCGCGTCCAGCGGCGAGTACACCATGCGGATGTCCGCCCCGCGCGCCTTGAGCTCCAGCGGCGTGCCCTGCGTACCCGGTACGCGCATCATGTCGCCGAAGCAGGTCAGCGTCGTGTTCGGCTGCGCCGCGATCGCCAGGCCGTCGTCGACCCGCCCGGTCGGCAGCACGCAGACCGGGCAGCCCGGTCCGTGCACCAGCTCGACGTTGGCGGGCAAGACGTCGCGCAAGCCGTGGCGGTAGATCGAGTGCGTGTGGCCGCCGCAGACCTCCATGATCCGGTAGTGCCGGGCCGGGTCGACGGTGCGCGCGATCTCGTGCGCGACCGCCGCGATCAGCGCCGGGTCGCGGAACTCGTCGACGTACTTCATCGCGGTCGTCATCGCCGGTCACCGTCGTCCGCGGCGAACGAGTAGCCGCGGACCTCCTCCATCGCCAGCTCGTCCTCGCCCATCGCGCGCAGCATCCGCAGCTGGTCCTGCGCCTCGGCCTCGCCGATCTTGCTCAGCGCGAAACCGACGTGGATCAGCACCCAATCGCCCAGCGCGACGTCGCCGTCCTCGAGCAAGCCGACGTTCACGTTGCGGCGCACGCCCGCGACGTCGACCTTGACCAGCAGCGGCTGCTCGGCGTTGAGCTCGACCACTTGACCGGGAATCGCCAGACACATGCGTTTCTAGACCCGTCTCCCCGCGCTCACATCGTGCTCATCTTGAGGTAGCGGCCGATGTCTTTGGGGATGCTGGCGATGAACTGGAGCAGCCCGGGCGCTTTGGCGTCCTCGCCGTAGTCGGGCGCGTTGCTCGGCTGGGTGGAGGTGTGGGTCGGCAAGAGCGCTTCGCGGACGTCGCCCGCGCTCAGCGGCCCGTCGCCCGACATCTTGCGCATCGCGTTGTAGCGGCCGACGTCTTTGCTCACGGTGAGGGCTTGCCGCACGAGGAACACGCCCACGGCCAGCGCGGCCCCGCTGCGGATCAATTTCTTCTTCATGGCATACCTCCACTGGATTGGGGCACGAGCGCCGCGCGCTGCTCGGCGAGCAGGCGGCGAACGAGGGCGGCGGCGGGCGCGACGGAGCGCGCCACCGCGGCGGACAAGCCCATCCCGGGCTCGAGCGTCGCGGGCTCGCAGCCGACGATGGTCAGCGGCGGCGGCTCGCCGTCGAGCATGCGCAGAAAAGCGAAGACGTTCTGCACGTCCATGCGGTGCGCGTCGGGTGCCGCGCCGGCGGCGTCGACCTCGGGCTCGATCACGTAGAGCGTACCGGGCGCGCCGCCGCGCGGCACCGCGTCGATCAGGAGCGCGCGGTCGTAGCCGGCCAGCAGCTCGTAGGCCAGGTGCAGCCCGCGAATGCCGAAGTCCTCGACCTCGACGCCGGGCGCTCGAGGCTCGCGCGCGAGCAGTTGCGCGACCTCGCACCCGAAGCCGTCGTCGGCGAAGAAGATGTTGCCGATGCCGGCGACCAGGACGCGCATCAGCGCGCGCCCTCCAGCGGCTCGATCTCGTCGGGATAGAAGAAGAACGAACGGCCGTACCACTCGTGCAGGTCGCTGGCCGGATCGTCGTCGACGGTGACCGCGACGTACATCACGTCCTCGAGGTCCTGGTGGATCGCCTGCACCGTCGCGGCCTTGCCGGCCAGGAACATGTCCCACGCGTCGGCCCGCCGCTTGGGGTGCAGGCGCACCGCCGAGCCCTGCGCCAGCTTGACCCCGTTCACGAACACGCAGTCGAGCGCGGGCACGTCCATCGCTGCGAAGGGGTCGCTCGCGAAGGGTGCGCCGCCCGCGAACGAGGTGCCGGGGAAGACCTGGTGCTTGCCGGCCGGTGTCGGGCTGGGGTTCGCGTGGTAGAGCGTCGCCGCGTGGAGCTGCGCCAGCTCGCCGGTGCCGAAGCGCTCGGCCCGCTCGACGATCGCCCGCGCGCGCGGGTCGGTCGCGCACGCCTCGGCGCGCTC
>CAXTNU010000396.1:0-3715 GCA_964245595.1 uncultured bacterium | reverse complement strand
CCGTCGGAGCCGGCGCGCTCGGGACCGGGGCCGGTGACGGCGTGGGAGCCGCCGCGGGAGCGGCGGGCGCGGGGCGCTGGAGGATCACGTCGGCCACCACGTCCGGCTCGCTGGCGGTCTCGCTGCCGAAGCTGATCAGGAGCAGCGCCAGAAACACCAGCGCGTGGGCCACGCACGACAGGCCCAGCGCGACGACGTCGCGCCGCCGCGACGGCCGTTCGACGTGGGCATTGCGAATGGTTCGCGAGCGGCGGATCACGACCGGGCGGTCTTACCTGCGCTCGACCGGACCCCATGCTAAAACGGACCCCGGGGCGTAAAGCTCAGGCCGAGCTGGTCGCCCCCACCGCCTCGGGCTTGCCAGAGACGATCGTGATCGTGTTGCGCTCGGTCAGCAGCGGGCGGCCCGAGCGCAGCACGAAGTCCAGCCAGGCCCCGGCGACCTGCGAGGTCAGCACCGCGAACAGCACCAGGGTGGTGTAGAACGCGGCGTTGATGATGCCGCTGCTGAAGGCCACGGTGGCCAGCACGATGCCCGGTCCGCCGCGCGCGTTGAGCGCCATCGAGAGGTTGACGCTGTCGCGCCAGGAGAAGCCGGCCAGCCGCGCGCCCAGGCCCGCGCAGAGCAGCTTGGCGGCGCAGCCGATGGCCAGGAACACGACCAGCATCGTCAGCGAGAACGAGTGGGTGAGGTCCAGCTTGTAGCCGACCACCACGAAATAGACCGGGATGAAGACCGCGAACGAGACCTTGCCGATGGTCTTGAGCGCGTCCTCGAACATGTCGGTGCGCGAGACGAGCGCGTAGCCGGCCAGGAAGGCGGCGAAGACGAGGTTGACGTCCAGCAGCGCGGCCAGGGCGGAGTACGCCAGCAGCACGAGGATCACGTAGCCGACCGGCGAGACCTTGGCCAGGGTGTTCCAGCGCGCCTCGCTGATCCAGGCCAGCAGGCGCGGCATGACGGTCAGCCCGGCGGTGAAGTAGAGCACCGCGTAGAGCACGTGCAGAGCGATGGCCTGCTGCGGGATGGAGCCCGACTTGGCCAGCGCCGTCGCGACCGCCAGCACGCCCCACAGCACGATGTCCTCCAGCACCGCGACGCCCAGGATCAGCCGCGCGAAGCGGGTGTTGAGGATGCCCAGGTCGTGCAGGATCTTGGAGATGACCGGGATCGAGGTGACCGCCATCGCGATGCTGACCACGATCAGCAGCGAGGTGCGCTGCCCGGCGCTCCCGATCAGCGGCCCCGAAGGGATCAGCGGCGCGGCGGCCAGCGCGAGCACGAACGGCAGGCCCGTCCCGACGACGCCCAGCCAGCCCACTTCGCGCCGGTCCTCGCGGTCGAACAGACCTTTGGTCTCCGCGCCCGAGGCGAACATCAGCAGCAGCAGCCCGAAGCTGGACAGGAAGCTCAGCACGATCTGGTCCGTGTTCGGGCCCGCGGCGGCGCTGGAGAACAGCGAAGCCGAAAGGTGCGGCGCGAAGTGGCCCAACAGCGCCGGGCCGATCACGATGCCCGCGGTTATCTCACCGACCACGCGCGGCTGGCGGAAGTGCGCGAAGACGTGGCCCAGCAGATGCGCTAGTCCTACCACGACGAGCAACAAGAGAGTCAGCGAACCGAATTCCGAAGTCGACACCCACGCCTCCAACACCAAGAGGACTAAGTCCGAGAATTGTTTCCGGGCTCGGTTTGTCTTCGCGTCTTCATGGATCGTGACGCCCGTTACGGACTCCGTCTGCCGTTACACCCTGGGAGTTCCGTGCGGCGCCGACGCGTTAGCTTCGCGACTCTGCCCGGCACCATCCTGCGCTCGCCCGGCGCCGAAGCATCCCGAGATCGTAAACATCGGCGCGATCGCCGGCGTGATAGCTTGACACGCCAAGCGGCCGAGCTCGATTCGGGCGCCACGCAGCGAGCAAACGTCGCTCGGGCGGGAACGAGCGTGACGGTGCTTTCATTCAGCCGCAGGACCGCCGGTGAGGGCGGGGAATCCCGCGCGCCGATGCAGCCGCCTCCCAAACGTACGAAGATCGTCGCGACCGTGGGCCCGGCCTCGCGCGATCCGGCGATGCTGCGGGCGCTGTTCCTGGCCGGCGTGAACGTGGTGCGGCTGAACTTCTCGCACGGCACGCACGAGGAGCACGCGGCGACGATCGCGGACGTGCGCCGCGTCGCGCGCGAGCTGGGGCTGCACGTCGCGGTCTTGCAGGACTTACCGGGCCCCAAAGTCCGCACCGGGGCCTTCGCCGACGGCACCGTGGCGGTTCGACTGGAGTCCGGCAAGCCGTTCACCCTCACCACCGAGCAGGTCCCGGGCGACGCCGAGCACGTCAGCGTCTCGTACGCCGGGCTGGCCCACGACGTCGAGATCGGCAAGCGGGTGTACCTCGCCGACGGCTCGATCGCGCTGCGCGTCACGGCGGTCGACGGCGCGAACGTGCGCACGGTCGTCGAAACCGGCGGCGAGCTGCGCGAGCGGCAAGGGATCAACTACCCCGACGGCACCTTCGAGCTCGACGCGGTGACCGACCGCGATCTGGAGCACCTCGACTTCGGCATCGCGCAAGGGGTGGACTGGGTCGCGGTCTCGTTCGTGCGCACCGCGCAAGACGTGTGGCGGGTGAAGGCGCGGATCGGCGAGGCGAACGCGACGATCCCGGTCATCGCCAAGATCGAGAAGCACGAGGCGCTCGAGCACATCGACGACATCCTGCTCGTGGCCGACGCGATCATGGTCGCGCGCGGCGACCTCGGCATCGAGATCCCGCTCGAAGAAGTGCCGATGACGCAGAAGGATCTGATCGCGCGCGCCAACCACGTCTCCAAGCCGGTGATCACCGCGACCCAGATGCTGGAGTCGATGACCGCCTCGCCGCGCCCGACGCGGGCCGAGGCGACCGACGTCGCCAACGCCATCCTCGACGGCACCGACGCCGTGATGCTCTCGGGCGAGACCGCGCGCGGCGCGTATCCGCTCGAAGCGGTGCGCGTGATGGCGACGATCGCCCAGCAAGTCGAGTCGCGCTACCCGTTCAAGGAGATTCGCCGCCGGCGGGCGAGCGACTACGGCCACATCGAGACCGACGAGGACATCGGCCACGCGATCGCCCAGGCCGCGGTCGGCTCGGCCGACGCGCTGGGCCTGCGCCTGATCGTGACCGGCACGACGACCGGCAACACCGCCCGCCACATCTCGTCCTTCCGCCCGCGCGCGCGCATCGTCGCGCTCACCCCGCTCGACACGGTCGCGCGCCGGATGGCGGTCGTGTGGGGCGTCGAGTCGTCGGTCGTGCAGAGCTACCGCTACATCGAGACGCTGATCGAGATCGCCGAGGCGCGGGTGATCGCCGACGGCTACGCCGCCCCCGGCGAGACCGTCGCGATCACCAGCGGCATGCCGGTCGGCGCGGGCGGCACCAACGTGCTCAAGATCCACCGCCTGCCGGCGCACTAGCAGCGCGGGTCAGCGGCCGTCGGGTCGCGTGCTCGGGACCGCGCGCGCGCAAGCCGCCGGCGCGGACAGCCGGGCGAGGGTTCGCAGCACCCGTTCGTCGGCGCCGGGCGGCGCCACGATCCCGATCGAGAGCGACATTCCGGCGGCGGAGCGCGCGACCGGCAGGGTGGCCGACGGACAGCCCCACGCGGTCCACGGCCCCTGCGGCAGCGGGTCGCCGGTGGTCGAGTCGCGGCCGGTCTGGTGCTCGAGCTCGG
>CAXTNU010000395.1:0-3718 GCA_964245595.1 uncultured bacterium | reverse complement strand
GCCGGCAGATGGGCGCCCGGCGCCAGCGCGATCCGCACGCTGGCGGTGGCATCGCGGTGCGCCCCGTCGGCGTACACTCCGCCGCTCGACGGCGCGATCACCACCCGCGCGTCGGCGACGCCGTCGAGCCCGCGCAGGCCGAGCGCGAGATCGGCCGCGAGCGCGTCGCGCGTCTGCGCCTCGAGCACCGTCTGCGGCGTCAGCGCGCCGAGCTTGGCCAGCGCCTCGTCGCTGCCGGCGAGGTGCGCGTGCGGCACGCCGGCCAGCGACAGCCGCAGCAGCACGTCGCTGCGCCGGCCGCGTTCGAGCCGCACGTTGTCCGCGCCGGGCGCGTAGGGAACGCTCCACGCCGCCAGCCGGGCCTCGACCTCGGCGAGCTGATCGGCCCGCAGCGGCGTCGCGAACAACGGCACGCGCGCATCGCGGGTCGCATTAAAGCCGAACGCGCCGGCGGCGGCGAGTGCGACCAGCGCCGCGCCCGCGAGCGTTTTCGCGCGCGGCGAAAGCGCTCCCAGCCGGGCTACGGTTTGCGCGATCGCCGCATTCACAACTGCATCCCCAGCAGCGTCTGCAGCGCCTGCGCGCTGCGCTGCGCGGCGGTCGCCGCCACTTGCAGCGCGATGTCGGCCCGCGCACGCTCGACCACCATTTCCTGCAAACCGCCTTTGTGCGCGGTGAACTGCGTTTCGGCGACGTCCGCCCGGTCGAGCAGCGCGCCCGCCGCGCCGACCAGCGCGCCGAAGGCGCTTTCGTGCGCGCCGGCGTTCACCGTGCCGCCATCCGTCGTGCTGGGGCCGGATAGCGCGCTGCCTGCGGATGTCACGCTCGGACCGCGCGGCGGCGCGATGTCGGGGACGAGGTCGTCGACCCGCATCAGCCCTGCCCCACGGTCAGCGTCCGCTCCGCCAGCCGCTTGCCGACGTCGAAGATGCTCGCATTCGCTTCGTACGCGCGCTGCGCGTCGAGCACCGCGATCATCTCGGTCAGCGCGTCCGCGCTCTCGCCGCTGCGCACGGTCCCGACGAAACGCGTGCGCCCGCCGCCGTCGGCTCCGGCCGCAGCCGCCCCCTCACCGCCCTCGCCCGTACCGACGTCGTCCCAGCCGCCGAAGTCCTCGCCGGGCTCGGGGATGCCGTCGGGAAGCGTCGTGCCCTGTGCCCCGGCGAACCGCGCGACGAGCCGCGGGTAGGCGTGCTCAGGGGTGGAGGCCTGAGCGGCGGCGACGTTGCGGGCCGCGACGTCGAGCATCGTGCGCTGCACGCTCATCCCGTCGGCGGCCAGCGAGAGCAGGTCGAACTCGCTCATTTCGCCACCGTCCGCAGCTCGGCGAAACGGGCCTTGAGCGCGCCCAGCAGCGCCTCTTCGAACAGGGCCGAGCGGGCCAGCCCGGCGGCGTCTCGCTCGTCGCGAGCGGCGATCTGGGCGGCGAGCTCGACCCGGTCGCGGGCGGCGAGGGCGGCGGTAGCGGTCGGGACGGTCTGGTCGATCGGCATGCCGAGATCGTGCGCGCCCGCCATGAACGGCAGGTTGCCGCGCGATGATCGTCTTTCGCCCGCGCCGGTCGCGCGATGGGTATGAAGGAGCGGACTGTGCGCGGAATGTGAGGAACCACACAGGGTGCTGTTCCGTCGAAGGATGCGAAGGCAGCGGACCCCCTCCACCGCCGCTGCCTTCAACCTTGTAGGCCGGATGCGGTGAGCACGTCCGAAGCCGGGCTTGGGCCGATGGCCGCATTGCGGGCGCGGGCCGCCGCGTCGGGCGATCCGGCACTGGTGGCCGCGGTCACGGCGGCGGAGCGCGCGTACGAGACCCTCGCGCTGGACCGGGCCGCCCTCCAGAGCCGCCTCGCCGCCGCCTCCTCGAAGGCCGAGCGCGAGACGGCCCGGGCCAAGACGCTCGGCCGAGTTGCCGAGACGGTCAACTCCTCGCTGGAGCTGGCAATCGTGCTGCGCAGCGTGCTCGACACCGCGGTCGAGGTGATGAAGGCCGAGCGCGGCTTCCTGATGATCGCCGCCGAGACCGGCGAACTGCGCCTGACCACCACCTACGGGATCGACCGGGCGACGGTCGAGGGCGACGACATGCGCCCTTCGCAGACCACCGTCCGGCGCGTGTTCGAGACCGGCGAGCCGATCGTCACCACGGACGCCCAGCAGGACCCGCGCTTCAACGTCAACCTGTCGGTGCGCGCCCTGCGCCTGCGCTCGATTGTCTGCGTGCCGCTCAAGGTCAAGGCCCGCACGATCGGCGTCGTCTACCTCGACTCCCGCGTCGCGGCCGGCCTCTTCTCGCGCCAGGACCCCGACCTGCTGACCGCCTTCGCCAACCAGGCCGCGCTGGCGATCGAGAACGCGCGCCTGTTCGACCAGCTCCGCGCCCGCCTCGACGAGATCGTCCGGCTCGAACAGCTCCAAGCGCGCGTGCTCGGCTCGATCACCAGCGGCGTCATCACGGTCGACGGCCGCGGCCTGATCTCGACCTTCAACGACGCGGCCGCGGAGACGTTCGGCGTGAGCAGCGCGCTCATGCTCGGCAAGCCCGCCCGCGCTCTCGAAGCGCTGATCCCCGGCATCACCACGCTGCTCGACCAAGACCTGCTGCCGGCGAACTCGACCGAGGTCTACGCCAACCACCCGACCCGCGGCGCGCTCGCGCTCGAGGTCCGGGTCGCCTCGGTCGACCTGCCCGACGGCACCGCGGCACTCGGCCACGCCATCGCGCTGACCGACCTGACCGAACGCCGCAAACTCGAGCGCCTCCACGCCGCCGACCTCGAGCAGCGCGTCGCGATCCGCGACGCGTTCTCGCGCTATCTCGCCCCGCACGTGGTCGAGCAGCTCATGCGCGCGCCCGACGGCGTCGCGCTGGGCGGCGAGCGCGCGACCGCCACGATCCTGTTCGCCGACATCAGCGGCTTCACCGAACTGGCCGACCGCCTGGACGCCGAGCGCGTGGTCGAGATCCTGAACCGCTTCTTCAGCGCCGCGGTGCAGATCGTGTTCGAGCACGACGGCCTGCTCGACAAGTTCTACGGCGACGGCCTGATGGTGGTCTTCGGCCCGCCCCGCGTCCGCGACGACGACGCCAGCCGCGCCCTAGCGGTCGCCGCCGCCCTCCACCAAGCCGCCGCCACCATCGAAGCCGACGGCAAGCCGCTGGGCCTGGCGATCGGCATCGCGACCGGCGAAGTCGTCGCCGGCCACATCGGCAGCCCCCGCCGCATGGACTACACCGTCATCGGCGACGCCGCGAATTTAGCCAGCCGTCTCCAAAGTGCCGCCCCCTCCCGCCACACCTACATCGACGACCGCACCTACGAGCACCTGAGCGAGAAACCCGCGGCCGAACGCCTCGTCGCCAAAATTCGCGGCAAAGCCGACCCCGTCACGATCCACGCCCTCGCCTAATCGAACGTCGCCATACGATGTCGCGCGGAAACGCGAGGCCGTGTCCCGCTGCGACAGCGTGAGCAACAGTCAGCGCCGGTTCGTCGAACGCGAGAATCTCGATGCCCACCACATGGTTCGCGTCGTCGTAGTCGACAACGTAACCAGCCTCAACATCCGGGTCGACCTTCACGCCGATCGGCTCTTGCATGCGTATCTTCTAACCCCAGTCAGCTCGAGTCAACCCGCCCATCGTGCCTGGTCGTGGGGTGCGACATCGCCGTGGCGGAGGCTTCGTGGCGAGCGGAGCGCAGGATGCGCGAGAGCGACGC
>CAXTNU010000394.1:0-3729 GCA_964245595.1 uncultured bacterium | reverse complement strand
GACCTGGTCCGCGCCACCACCTCGCGCCCCGGCGCGCCGGCGGCCGACCCGCGCCACGTGCGGGTCGTGCCCGAGGAGTCGGCGGTCTTCGCGGGCGAGAAAGTCGTCGGCCAGCTCGGCGCCTACTACCGGGTCGGGACCTACAACGTGCAGTCCGAGAACGGGCGGCTGGTCTGGGTCGCGCCGCTCGACTTTCAGGGCGCGCTGCAGTGGCTGGCGCGGCGCGTCTCGCCGGGCGTGGTGATCGTCGACGCCGAGAAGCCCGATGCGGCGCCCGAGCTGCGCCAGCGCGCGCCGCTGCGCTACATCCCCTCGGCGCTGCTCGACGACAACCTGCTCCGGCACGTCTGGTTCCGCTACGGCAGCGAGCTGCTGCTCGAGGCGACCCTGCAGCTCGACGCGCAGGGCGACCCGCGCTACCTGGTCACGCTGGGGCGGCCGACGATCGGCTGGAGCGGCGAGCGGGTGACCGGCGTCGTCATCGTCGATCCGGCGACGGGGGCGATGGAGCGCATCGCGCGCGAGCGCTTCGACTCGCTGCCGGCCTGGGTCAGCCGGGTCTACCCGCCCGAGCTGGTGGTGGGCTACAACGACTGGTTCGGGCGCTACGTGCACGGCTGGTGGAACGCCCAGACGACCAAGCTCGACGTCCACCTGCCGGCCCGGCGCGACGTCTTCGGCCTGCTGCTGGGCGACGGCCGGTTCGTCTGGTTCGTCGACCACACGTCGCCCAACGGCTCGGACGCCTCGATGACCGGCTTCACCTACACCGACAGCCGGACCGGCGCGCTCACCTATTACACCTCGAGCGGGGGCGAGTACAACTCGCGCGCGGCCGAGCAGGCGGTCGCCGGGAACCCGGTGATCAAGCAGGGCCGGCTGATCGCGACCCAGCCGATATTGTACGCGCTATTCGGGCAGAATACGTGGGTCGTGCCGGCCGTCGCGGACAACGGGAAGTTCCAGACCCTCGCCCTGGTCCAGGCGGCGGGCGGTCATGCCGTCGTCGGCAACAGCGGCGCGGCCTCGCCGGCGGCCGATGCGTTCTCGTCGTACCGCGCCTTCTTGGGCGACCGCGTCGCGGGCACGAACAACGAGCGGATGGCCGGGACGATCGACCGCTTCGCCAACGCGGGCGGGCGGGTCTACTTCACCCTGCGCGAGCGGCGCGGCGTCTATACCGTCGTGGACCCCAGCGATCCCGACCTGCTGCTGGCCCGCAGCGGCGACCGGGTCAGTTTCGCGGCGGCGCGCGACGAGAGCGGCGCCTTGCTGGTGCGCGATTTTCGCGACGGGTCGATCGCGCGATGAGGACCTTGCGCACGCCGCGCGTCTCGCTGATCCCGGTCGACGCGCGCAACGCCCGCGAGCTGTGGGAAGTGCTCAACGCGCCCGACCTGCGCAAGTACCAGGACATCCCGCGCGTGCGGGTCGAGGAGTTCGAGCGCCAGGTGCGCGCGCGGCCGCGCGCGCTGCGCCCGACCGCCTCGGGCCGCTTCGAGTGGCTCCTGCGGACGAAAGATACCGGCGCCGCGCTGGGCTGGATCTCGCTGCGCGTCAACGACCGCAGCCCGCGCATCGGCGAGGTCGGCTACAGCCTGCTGGCGCAGGCGCGCGGTCAAGGCTATGCCAGCGAGTCGCTGCGCGCGGTGATCGACGAGGCGTTCCTGACCGCCGAGCTCGACGAGGTGCAGGCCTGTATCGTGCCCGACAACGCCGCCTCGCGTGCGGTACTCGACCGCAGCGGCTTCCGCGAAGAACGCCTGCTGCGCAGCGGCGCGGTGATCCGCGGCCGGCACGTCGACGTGCTGCTGTTCTCGGTCACGCGCGGGAGATGGGACCGCGCGCGGCGCGAGGCGCTCAGCTCCATCAGCCACGGGTGACGGTTCGGAGCCGCCGCTGACGGTCGAGCTGTTCGCGCCGAGCGACCGCGCGCGCATGGCCGCCGCGCTCGCGCTGCGGATCGCGGTGTTCGTCGACGAGCAGCGCATCCCGCTGGAAGAAGAGATCGACGCGCACGACGACCCGGCCGCCGGCGCGGTCCATGCGCTCGCGCGCGATGGGAACGGAAGTGCGCTGGGCACCGGGCGCTATTACCGCGATGACGTGGCCACCGCGCGCATCGGCCGCATGGCCGTCGTGCCGGCCGGGCGCGGACAGGGCGTGGGCGCGGCGCTGCTCGACGCGCTGACGGCGCACGCTCGCACCGCGGGCTTCGCGCACGCTGTGCTCAACGCGCAAGAGCACGCGCTCGGGTTCTACGCGAAAGCCGGCTTCGCGCCGGACGCCGAGACGAATCTCGACGCCGGCATCGTGCACCGCGAGATGCGGCGCGCGCTCTAGCGCACCGCTGTCCCGGGCGCCGCGTTCGCCGTCGCGGGAGAGTTCTTCACCCAGCGGTCGAGCCAGTCGACCATCTCGGCCAGCGTCGTCTCGATCGACTCGCGGCCGACGTAGCCGTGCGCTTCGTACGGGAGCATCACCAGGCGCGCGGTGCCGCCGTTGCCGCGGATCGCGGCGTACATGCGCTCGGACTGGATCGGGAAGGTGCCGGTGTTGTCGTCGGCCAGGCCGTGGATCATCAGCAGCGGGTCCTTGATCTCGTTGGCGTACGTGAAGGGCGACATCGCGGTGTAGAGCGCCGTCGCCTCCCAGTAGCTGCGGTTCTCGTTCTGGAAGCCGAACGGCGTCAGGGTGCGGTTGTAGGCGCCGCTGCGCGCGATCCCGGCCCGGAACAGGCGGGTGTGCGCGAGCAGGTTGGCGGTCATGAACGCGCCGTAGGAGTGGCCGCCGACCGCGATCCGCGCCGGGTCCGCGACCCCGAGCGCGACCGCTTCGTCGACCGCGGCCTTGGCGTCGGCGACGAGCTGCTCGACGTAGGTGTCGTTGACGGTCTTGGGATCGCCGACGATCGGCATCGAGGCGTTGTCGAGCACGGCGTAGCCGGCCAGCGCGAGGAACAGCGGCGACGGGCCGCCGGCGTTCACGAACGCCTGCGCGCTGTTGGTGTTCTGCGAGGCCGTGCCGCGGTCGAGGTATTCCAGCGGGTACGCCCACACGAAGGTCGGCAGGCGCTGGCCCTCGTGCCAGCCCGGCGGGGTGTAGAGGGTGAACGAGAGGTTCACCCCGTCGGGCCGCTCGTACGTCACCACCCGGCGGCCGATGCCGCGCAGCGCCGGGACGGGGTCGGCGAACGCGGTCAGCGGGCGCAGCGCGTTCGTCGCGCGGGTGCGCACGAAGACGTTGGGCGGATCGGCCGGCGACTGGCGCTGGGTCAGGATGCGCGCCGCGCCGGGATCGAGCGGGGCGAGCGGCGTCTCGAGCGGGCGCAGCTCGGAGCGGAACAGGCGCTGCTTCTCGCCGCTGTGCAGGTCGAGCCGGTCCAGGAACGGGCGCGTGCCGTCCGCGCCGTAGCCGCTGCCGCGCAGCCAGATCGCGTCGCCGGCGTGCAGGACCACCGGGTCGCCGTCCGCCGCGATGGTGGTCACCGGCGTGCCGGGATCGGCGTAGACGTCGCCGTCGCGCAGCGTCCCGAGCGGCTTCGCTTCGCCCGGCGCGCGCGCGTCGAGCAGCAGCGTCGTGCGGGTCCGTGTCGGCCGGTCGTAGGTCGTGACCAGCGCGCGCGGGTCACGCTCGAGCCAGCGTACGTCGAATGTCCGCGCCGCGGTACGGGTCAGCTCGCGCGGCTGGCCGGCAACATCACCGACCCGAACGTGCCGCACTCGATCT
>CAXTNU010000393.1:0-3732 GCA_964245595.1 uncultured bacterium | reverse complement strand
CTCCTGGCCGCCGTGCTGCCCATCAGCCTGCCGGCGGCTCCTGCGCCGCAGCCCGTCCGCTGGGAGCGCTCGCGCTCCGTCTTCGCGCGCCTGCTGGGGATACGCCACCGCGCCGCCGCACCCGCGCCGGATGCGAACCCGGTTCCGCTCGCACTGTCGTCGTCAGCCGGCGGAACCGCCGTGGCACCGGGCTCGGCGCCGGCGCCCGCGATAGCGCCGGACGCCCGCTACTGAGCGACCGGGGCCGGTCAGCTTCGGTGCCGCTGCGGGTCGACGTGGATGATCCTCGCGCCGCGCTTGCTCGCGCACGGCGCGGCATTCAGGGATCGATCTCGACGCTGTCGACGTTCACGTACGTGCCGCGCGACGCGCGGTCGCGCTTTCCGTCGACG
Source organism: uncultured bacterium (assembly GCA_964245595.1). Classification (GTDB taxonomy): domain Bacteria; phylum Vulcanimicrobiota; class Vulcanimicrobiia; order Vulcanimicrobiales; family Vulcanimicrobiaceae; genus Vulcanimicrobium. The sequence continues at coordinate 3,340 of CAXTNU010000393.1, read as the reverse complement.
ATCACCGAGACCGAGTGGAGCGCCGCGTCCAGGCGCGGGCTGGAGTAGAGCAGCGCGTGCGCGCGCTTGCGCGGCGAGTAGAAGTCGAGGACCGCGGCCTCGACGTTTCGGTCGAGCGCCAGGACGCCGTGGCCGCCCTTGGGACCGGTGACGCCGTAGACGCGAAACCGGCGCCCTCTGAACGCGACCGCGAAGCTGCTGCCCAGGAACGGGCTGCGCGTGCTGGTTCCTCCGGCGCGCCCGTCGTTCATGGCGCGCAGGTGCTCCCAGCGCCCCGTGTAGTGGAAGCGCTCGAGCCCCAGCCCGCTGCGCGCGTCGTCGACCGTGATCGTGCCGCTCGGCCTGCTCGCCTGCGCGCCGCTCGCGCGGTCGGAGCACGCGGTCGCCGTGACGAGCAGCACCGTCCCGCACAACCGCGCGAGGCGAGCAGCGCTCAGAGCCCGTACTCCGATTTGAGGTCCGCCATCGCCGTCGTGAGAATCATGTGGCAGTCCGCGTTGAGCTCCGGGCCGTAGCGCGGGTCGGCGTCGATGTCCTGCATCATCTGAACGTGAAGCGGGCGCGATACCAGGTGCTCGAGCATGTAGCCGATGTCGAACCGGCCGCTCGGCATCGTGCCCGACCGCAGCAGGGACGCCGCCAGCTTTCCGCCGTCGGTCGCGAGGCCGGGCGCGGGCGCCGGCAGAGCGATGTTCTTCTTCTTCGCGGTCGCCAGCACGTCGTTCACCCCGAAGGTGAGGGTGTGCAAGAACCGCGCGACGCGCTGCGCGCCGAAGGCGGCCGTGAGACGCCCGACCTCGGCTTTCTGCTGCGTTCCGGCGAGAACGCCGACGAGCCGCCCCGCATCGAAATGCTCCGTGCCGCCGCCCGCTTGCACGAGCGCGACCGTCAGCGCGAGGTCGGGCGCACCGTAGTACCGGGTTCGCTGCTCGCCTGCCCCGTGGGCCGTGGTCGCGCTCGGGGCGGCGCGCGCGGTAATACCGCTGGAGACGACGCAGAGCGAGGCGAGCAGCGCCGCTGCCGCGCGCCGTGCGCGCTGCATCCGAAAGGCCCTAGTCCAGCGATTCACAGACACACCATAGGGCAACGGTTGCCCGTGCTGCGAGGGACGACAGTCCCGACCGCTAGGGAGAGGCGTTGTGCTACGTGCGGGCGGCCCGCGCTTTGGCCCCGATCCTCGCCTGCGGGCCCGGACAGGCGCACGGCGCCCTCTACCCTCAGCGGAAGGTCAATCGCACGAGCGTGCCCTCGTCGTCGCCGCGAATGCTCACCTCGTGCGCGAGCGCCCGCATGATGGTCGAGCCGAAGCCGCGGTCGGGAGCCGAGCCGCAGGTCTTGTAACGGCCCGTATCGGCAACCTCGACGCTGATCCCGGTTGGATCGTACGATGCCTGGACGCGGACCGTTCCGCCCGCGTCGGGATACGCGTGCTCGACCGAATTGGCGATTGCCTCGCCGGTCGCGAGGAGGAAATCGTCCGGCCCCGCCGCCACCGGGCTGGCCTCGTCCCAGAACGCGCCGAGCAGGCGGCGCAGGGTCCCAGCCGAGGCCGGGACCGCCGGCATCTCCCAGCGTATCGCCCGTTTCGTCTGCCGCAGCGAGATCGTGAGGACTGCGACGTCGTCGCGCTGCGTCGCACCGTTGCTGAACGTGGCCGCGTGCAGATCGCGTGCCAGCGTCGCCCGCGGGCGCTGATCGACGAGCTCGTGGATCAGCCCGAACAAGCGCAGCTCCCCGGCCAGGGAGTCTCGCCCGTACTCCACCAAACCGTCGGTGTAGAGCACCAGCGTATCGCCCGGCGCGAGTTGCGCATCGAAAGTCCGGCGTTCGGCGCTCAAGCCGATGCCGAGCGGGGTGCCGAGCGTCGGCAGGGCGGTGATGGCGCCGGCGCCGTCGACCAGGAGCGGCGGCATGTGGCCGGCGCACGCGTACGTGAAGAGATTGCGCCGCAGGTCGATGACGCCGTAGAGCGCCGTCACCAGCGGCGGCTCGTGTTCGAGCGCGAGCATCGCGTCGCCGCGCTCGAGCACCTGCAGCGGCTCGCTCCGCCCCAGCGCCGCGGCGCGAAACGCCAAGCGCACCACGTTCATCGTGACGGCGGCTCGCGTACCGTGACCGCCGACGTCGCCGATCGAGACGGCGAACCGGTCCTCACCCAGCGCGAAGACGTCGTACCAGTCGCCGCCCACGTGGGCCCGCGCGCCGGCCGGAGCGTATGCGGCGTCGAACAGAACGCCGCCGTGCCTCGGCAGCACGGTCGGCAGCAGCGCGTGCTGCAGGACGTCCGCGACGTCGCTGGTACGGCGGAACGAAGCGGCGTTGGCGATCGCGGCCGCCGCGTACGCGGTCAGCTCTTCGTACAGCGCGCGATCGTCCTCGTCGGCGGAGCCGCGCGCGAACGAGCGCCCGAAGGCGATCGTGCCGATGACCTGGCCCGCGCTGATCATCGGGACGACGATCGCTTCGACCAGACCGCCCGCGAGCGGCGGATCGAAGCGCTGCCGCGCCGAGCCGCCGCGGGCCGTCCGCGTCGTGGCCGCGCGGACGGCATCGCGGAACGGGCGCGCGAGATCGCTCGCCGGCACGTCGTCGGGCTGAAGCTCGTCCTCGTGCACCTGGGCCGGGTCGAGGTCCACCGCGATGCGGTCGGCGCTGGCCGGAACGAACAGGCTCTCGAGCTGCTCGAGCACGACGGCGAGATCGAGCGAGACTCCCAGCGCGCGGCTCACGTCGGCGAGATACTGGGCCCGCCGCTCCCGCTCGGCCATGGCCACCCGCGCGCGCAAGTCTTCGACGGCCGTCAAGCCGCTCACGATGAGATCGACGAGCCGCCGCTGCTGGACGGTGGGCTGGAACGACGAGCGCCACAGGAGCGCGAGGGTGAGATCGTGCGCCGGCAAGGCGGCCCGCAGCACCGTGCGGCCGGGCTTTGGCAAGCTGCGCCGGCCTGCGCCGAACGGCCCGGCCAGCGAGCGGCACGGCGGCTTGCCGTTGCGCCCGGCGGCGAAGGCGTGCCGCTGCGCCGCCCGGGCGAAGGCCACGCTGTGCGCTCCGGTCAGCAGGCGCACCTCGCGCGCGATCGCCTGGTAGATCGCGCGCTCGTCGGTCATGTTTCCGGCCGCCGCCGCGCCGATGATCCGCTGCGCCGCTGTTCGTGACGTCCCACATCCAGCGCCACCAGATCGAGGCGGCATGGCAAAGATCCTGATCGCCGAAGACGACGATACCGCCGCCATAGCCGGCGCGATGTTCGCCAGCGCCGCTGGCCTCGCCGACGTCCTCTCCGTCTACGCCCTGCAGGCCGGTTCACCGCTCGTCGCCGTCTTCCTGGCCTCGCCGA
>CAXTNU010000392.1:0-3744 GCA_964245595.1 uncultured bacterium | reverse complement strand
AGCCCGGTGCCGTCGCCGGTGGTGACGTAGTCGCCGCCCAGCACGGGGGCGTTGAGCGCGGCGTCGACCGGCGTCGCCGAGTCGCCCCGCCGGACCGCGACCGCCCCGCGGACCAGGCTGATCCGGGCCACGCCGACCCCGTGCGCGTCGGCGCTCTCGGCGCCCAGCGCCGGGGCCGCGATGAACGAAAGACTGACGGCGGCCGCCGCGAGCAGCGCGACCGGCGTCCGGGATGATGATGAATGCATGAATGCCTCGCGGAGACGTAGGTTTTCCGGCAACGAGAGCCGGGCCGGGGAGAGTTCGCTTCTCCGCCCACCGGCCCGAATCTGTGCGGCCCCGCGGCGCCGCCAACGTGATCGGGCTCACCACTCGCCCGAAATGGCGAGTCGAGTAGGCCCTAGTTTGACTTCGTAGAGAAGTGGAGTAGTCTGTCGGACACCGCTCGTTTCGAGAATGAGGTGCAGGTCTATGCCTGGTTGGTACATCCACTTGGATGCCGCGCGTGAAGCGATCGCCGGCCTGAACGCCAACCCCAACGCGGCCGCGATCTTCCGCTCGGACGGCGGGCCCTCGGCGACCGACCTGCAGGCGCTCGCGCAGAACAATCCCGCCTACTTCGCGCTGGGCGCGATCGGGCCGGACATCTTCTTCCTGCTGCCCGACTTCAAGCCGCCGGCGGGCACCGGCCTGTGGGGCGCGGCGAACCTGATCCGCACCCTGTTCACCTGGTGGGACGACAACTTTCTGGGGCCCTACGAAGACATTCTGGAGCCCATCGCCGACAACAACGCCGACGAGCTGGGCGCGCTCACCGGCGGGCTGTCCGAGCAGCTCTCGGCCATCTTCTCCGAGGCGATCAGCTTTCTGATCGACTTCGTGCTGGTGCTGATCACCAAGCAGTACGACATCTTCGGCCTGCTCTCGAGCGGCGTGCCGCAAGGGTTCGACGAGCAGACGTTCTTCTGGAGCGACATGCTCCACTACCGCAAGACGTTCGAGTTCGCGCACGAGCTGTGGAAGAGCGCCGACACGGACGAGCAGAAGGCCTTCGCGCTGGGCTGGATGACGCACCTGGCGACCGACGTCACCGGGCACTGCTTCGTCAACGAGAAGTGCGGCGGCCCCTACCGCCTGCACTGGCAGCGCCACCACCTGGTCGAGAACCACATGGACGCCAAGGTGTACGACACCGAGCACGGCACGCAGCCGATCTACAACATGATGTCCAACTCCGCGCTGCACCTGTGGCTGGCGTTCAATCCCGACGGCAGCTCGCGCATCGACTACCTGAACTTCCCGCAGCCCGGCCCCTCGTACGACCCCGGCGACGACACGCCCGCGCAGCTCGACCGCAAGAGCAAGTGGGACTACGACTCCGACATGCCCGACGAGCTGGCGGGCTATCTGGCCACCGCGCTCAAGACGGTCTACAACCCCTCGATCGCCGCGACCGACGTCGGCGCCGCCGCCGCCGCGCCGCAGATCATCGAGGCGATCACCAGCGACCACGCCGACGGGTTCGCCACCCAGGAAGACATCGTCAACACGTACTGGTGGCTCTACAAGTACATCAAGTGGACGACGACGGACTACTACAAGATCCGCCGCCCCGAGCCGCCCGACGTGGTGATCGTGCAGCCGTTTCCCTCGCCGCCGGGCAGCGGCGCGTCCGATCCCGGCCCGGGTGCCGGCTCGGACAACAGCGCCTGGCAAGACTTCCTCGACTTCCTGCTCTCGCTCTTGGCGTGGCTCGAGTACATCGCGCAAGTGCTGGCCTACCCGGCCACCGTCATCGCCGGAATCATCACCAGCGCCGGCACCTACCCGATCCGCGAAGTGCTCTACGAGACGCTCGAGCTGCCGCTGTACAACGCGTGGCTGGGCCTGCACTGGTACCTGACGATGAGCGGCTACCTGATGCCGATGCAGAGCGAGGTCAACTCGGGGCTGAACACGCTGGGCGTGTCGGTGCTCGACACCTGGCCCGGCATCGACGCCAGCCTGAACGACTTCTCGGGCGGGCTGGGCGGCAGCCCCACGCCGGCCAGCGAGCCCAGCGGCCACGACGTCAACCGCGAGTTCCCGCGCGACGTGGTGCAGGACCCCAACAACTTCGTCACCGGCCTGATCAACGCCGCGCTCTCGAAGACGTGCGACGGGCAGACCGTCGGCCCCAGCGAGTTCACCCGCCCCTGGCGCTACCCGCTCGCCAACGACGCCGGCGCGAGCGTGCCGGTCGAGACCCCGATGTCGGTCGCCAGCCCGTACAAGTCGCACCAGGACGCCACCGTGCTGATGGGCGGCTCGCCCGGCAACAACGCCGCCCGCGCGGCGTTCGAGAAGGCCAAGAGCGAGGGCGAGACGATCCAGCTCTCGCACGCGCTGATCGAGAAGGGCACCCACCTGGGCGATCCGGTCGACTACTCGGCCTACGTGATGGCGCACCTCACCCGCGACCACGCCGGCGACGCCGACCACCCGATCACCAACTTCAACCTGGACAGCGACCGCGGCTACGCGTACCGCTGCTGGGACTGGGTGCGCTCGAAGAGCGTCATGGGCGTGCCGACGCCGTACTTCCGCGGCGCGCAGTACGACCCCGGCACGGACCCGCACGGGCACCGCACCTATCACGCGCCGGTCGCGCCCGGCAGCGGCTGGTGCAGCGACGACATCGCCCCGCCCGCACCCGCCGGCGGCACGCCCAGCAGCCCCGCCAACACGCCCTCGATGCAGGACGAGACGCACGAGCACCCGGTCCGGATTCGCTACATCGACGTCGAGCGGAGGTTCGTCTGATGTCCCACAACGACGGTCCGAACGAGCCCGGCTCGGGCGACACCCCGCCGCAGTCGCCGCTGTTCACCAACGCACCCGGCGCGACGCCGCCCGAGATCGGCAAGTCGCCCTGGACCGACGAACAGCGCAAACAGATCGACAAGCTCAAGGAGCTCATCAAGGAAGGGAAGATCGGCAGCAAATCCGTCGGCGCCGTGAACGACCGCGGGCGCGCGCAGCGCATGCTGCCCTACCTGCTGGTCCGCTCGTTCACCGGCGACAACGGCTCGCGCCCGTTCAACGCCACGTTCTGGGAGAGCCCGGACATCTGGACCGCGGTCGGCGACCCGGCCACGACGCCCGAGATTCCGCCCACGCACGGCGGCGTGCTGCCGGCCGGCCAGCCCAACACCGTCTACGCGCACGTCTGGAACCTCGGCCGCGCGCCGCTGACCGGCGTGGTCGTCACGTTCTACTGGTTCGACCCGTCGCTGGCGATCGACGGCGCGCACGCGCACCTGATCGGCCAGACACGGGTCGACCTGGGCCCGCGCAACTCGCCGCTCTGCCACAAGCTGGTGAAGTGCCCCAAAGCCTGGGTGCCGGTGATGGAGAACGGCGGGCACGAGTGCCTGGTGGTGAAGGTCTGGGGCTTCGGCGACACCGTCCCGGAGACGCAATGGCACCCTTGGGAAGACCGCCACGTCGGGCAGCGCAACGTCTCGGTCGTCCAGACGCTGCCGGACATGCAGGCCATCATCAGCCGGATCAGGCTCACGGTGAAGGCCGAGACGCGCTTCGAGCTGACCCAGGTCGGGGCCGAAGCGCGCGACGCGGTCAAAATCGTCGCGCCGGCGCTGACCCTCGACCCGAAGCTCGCCACGCGCACCCTGGCCCACCTCGACGCGCAGAACCTGCTGACGGTCAAGCCGACCGACAGCACGACGCCGCGCATCCTGACCC
>CAXTNU010000391.1:0-3745 GCA_964245595.1 uncultured bacterium | reverse complement strand
ATGAAGTTCGCGGTCGGCATCATGCTGACGTCGTTCGGTACGTTCTGGGCCGGCGCAGCGCGAAGCCGAGCGCCAGCACGGCCAGCACGGCCAGGGCGGCGCCGGCCGCCGACCAGGTCAGCGCCGCGCTCGACGCGGCCCCGAACGTCACCACGATCACCGCGACCTCCAGCCCTTCCAGCAGCACCGCGTTGAACGCGGTCGCGACCGCGACGCGGTCGCCGTGGCGCTCGCCGAGCGCGGCCTCGGCCCGCAGGCCGCGCACCTCGCGCTCGTAGTTGGCGTCCTCGTCGCGCAGCGCTTTGCGCCCGGCGTAGCGCAGGATCGCCTTGCGCAGCCAGGCCAAGCCGAACAGCGCCAGCAGCACCCCGATCGCCAGCTCGAGCGCGCCGAGCGGCACCAAGCGCAGCAGCGGGCCGAACACCGCCACGACCGCGACCAGCGCCAGCACGCCCAGCCCGGCTCCTTGCCAGGCCGTGCGCCACGAGCGCGCGACCCCGACCGCGAGCACGATCGTCATCGCCTCGAGCGCCTCGACCCCCGCCGCCAGAAATGTCGTCCCCGCCAACAGCCAGCCGTTCATACCGGACTCATAACCCGGCCGGGCGGAGAACGATCCGCGCGCGGCAAAGGTGCTCGCTCGACCGAGTTTCCAGAGGGTGGTACCGGATGGTTCTTCTTCTTCGCAGGCTGGCCGTCGCGCTAGCGGGCTTCACGCTCACGCTCGGTGTGGCAACGGTCGTTCTCCAGCCGCACGGGACGCGCGCGCAAGCGGCCGCCTCGGACTTCTGCACGACGAACTTCCACCCGCTCTCGGTCAAGCCGACGATGCCGCCGGTCTTCCCGCCGTTCCAGAACGGGGCCGAGAGCTTCGCGGCGGGCCAAGCCACGGCCGACTGCACGGCCTGGCAGCAGTTCATCTACATGAACTGGCCCGCGCTGCCCGGCGCCTCGCAGTACGGGATGCCCGACCCCAACGCGTCGTTCGGCACGAGCAACGCGCCGCGCACCGTCTGGGAGAGCTACGATCGCCCGGTCGACATCTTCGTGCCCAGCCCCAAGCCGCCGCAGCTCGCCCGCAAGCTCAGCTTGAGCGCGACGAGCAAGCTGCTGGGCAACACGGTGGAGTTCGCGGGCACCGGCCAAGCCTTCTCGCAAGGGTGGATCGCCGGTCAGCGCCCGGTCCGCAGCGCGAGCGGCCTGACCTACACGCCGCTGGTGTTCTACGACATCTGGGTCGACCGCGACGAGCAAGACTACATCTGGAGCAATCAGCTCCAGTACGCGAGCGCGCAGCGCGGTTGCGCCGGCGGCCCGGCCGGCCTGAGCTTGCCCAAGGGCGCGAACGATACCAACTGCCGCAACCAGCCGGCCAAGTACGGCTTGGGCATCGGCGCGGTCGAGGTCAAAGCGGCGCTGCTCGATCTGGGCCCCGCCCCGCTGAACGCGCAGGGCAACCTCGACACCGCGAAGGTCGCCCACATGTTCCCGACCTTCCTCGTGTTTCCGGTGCCGGTCGACTTGCAGTACCCGGCCACCGATACCGTGGGCGGCAAACCGATCGGCTTGCAGACGAACCACGCGGTGGGCCTGGTGGGCCTGCACATCATTCGCAAGATGCCGGGCGCTCAGCAGTTCCTGTGGGCGACCTTCGAGCACGTCGACAACGACCCGACCGCCGGCCAGCCCGTCACGTCGCCGCGCCCGTGGCTGTTCTACAACCCGGCCACCCCGAGCAAGAGCCCGAACGTGAATCCCTACCCGTGCCCGAGCGCCGGCTGCAACTACGGGCCCAGCCAAATCGTGCGCCTGACGCCGCTCGACCCGCAAGGAACCGGCTCGACCGCGTCGTTCCACGCGGCGCTGCCGCCCAACTCGGTGTTCCGCTACTACCAGCTCACGCAAGTCCAGTGGCCGACGCTCGACGCCGCACTGCCCAAAGGCGCGGGCGGCAGCAGCGGGGTCAACGTCAGCCAGTTCATCCCGGCGCAGTACGCCGCGAACTCGACCCTCGAGACGTACTTCCAGCGCACCTCGACGTGCGTGCAGTGCCACGCGTTCGCCGCCGTCCAGCAGCCGTCGAGCACGGCGCGGACGGCGGGCCGGGCGCACGGCGGCCACGTCATCGTGGTGCGCGTCCGCCCGGTGGCGTCGCATGCGGCCGGGCGCAAGGTCGGCGAAGGGCCCACCCCGACGCCGGTACCCCAGCCGACCGGAACGCCGTACGCATCGGACCTCTCGTTCATGCTGGGGCTGGACGCGCTGCCCGGCTCGCCCGCGCCGTCACCGTCGCCGCGCGCACGCTGACCCGGCCCACCCGCTAGCCGGCGATTTGTCCGGAACCGTCGCAAAAGCCGCAGCGCGGGCGACGGCTCCGGGCATAGGATGGGCGCATGGACCACGTGATCGCCGCTCGCGCCCAGATGGGAACGTCGCTGGCGTTCCACATCGTGTTCGCCGCGCTGGGCGTGGGCTTGCCGCTGCTCGTGTTCGTCGCCGAGGGGCTGTGGCTGCGGACGAAGCGGCGCGAGTACTACGATCTGGCCCGCACCTGGGCCAAGGGGATGGCGATCCTGTTCGCGGTCGGCGCGGTCTCGGGCACGATCCTGTCGTTCGAGCTGGGGCTGCTCTGGCCGCAGTTCATGCGCTACGCGGGCGGGATCATCGGGCTGCCGTTCGGGTTGGAAGGCTTCGCGTTCTTCATCGAGGCGATCTTCATCGGGCTCTACTTGTACGGCTGGGAGCGCCTGACGCCGCTGCAGCACTGGCTGAGCGCGCTGCCGATCGCGCTGGCCGGCCCGGTCTCGGCCGGGTTCGTCACCCTGGTCAACGCCTGGATGAACCTGCCGACCGGCTTCCATTTCGTCGGCGGGAAGATCGTGGACGTGCAGCCGTACGTCGCGATGTTCGCCAAGCCGTGGGCGGTCGAGGTGCTGCACACCACCATCGCGGCGTACGTCCTGACCGGCTTCTGCGCGGCGGCCGTCTGCGCGCTGGCGCTGCTGCGCGAGCCGGTGCGAGGCCGGGGCGGAAGCTCGGGCGAGCGGCGCGCGCAGATCCAGGCCGGCTTGCGGATCGGGATGACGGTCGCCGCGCTCGCGATCGGCGCGCAGGTCGTGGTCGGCGACGTGATCGCGCGCTTCGACGCCGAGAACGAGCCGGCCAAGTTCGCGTCGATGGAAGCGCTCTGGCACACGCAGCGCGGCGCACCGATGACGATCGGGGGCCTGGTCGGCGACGGCTCCAACCGCTACGCGATCGAGATCCCCGGCGCCCTCAGCCTGCTGGTCGCCTTCGACCCGCGCGCCGAGGTGCAGGGATTGGACCGCGTGCCGCGCGACGACCGGCCGCCGGTCGCCGCGGTCCACTACAGTTTCGACGCCATGGTCGGCAGCGCGAGCGCGATGCTGGCCATCGCGCTCGGCTGGGCATTCTTCGCGCTGCGCCGCAAGAACGGCCCGCGCTGGCTGCTGGCCGCGATCGCGCTGGCCGGGCCGCTCTCCGTGGTCGCGACCGAAGCCGGCTGGTTCGTGACCGAGTTCGGCCGCCAGCCGTGGGTCGCGCGCGGGCTGCTGCGCACCACCGACGCGGTGACGAGCGCGCCCGGCCTCGACGTTCAGTTCTACGGCTTCTCGGTGGTGTACGCGATCCTGGCCGCGATGTGCTGGTGGCTGCTGCGGCGCGTCGGCCACGAGCCGCAGGCCGGCAAGCGTCGACGGCGTGCACATCACGAGCACGCCGACGC
>CAXTNU010000390.1:0-3746 GCA_964245595.1 uncultured bacterium | reverse complement strand
TGCCCAGCTCGTCCAGCGTCTCGGCCAGCTCCCGAAAATTCCGCTGCACCAGCCGAAAGCGTGGGTCGGGCAGCGCGCGCGCGGCAGCCGACGGGTCCGCGTCGAGCGCCACCAGCCGGCCCGCCGCGCCCAAGCGCGCCAGGATCAGGGCCGAATGCCCGCCCGCCCCGTACGTCGCGTCGACGTAGGTGCCCGCGGGCGCGATCGCCAGCGCGTCGATCGACTCGCCGGCCAGAACCGATACGTGCTCCGGCATGCACTAGAACAAGCCCAGCTCGGACGCGAGGTCCGGCAGCTCGCCGCGCTCGCCGACGTGCCGCGCGTAGCGGTCCTTGGCCCACAGCTCGACCCGGGTCAGCGAGCCGATCGAGACGACCTCCTTGTCGATCCCGGCGTACGCGCGCAGCACGGCCGGCAGCACCAGCCGCCCCTGGGCATCGACGCTGACTTCCTCGGTGTGCGCGAACAGGTGGCGAACGTAGTCGCGGAAGCGCGCATCCTTGACCGGCGCGGCCTCGAGCTTAGCGGAGAACTCGGCCCAGGTCGCGGCGGGATAGAGCGCCAGGCACGGATCGGGCTCGGCGATGGTCAAGAAGAACCCGGCCCCCAGGCGCTCCCGAAACCGAGCGGGCACGACCAGGCGGCCCTTGTCGTCGAGGCCGTGCTCCACCGAACCCGTGAATAGTGGTCGATCCATCCTGCGGACCTCCACTACGCCCCACTTCGAGCCATTTTGAACCACTATATCCCACCATGTGGGCGTGGACAACTAGCGCGTGTGTGAATTGTGAGCCTCGAACGTACGTTCGCATATTCACGGCTTCAGCGAACTCGCAGCAATCGTCCAGCCGCGGCGGAGCCCGCGCCGGTACGGTGCGAGCCTGCACTCATTCCCGGAGCATCGCGTGAAATCAGACGAAGGCCACTCGTTCAGCCGCGCCACGGCGCTGCGTTTCTTCGGCGGTACGGCGCTCATGCTCGCCGGCTGCGGCGGCAGCGGCGGCGCGAGCAGCCTTCCCGCGACCACCGCGACGACGGCCCCGTCGGCCGCGCCGGTCGGCACGTCCGGTGCGTGCGCCGTCACGCCCGAAGGCGAGATCGGGCCGTATTTCGCGGACGACAGCCTGAGCGGCTTCAACCGCAGCAACATCCTGGCCAACCTCGACGGAACGTCGGTCCAAGCCGGCGTGCCGCTCACGCTCACCGTGCAGGTCTACGACACGCAAGCGAGCTGCGCCGCGATGTCGGGCGTGCAGATCGACGTCTGGCACTGCAGCGCGACGGGCGTCTACTCCGACGAAGCGAGCGAGAACACGTCCTCGCAGACCTGGCTGCGCGGCTACCAGATCACCGGCAGCGCCGGCGCGGTCACCTTCACCACGATCGTGCCCGGCTGGTACGAGGGCCGCACCACGCACATCCACGTGCGCGCGCGCTCGAAGTACAATGCGGCCTCGTCGACCAGCGACGGGTCGAACACGACCCAGCTCTTCTTCCCGCAAGCGGTCGTCGACGCGCTCAGCAGCTCGGTCGCACCGTACGAGGCGCACGGCGCCAACCCGACCGCCAACGCTTCCGACCGCGTCTACACGTCCCAGACCAAGGGCAAGATGGAGCTGGTGCTGTCCGGCACCGCCGGTTCGGGTTACGTCGCGTCGGTCGCCATCGGCTTGCCGATCGGGTAACGCGAGCGCGATCGCACGCCGGCTGGTGAGACCGCTCGCTCGGGTGCAAGATGAGAACTTTCGTATAAAGCGTGTCTCCTCACATGCCCCGGACAGGCCGGGCTCCCGGGGCACGCGAAACGGGCCCGGTAGTGTCTCACCGCGCTCTTTGGATCTCGGTCGTGCTCGCCGTCGCCGCCCTTTCGGGATGCAGCGCCGGCGGCTTCGTCCCGGGCGGTCCGCACAGTCTGGCCCCGGGTCGGCTCGACGCCCTCGTCCGCTCCTCGGCCCAAGCGAACGCGGTCGACCCGCGGCTCGTTTTCGCGGTGATCGACGCGGAATCGCACGGCGATCCGGCCGCGGTCTCGCGCGTCGGCGCTCAGGGACTCATGCAGCTCATGCCCGGCACCGCCGCCCAGTACGGGGTGGCCAACTCGTTCGACCCGGCCGCCAACGTCCAGGGCGGGACGCGCTACCTGCACGACCTGCTGCGGCGCTACCGCGGCAACGTCAAGCTGGCGGTGGCGGCCTACAATGCCGGCCCCGGCGCGGTCGACGCGGCGCACGGCATCCCCGCCTTCGCCGAGACGCGCGCTTACGTCGACCGGGTCGTCTCGCAGATCCGCTAAGGACATGGCCGCGTACCCGGGTGTCCGGTCCCCGGCGTTCGCCCGCGCCGCCAAGCCCCCGCCCTTCCGCGTGCTGCGCATCCTCGACGGCTACGTGCTGCGCGAGCTGGCCGGCCCGTTCGCCTTCGCGCTGGCGGCGTTCTTCCTGTTCTGGTTCGCCAACATCTTCGTGCTGGCGGCCGACTACATCGTCAACAAGGGCGCCTCGGTCTTCCTCGTGCTGCGGTTCCTGACGTTCCGCATCCCCCAGGCCACCCCGCTGGCCTTCCCGTTCGCCTGCCTGTTCGGCACGCTGCTGGGCATGGGCCGGCTGGCGGCGGACAACGAGATCAGCGCCATGCGCACCAGCGGCGTGCCGTTCCGGCGCATCATCCGCCTGCCGCTGCTGGCCGGCGCGGCGGTCGCGCTGCTCTCGTTCTACGTCAACGAGAAGATCGCGCCGGTCACCACCGATCTCTCGACCCGCAGCTTCTACCAGATCATCTACAAGACGCAGTCGCTCCCGATCGAGCCCAACATCTTCCGCGCCGACCCCTCGAGCGGCAAGACGTACTACATCCAGTCCGTCGGGCCGGACGGCAAGAGCATGCAGAACGTGATGATCTTCGAGCCCGACCGGACCTCCGCGCTGCAGACGATCACCACCGCCAAGAGCGCCCACATCGCGGGGACCTCGATCGTCCTCGAGCACCCCGTCAAGACCACGATCAAGCCCGACGGCAACATCAACGCCGTCTCGCTGGCGGCGAACAGCGCGACCTTCTCGCTTCCGATGGGCGACAACGGCCAGAGCTTCCTGAGCGGCGCCTTCAACGACACCTACTCGATGGACTCCAAGCGCCTCTCGCAGGACATCAAGTTCCGCAAGCAGACCGGCCAGGGCGGTACGGACCTGGCCGGGCGCGAGGTGGCGCTGGGCCAGAAGTACGCCTACCCGCTGGCCTCGTTCATCGCGGTGCTGGTCGCGGTGCCGTTCGCGGTGCGCTTCGGCAAGAAAGGCCGGACGCTAGGGATCGCGATGTCGATCGTGATCCTGTTCGTCTACTACATCCTGGGCGCGGTCGCGCAGGCCTTCGGCCGCAACGGCACGATGGACCCCTACTTGGCGGCTTGGGCGCCGAACATCGTCATGGCCGCCGCGGGCGGCTGGCTCGTCTGGCACGAGGACCGGTGACCAGCGCGTTCCGGCGGCGAGTGGGTGCGGTGGCCATCGCGCTCTCCTTCGCGCTGTGCGCCGTGCCCGCGCCCTCGGCCGCCGACACCGCCCTCACCGACACCGGGCCCGCCGCCCAGTCCAGCGCCGCCGACGACGCGCACGTGCTGGCCCTGCTGAACTCGAGCTGTCTGCCCGGCACGCCCGCCGGCGGGAGCGCGACGCTCGCCCAGGCCGCCGGCTCGCCCGCGCCCGACGCCAGCGGCTCGCCTCTCGCCAACCCGACGAACCCGGCCAACC
>CAXTNU010000389.1:0-3752 GCA_964245595.1 uncultured bacterium | reverse complement strand
GTCCACCGCTATCTGCGCTGCACCGGGACGAGCCGGCTGCTGGCCGGCGCGGCCAGCGCGATGGGCTTCGGGGTGCCCGCCGCGGTCGCGGCCGGGCTGCGCTTCCCCGGCCGCACGGTGGTCGCCGTGGTCGGGGACGGCGGCATCCAGATGACCGGCGCGGAGCTGGCGACGGCGGTCGCGGCGGGCCTCTCGCTGGTCGTCGTGATCGCCGACAACGGCAGCTTCGGCACGATCCGCCAGCACCAGGAGCGGGCTTACCCCGAGCGCACGATCGCGACCGAGCTGGTCAACCCCGACTTCGTCGCCGCGGCCCAGGCCTACGGCGCGCTCGGCCTGCGCTGCGCGAGCGAAGCCGAGATCGAACCCTGCCTGCGCGCGGCCCTGGCCCATCGCGGGGTAGCCGTGGTCGACGTGAGAACGAGCTTGGCGTGGATTCACCCCAATCAGGAGTTGCCGGGTCTGCTCCGCCACCTGCCCAGCCGGGAGCAGGAGCGAGCGTTGTCTGGGTGAGGCCCGAGCTGTCCGCAGCCAGGCGCACGCGCATGCTGCTCGTGCTGCTGCTGGGACAGGCCATCACCTCGATCGACGGCTCGATCGCCAACGTGGCCGGGCCGTCGATCCGCCGCAGCCTCGAGCTCTCGGGCGCCCAGCTCCAGCTCGTCGTCGGCGGCTACATCCTGGCCTACGGGGTGCTGCTCGTGCTCGGCGCCCGGCTCGGCGACGACTACGGCCCGGCCCGGCTCTTCACGCTGGGGGTCGCGCTGTTCACGCTGGCTTCGCTGGTCTGCGGGCTGGCGCCGAGCACGGGGGTCCTGATCGGGGCGCGAGCCGTGCAGGGCGTCGGCGCGGCGCTGCTCGTCCCGCAGGTGCTCTCGCTGATCCAGCGCCACTTCGAGGGCCGGGCACGGGCGCGCGCGCTGGGCTACTACTCGCTGATCCTCGCGGTCGGGGTCAGCGCGGGGCAACTGCTGGGCGGCGCGATCATCGGCGCGAACCTGTTCGGCCTGGGCTGGCGGCCGGCGTTCCTGGTCAACGTGCCGGTCGGCATCGCCTTGCTGCTGGCCGCGCGCGCGGTGCTCCCGCGCACGCCCGGGGCCGGCCGGCAGCAGCTCGACGTCGCGGGCGTGATCGCGCTCTGCGCGCCGATGCTGCTGATCATGCTCGCGCTCATGTTCGGCCACGAGGTCGGCTGGGCGGCCTGGATCTGGCTGGCCCTGCTGCTGGGGCTGCTGGGCTTGGCCGGCTTCATCGCGATCGAGCGCGCGACCGCGCAGCGCGGCGGTAACCCGATCCTCGACCTCGCGGTCCTCGCCCCGCGCGGCATCAAGCCCGGCCTGGCGGTGGTGTTCGTGCTGATGGGGCAGTACGGCGGCTTCCTGTTCGTCGTGACGCTCCATCTGCAGTCGGGGCTGGGGTTCGGGGTGCTCGCCGCCGGGCTGACGTTCTGCGCCTACGCGCTGGGCTTCGCGCTGGTCAACCTCAACTGGGCGCGTTTGCCCGAGCGCGTCCAGCGCTGGACGCCCAGCGCCGCGCTGATCGCCTTGGCGCTCGCCGACGTGCTGTTCGGCCTGAGCGTTCGTTCGGGCTGGACGCCCTGGGCGGCGTTGCCGCTGCTGGCGCTCGCCGGTGCCGGGCACGGGGCAGGCTACGGACCGCTGGTCAACCAGATGGTGCTGCGCGTGCGCGAGCGCGACGGGCCGGCGCTGAGCGGCCTGGTGACCACCGCGACGATGCTGGCCGAAGTGGTCGGCGTGGCGGCGCTGGGCAGCCTCTACCTCGGGACGGCGAAGCCCGGCTCGCCCGCGTCGTCCGCCGCGGCGCTCGCGCTGGTCGCCTTCACGATCGCGCTGGCGGCCTTGCTGTCGGCGTTCGCATCGGTGCGCCTGGCCCGCGCTCCGCTCCCCGCGCCCGCGAGCGCCCGCTAGCGCGTTCGCCGCCGAGCGGCACCGCGCGGGGCGGTGACGAAACGCACAGGTCGAGGCAAGGATGGTCGTCCGCAGCCGGGGAACCTCGCTCGGCTGGTTCCTGACGTGGACGTTTCCGCTATGGTAACGGTCTGCGAACGAGAGGCTGGAGCAGGGTGTACTGTGACGGGTATCGGGTCGGTTCTTGCTGCCGCAGCGGCGCGTGACCTGGAGCGCGTCGTCCGATGACACACGCCGGCGCGGTCGCAGCGTCGCTTCCGCCGGGGCTGCTCTTCCTCCAGATCGCGGTGATTCTGGGCGTGGCGATCGGCGTGGGGCGATTGCTCGCCCGCGCGCAGCAGCCGGCCGTCGTCGCGCAGATGATCGCCGGGGTGATGCTCGGCCCCTCGCTGTTCGGGCTGCTGCTGCCGGACTGGCAGGGGGCGCTCTTCCCGCGCGCCTCGATCCCGGTGCTCAGCGGCTTGGGCCAGGTCGGCGTCGCGATCTACATGTTCGGGGTCGGCTTCGAGATCGATTTCGCCTTCGTCAAGCGCAATCTGCGCAGCGCGGCGGCGGTGGGCTTCGGCGGGGTCGTGTTTCCGCTCGCGATCGGCGCGCTGCTGGGCGCGTTCCTGGTGCACGACACGCGGCTGTTCCCGGCCCTGGCGCATCCCTGGATCGCGGTCGTGTTCTTCGCCGCCGCGATCGCGGTCACGGCCTTTCCGGTGATGGCCGCGATCATCACCGAGCGCGGGCTGCTGGGCACCGCGGTCGCCGACCTGTGCCTGGTCTGCGGCTGCTTCAGCGACTTCGCGGCCTGGTCGCTGCTGGCGCTGGTGCTCGCCGCGCTGGTCGGCAACATGGCGGCCGCGTCGCTCACGCTGGCCGGCGCGGCGGTCTACGTCGCGGTCGTGGTGCTGCTGGTGCGTCCGCTGCTGGCCCGCGTGTTCAGCCGCCTGGAGGGCAGCGAGCACGGCGGCGGCTGGCGTGACGTCGTGCTGATGACGGTGATGTTCGCCGGGGCCTGGTCGACCGAGCTGATCGGCATCCACGCCGCGTTCGGCACCTTCGTGATGGGTGCCGCCATGCCGCGCATCGCGGCGCTGGGCTCGGCGCAGGAGCGGCTGCGCCCGTTCGTCGTCGCGTTCCTGCTGCCGCTGTACTTCACTTCGAGCGGGCTCAACACGCGAGTCAACCTGCTCAACAACGGCAACCTGATCTTTCTGACGCTGCTGATCGTGTTCGTGGCCTGTACCAGCAAGGGCGTCGTGTGCGCCGCCGCCGCGAAGCTCACCGGGCGCACCACGCAGCAGGCGCTGGCGGTCGGCGCGCTGATGAACGCGCGCGGGCTGGTCGAGCTGGTCATCCTCTCGATCGGCTTGCAGCACGGCGTGATCACGCCCACGCTCTACGCGATGATGGTCGTCATGACGATCGTCACCACCATCGCCGCCTCGCCCGCGCTGCGCTGGATCTACGGCCCGCTGCCGCTGGGCCAGCCGGCGGTCCGGGTCAGCGTGCCGCTCGAACCGGCGCCGCGCGAGACCGTGGCGACGGTCGAGGTTTGAGCTCGGCCGTCGCGCCGGGCCTGCTGTTCCTTCAGATCGCGGTCATCCTGGGCGTCGCGCTGCTGGCCGGCCGCGTGCTGGTGCGCATCCAGCAGCCCTCGGTGGTGGCGCAGATGATCGCCGGCGTGCTGCTCGGCCCCTCGCTCCTGGGCCTGCTGCTGCCGGCCTGGCAGGCCGCGCTCTTCCCGCCCGCCGCGCTGCCCGCGCTGCGCGGCCTGGGCCAGGTCGGGGTGGCGATCTTCATGTTCGGCTTGGGCTTGGAGATCGACTTCGGGTT
>CAXTNU010000388.1:0-3757 GCA_964245595.1 uncultured bacterium | reverse complement strand
GCGTCGACGCCGTACTTGAACGTGGTGGACAGCCTGCTGCACATGCACTGCAACCGGCGCGGCGCCGACCGCGACGAGGAGCTGGCCCTGCGCCGGCTGCTCTGGAAGACGCTCTACGGCGCGGAGCGGCGGGCCTGATGCAGACCACCGCGACCCGCACGCCGCTGCTGAGCGGCGCCGACGCCGAGCGCGCGCTCGACATCGCCGAGCGGATCTTCGCCAACTCCCGCCCGCTGCTGGGCAAGATCGGCGCGCCCGAGTCGATCGGCTCGTTCGGCGGGGCGGTGATCGTGGCCGACGCGCTGGCCCGCGCCGGGCGCGGCGGCGAAGACCAGGTGCGCGCGCTGCTGCGCGAGGCGCTGGTCTTCGCGCCGGATCGCTTAGGGCTCTACAGCGGCGCGGCCGGGCTGCTGGTGGCGCTGGGCGCCGTCGATCCCGCGCGCGCTTCGCTGGGCGCGGTGCGCGCACGCTTGCGCGGCGCGCTCGCGGACGCGCTCGCCAACCCGCCGCCGATCGACTTCTCGGAGGTCGCGAGCTACGATCTGGTCAGCGGTGTAGCCGGCCAGGCGATCGGCCTGCGCGCCGACGTCCCCGCGGCGCTGCCCGCGCTGCGCGCGTACGCCGAGCGCTTCGCCGACGCGGTCGAGGCGAAACTGGCCGCGTACGACGTGCTCGCGCCGCTCAACCTGGGCCTCTCGCACGGCATGCCCGGCATCCTCGCCGCGCTCAACCTCGCTTTGCCCGCGGAGCGCGGGCCGGCGCGGCGCTACGTGGACTTGCTGCTGCGCACGGGATACCGGGTCGAAGGCGCGTACCGCTGGGACGCGGTCTGGCGCCCCGCCGAGCCGCCCTCGGCGCGCCGGGCCTGGTGCTACCAGACCGTCGGCGTCGCCGCGGTGCTCTACGACCGCGCGCAACTGGACGGCGACGGCGCGCTGCGGGCGCTCGCCGCCGACGCGCTCGCCGCGGTGCTCGACGAGCGCCACGACACGGAGCAGTCGTGGGACGCCGCGCTCTGCCACGGGCTCAGCGGGGTCGCATCCATCGCCTGGCACTTCGCCGACGACGAGCGTTTGGTGCGGCATGCCGCCGCGCTCGCGCAGCGCGTACTGGCCAAGTACGACCCGGCTCGCGCGCTGGGCTATCGGACCATGAATCTGGTCGAGCGGCGCGAGGAAGACCGGGTGGACTTCCTCGACGCGGCGCTGGGCATCGCGCAGTTCCTGATCGACGCCGCCACGGCGCAAGAACGTCGCTGGCTACCGCTGTTCGGGCTGCTGCCCGATTGATCCGACCCCATCAACCACCCGAGGAGTACGCATGCCGACCGAATTCCGTTTCGACGACCTCGACCTGCGCGAAGAACCAGCCGACCCCGGCCGCGGTGACGGCGACTGCCTGTCCGACAATTCGCGCGTCGGCTGCACGCAGAGCCTGGACTGCACGCAAAAGTGCTGCCCGCCGACCAAAGCCTGCTGATCGCCATGCCGAACGAGTTCCGCTTCGACGATCTCGACTTGCGTGAGGAACCGGCGAGCGCCGAACGCGGCGATTCCGATCTCGCCATCCCGACCACGTACACCAACCTCAGCCGCTGCTGCACGACGGGCTGACCGACCATGGACTTCGACGACTTGGACTTTCGCGAGGAGCCGGTGCGCGCGGCCGGCGGCAGCGACCCCACGACCACGACCACCGGCACCACGAGCGACGCGTGCACGTGCCTGTCGAACTGTTGCCACACGACCCGGGATTGCAGCTACTGACCCGGCGCTGATCCGCCGCCGCGCCGGTTCAGCCGAGCGCGGCGACGGCCTCGGCCGCCAGCACGGCGCCCAGCGCGGCGTGCTCGGCCGTCACCCCGCCCTGCAGGTAGACCTCGTACGGTTCGCGCAGCGGCGCGTCGCACGAGAGCTCGATCGTCGCGCCGCTGACGAACGAGCCGCTCGACATGATGACCGGGTCGACGTAGCCCGGCACCGCCCCGGGCTCGGGCGCGAAGCGCGCGTTGAGCGGCATCGCCCGCTGCAGCCCGCGCGCGAAGGCGATCAGCCGCTCGCGCGAGCCGAGCCGAATTGCCTGCACGATGTCGGCCCGCGCCTCGCCCGCAAGCGGGTCGACCGCGTAGCCGAGCTCAGCGAACAGCGCGGCCGCGAAGTCCAGCCCGCGCAGCGTCTCGGCGACGACCAGCGGGGCGTAGAACAAGCCCTGCACTAGCGTGCGCCCGAAGCCCAGCGTCGGGCCCAAGCCCGCACCGATCCCTGGCGCGAACACCCGCGCCGCGATGCGCTCGATCGAATCGGCGCGGCCGGCGACATAGCCGCCGGTCGGGGCCAGCCCGCCGCCGACGTTCTTGATCAGCGAGCCGGCGATCACGTCCGCGCCGACCTCGAGCGGCTCGCGCTCCTCGACCAGCTCGCCGTAGCAGTTGTCGACGAAGACGACCGCCTCCGGGTGTGCCTCGCGCACGACCGCGACCAGCGCGGCGACGTCGGCGATCGCGAGCGAGCGGCGCACCGCATAGCCGCGCGAGCGCTGCACGAACACCACCGCCGGCCGCTCCGCCGCCAGCGCGTCGCGCAGCGCCGCCAGATCGGTCGTGCCTTCGGGCGTGCGCGCAACCTCCGCGTAGCGCACGCCGCGCGCGGCCAGGGCGTAGGGCGCGGTCGCGATGGCGTGGCGCAGCGTGTCGTAGGGCGCGCCGTTGGCCGCCAGCAGGGTCGCGCCGGGCGGCAGCAGCGCGTCCAGGCCGGCCACGATGGCGTGCGTGCCGCTCACGATCGAGAGCCGGGCCAGCACGCGCTCGGCCCCAAAGACGCGCGCCAGCAGCGATTCGTAGCGCTCGCGGGCCGGGTCGTCGTAGCCGTAGCCGGTCGTGCCGGCCAGGTCGCTCTCGGCCACGCCCTCTTCGAGAAACGCGCGCAGCACCCGGCCGCGAATCGCGGTCGTGCGCGGATCGCGCCGCTCGAGCTGCGGCGCGGCGCGCTCCGCCGCCGCGCGCACCCGGGCCGAGACCGTGACGCCCGCGGCGTCGAGCAGGACGCCGATCAATGCACGGCACCGTGCGCGGCCGGCGGCGCGGTCGCGTCGCGCGCGCCCTCGGTGCGCTCCAGCAGGCGCACGAAGGGCAGCCAGACGGCGCCCGCGAGCGCGACGTTGAAGGCCATCAGCACCGACGCGCGCCAGTCCAGCGTGGCCAGGAACGCGCCGATCAGCGAGGGGACCCCGCCGGGCACGTAGTACACCGGCCGCCCCACCAGGCCCAGCGCCATCGCGCCGTAGGTGCTGCAGGCCAGCACCGCCGGCGCGAGCACGAACGGCACCGCCAGCAGCGGGTTGTAGGCGATCGGCAAGCCAAAGATCACCGGCTCGTTGATGTTGAACAGCGACGGCGCGAGCACCGCGAAGGCGAACTTCTTGAGCCGCGCGACCCGCGAGCGGAGCAGCAGCAGCACCAGCGGCAGCGTCGCCCCCGCGCCGCCCGGAAAGACGAACAGAAAGGTCGAGACGACCACGATGTGGGCCAGCGGCAGGTGCGCGTGCGCCGCGGCGCTGTTCTCGAACTGCAGCTTGACGTAGACCGGCAGGACCAGCGCGGCCAGCAGGGCCGGCCCGTGGATGCCGACCAGGAACAGGACCGACTCGATCGCGGTGATCGCCAGCGCCGCCGCGAACGAGTCGCCCAGCGTCGCCAGCGGCGCGAGCGCGACCGCCAGCCCGCCCGCCAGCGACAGGCCGCCCCGGTCGAGCGCCCAGG
>CAXTNU010000387.1:0-3775 GCA_964245595.1 uncultured bacterium | reverse complement strand
TGAGAAGCAACCCGCGTCGAGAGTCACTCGTACACCACTCCGCGGGACACGATCCGAGCAATGTCGTGGCCTTCGTCTCAAGCGTATCCGAACCAGCATATGTTCGATCAAAACTATCCCGCTCCGTATCCCGCACGAGAAGCGCCGTTTCTACGTCCGGCTCGTGGCCTAGAGACTTCGCAATCGCCCGAATGTCGTCGTACGCCTTGCGATAGTCGCTTTCTTGCAGTTTCGTGGGCGCCGGCCAGTTGCGACGCCGCCGCAAGGCGACGATGACCTGGCGAGCAACATAGCCAGCTCCCGTCCCGACGAGTATAGCAAAGACCACCCTCAATGGCGTAGGAAACGCTGCAGCGACAATCGTTGCCACGATCGCGATCACCACGTGCAATGGAATTCGAGCACCCATTAGGGCTCTTGCGCGGCTGTCCCTGTAACCTCCTGTAGTACCTCATCAGCTAGCAGGCGGGCGATCATGACAATACAAACTAACTTGAGTGAAGCGTGATCCGGCAACGCGCAACGGCAACGAAAAACCTTGAAGCGACGGTCACGAGACGATTAGCGGGCATGAGCGTTGGTGACCTCGCTCGACTGCTGGCCAAATACTCAGGGTTGAGGCGTCGCCGCTCGGCCATAGTTGTTTACGGGCTGATGCCAGGCTCCGCGGTTGAGCACGATGCGATAGCCGTCGGGGTCCTCCACCGTCACACCGTGCGCGTCCCAGTATGGGTTGTGCGACCGCACTGGCGCGACACCGGCCCGTTCGAGCCGCGCCAGAGCCGCGTTCCATGCATCCGTGCCGTCCAGATAAAACACGAGCAGGTGCTCGGCCGACGGCGCGCGCCCGGCGCGTGCGCCGCGCTCGCGGGTGAACTCCAAGTGGTACGGCAGTGCCGGGTGCCCGAGCATCACCCCGTCGAACCCAGCGTGGTCTTCGAACGAGCCGATCGCCTCGAAGCCCAGCGCGTCGCGATAGAAGGCGACCAGCGCGTCCAGGTCGTCGCTCGGCCGCGCGACCCGGAAGTGCTGCGCGCCGGTCATCCGACGATGCGCCCGTCCTGCATGCGCACCACCCGGTCGCAGACCGCCGCCGCCTCGAGACTGTGGGTCGCCATCACGATCGCCTGGCCGCCGTCGGCCAGGCCGCGCAGCAGCGCCAGCCCCGGCGCGCCGGTCGCCGTGTCGCGGTGGCGGGGCGGCTCGTCGGCGAGCAGCCCCGCCGGCCGGTGGCCGATCGCGCGCGCTATCGCGACCCGCTGCATCTGCCCGCCCGAAAGCTGGGCCGGGTACGCGCGCGCCTTCTCGGCCAGGCCGACGCTGGCCAGCACCTCGCGCACGCGCGCATCGATCTCTCCCCGCGGCGCGCGCTGCAGCACCAGCGGCAGCGCGACGTTGTCGGCCACCCGCAGGGCCGGCAGCAGGTTGAAGAACTGGAACACCGTGCCGACCCGGTCGCGCCGCAAGAACGTCAGCGCGTCGTCGTCCAGCTCGCCCGTCGCCTGTCCGGCGACGTAGACCGCGCCGCGCGTCGGCAGGTCGACGCAGCCGATCAGGTTGAGCAGGGTCGACTTGCCGCAGCCGCTCGGCCCGACCAGCGCCACCATCTCGCCTTGGCGCACGTCGAGCGAGACGCCGTCGAGCGCGCGCACCTCGTCCTCGCCCGCGCCGTACGTCTTGCTCGCCGAGCGAACGCTGACCGGGCAGCCGGGCCGCGCGGAGACGGAAGCCTCGGCGCTAGTCGCCGACGGCACGGAAGACCAGGGCCGCGTTGATGCCGCCGAAGCCGGCGGAGTTGGAGAGGACGGTGCGCGGGGCGAAGGCGGCGCGCTCTCGGGTGAGCGCGAGCGGGCATTGCGGATCGGCATCGTCCGTATTGACGCTCCGCGGGACGATTCCGTGCGCCATCGCGAGCAGCGAGAGGGCCGCTTCCCAGGCGCCGGTCGCGCCCAGGGCGTGGCCGTGCTGGCCCTTGGTCGCCGTCACCGGCACCGCGGCCGCATGCCGGCCGAGGACCAGTTCCAGCGCCAGCGCCTCGCAGCGGTCGCCCAGCGGCGTGCCGCTGCCGTGCGCGTTGACCAGCTCCACCTCGCCGGCGGCCAGACCGGCTTCGGCGAGCGCGCGCTGCATGGCGCCGGCGTTCATCGTGCCGTCCGGGCGCGGCGCGGACATGTGGTACGCATCGTTGGTCAGCCCGTACCCGGCGACTTCGCCGTAGATGCGCGCGCCGCGGGCGCGCGCGTCGTCGAGCCGCTCGAGCAGCAGCACGCCCGCTCCCTCGGCCATCACGAAACCGTCACGACCGGCGTCGAACGGCCGGCTGGCCCGCTGCGGGTCGTCGTTGCGGGTCGACATCGCGCGGATCACGGTGAACGCGCCGT
The DNA here is from genome assembly GCA_964245595.1 of uncultured bacterium. Classification (GTDB taxonomy): domain Bacteria; phylum Vulcanimicrobiota; class Vulcanimicrobiia; order Vulcanimicrobiales; family Vulcanimicrobiaceae; genus Vulcanimicrobium. Next base: position 1,394 of record CAXTNU010000387.1, on the reverse strand, counting down.
AGATCAGCGGCGAGAGGGGCGCCTCCACCCCGCCGGCCAGCGCGGCGCGCACGTCGCCGCGCGCGATCGCCCGGTACGCGTCGCCGATCGCCACCGCTCCCGATGCGCACGAGTTGCCGTTGGCGACGGTCGGCCCGCGCAGGCCGAACTCCATCGCCACGTTGGAGACCGACGCGCCGTTGAAGACCGAGATCGCGAGCAGCGGTTTGACCGCGTCCAATCCGCGGGCGCGAAACACGTCGTGCTGCTCGTCGGCGTACGCCAAGCCGCCCAGCGCCGAGCCCAGAAACACGCCGACGTCGTCGCGCTCGCCGCCGGGACGGTAGCCGGCGTCGTCGAGCGCGAGGCGGGCCGCGCCGACCGCGAACTGCGAAAAGCGGTCGGTCCAGCGCAGCCGCTTCGCGCTGACGTGCGCGCCGGGGTCGAAGTCGTCGATCTGCGCCGCGATGCGCGAGCGGTAGCCCTGGGTCGAAAAGCGCGTGATCTCGCGCACCGCGACGCGCTCGGACAGCACGCCGTCCCAGAAGGCGCGGATGCCGACGCCCAGCGGCGTGACGACGCCGATCCCGGTCACCACCACGCGGTGCAGCGCCAGCGTGCGCGCGTTCACAGCGGTGCCTCGCAGAGCTGCTTCATGCGGGCCAGCGTGCGCGCCGCCACGCGGTGCACGAAGTAGTCGCTGACGACGTGCTGCCCGAGCCATTCGCCGGCGACCGGAAACAGGAACCGCAAGCGGTGCTCGATGGTCACCAGCGTGCCGCGCGCGCTGGGCTCGAACAGCCACTCGACGTCCATTCCGCGCGTCCAGCCCGCGACGTGGGTGAACGCGATGTGCGGCCGGGCGGGGTCGTTGGTCTGGCGCGCGGTCCAGCGGATCGGAAAGACGTCGCACCAGGCCCCCATCGCGACGGTGCGGGTGCGCCCGTCGTCGGCGAGCACCCGCACGTAGCGGTAGTGCGGCAGGATGCGCGGCCAGTTCTCGGTCGCCGCGGCGAGCGCGTAGACGCGCGCCGCGGGTGCCGCGACGTCGACGCTGTTGCGGGTGACCGTCACGCCGGCGGCCGTCACGCCAGCAGCCGGCCCAGGATCGCCGGCCCGAACGCGCGCTGGGGCGGGATCGCGCCCGCCAGCGCCTCGAGCAGCGTCGCGCCGGCCTCGGGAAAGCGCGCCAGGCGCGCGGTCACCCGGTGGGCCAGCGGCGGCACGTCGATCAGCAGCTTGACCGTGGTGCAGAGCCGGCGCCGCCACACCAAGTCGGCCGCGCGGGCGCGCGCGTACGCGTCGTACGCTTCGCCCAGGATCGCGGCGGCGGCGCGTTCCGCTCCGGTCAGCGCCAGGAAGACGCCCTGCCCGGTGAACGGGTCCAGAAAGCCCGCCGCGTCGCCGACCAGGAT
>CAXTNU010000386.1:0-3780 GCA_964245595.1 uncultured bacterium | reverse complement strand
CGCCGGTACCGCGCGGCCCAGCGGCGGCGGGCCGCGCGTTGACCTCGACGCGGGGCCGGAGATCTACGTGCTGGGCGAGGAGCGCCGGCTGCGCCAGCTCGTCGCCAACCTGCTCGACAACGCCCGCCGCCACGCTCGCAGCGCGGTTCGGCTGCGGGTCTTCGCCGAGGGGGACCAGGCGGTGGTCGAGGTCGAGGACGACGGCCCCGGGGTCGACCCGGCCGACCGCGAGCGGGTGTTCGAGCGCTTCTTCTCCAGCCGTCCGCACGGCGAGGGCAGCGGCCTGGGCCTGGCCATCGCGCGCTGGGTGGCGCGCTCGCACGGGGGCGACGTCACCGTGGCCGAGCGCTCGCGCTTCGTGACCCGGCTGCCGCGCTACGTGCCGGAAGACTGAGGTGAACCATCCCAGCTCGGCCGGGGTCATAAGGAAGCGATGCTCGGAGGCGGCCCCCCAGTCCACCTGATGTGGTCCAGTATGTTCAGCCCGGATCGTCCCAAGACGACCCGCAAGGTCGACCTGCGCCGCATCCTGGCCTTGTTTCGGCCCTACGCCCGCGAGGAAGCGCTGGTCCTGGTCTGCATCCTGATCGGCGCGCTCCTAGGGCTGCTGCCGGCGCTGTTCACCAAGTGGCTGATCGACGGCGCGATCGCGGCCAAGGACATGCACGGGGTCTGGCTCGACGTCGGCGGGATGGTCGGCACGGCCCTGGTCGCCGGGGTGCTGGGCGTCTACCAGGGCTACTTGAACTCGCTGGTGGGCGAGGGCATCATGCGCGACATCCGGACCAGCCTGGTCGCGCACCTGCACACCATGCCGCTCTCGTTCTTCACCGGCACCAAGACCGGCGAGATCATGAACCGCGTCTCCTCCGACGTCGACAACGTCGACAACGTCGTCACCGGGACGCTGGTCTCCATCGTCACCAACGTGCTGACCATCGTCACGACGGTGCCGACGCTGTTCGTGCTGGACTGGCGCCTGGCGATCGTGGCGCTGATCATCATCCCGCTGATGATCCTGCCGCTCTCGCCGGTCGGGCGCAAGATGTACGACGTGCGCAAGAAGACGCGCGAGAAGCGCGACGAGATCGAGTCGATCACCCAGGAGACGCTCTCGATCTCGGGCATCACGCTGATCAAGTCGTTCGTACGCGAGCGCTTCGAGCGCGAGCGCTTCTACCGGGTCGGCAGCGACCTGATGAAGCTCGAGATCAACCTGGCGATGGTCGGGCGCTGGTTCATCGCCGCGATCACCGCGATGGTGGTGGTCGGCCCGGCGCTGGTCTGGCTGACCGGGAGCTGGCTTGCGATCTCGGGCGGCACGCGGATCGGCTGGCTGGCGATCAGCGGCGGCTTGACGGTCGGCACGATCGTGGCCTTCGTGCAGTACCTGGGCCGGCTCTACACCCCCGCCTCGTCGCTGGCCGGCGTGCAGGTGCAGATCGTCTCGGCCTTCGCGGTGTTCGAGCGCATCTTCGAGTACCTCGACATGAAGCCCGAGGGCGAAGAGAAACCCGACGCGCTCGCCCTGCGCGACGTGCGCGGCGAAGTCGCCTTCGAGGACGTCCAGTTCCAGTACACGCCCGACCGCACCGCGCTCGACGGGGTGACGTTCCGCGTCCGGCCGGGCCAGATGGCGGCCTTCGTCGGCCCCTCGGGCGCCGGCAAGACGACCATCACGAGCCTGGTGCCGCGCTTCTACGACCCGCAGAGCGGCACCATTCGGGTCGACGGCCACGACGTGCGCGACCTGACCCTGGCGAGCCTGCGCGAGAACATCGGCATCGTGACCCAGGAGACGTACCTCTTCCACGACACGATCGGCACGAATCTGCGCTACGCGCGGCCGGACGCAACCGACGAGGAGATGATCGCCGCCGCGCGCGCCGCCAACATCCACGACTTCATCGCCCGGCTGCCGGAGGGCTACGACACCATCGTGGGCGAGCGCGGCCACAAGCTCTCGGGCGGCGAGCGCCAGCGCCTGGCGATCGCGCGCGTGCTGCTCAAGAACCCGCGCATCCTGATCCTCGACGAAGCGACCAGCGCGCTGGACTCCGGCAACGAGGCCGCGATTCAGGAGGCGCTGGTCCCGCTGATGCAGGGCCGCACCAGTCTGGTGATCGCGCACCGCCTCTCGACGATCCTCAATGCCGACGTGATCTTCGTGGTCGAAGCGGGCCGGATCGTCGAGCACGGCACGCACGACGAGCTGATCTCGCACGACGGCGCTTACGCGCAGCTCTACTGGAAGCAGTTCCGCGACCGCGCCGCGACGGAACCGGTCGTCACCTAGTGGATTCGCCCGCGGCGAATCCGTCGCGTTCGGCCTGCGGCCGAGCCGCCCGTCGGGCGAAAGCCCGACGAATTCCAGGACGGTGAACGACGGGCTGCGCGTGCGCGGGCTGAGCAAGCGGTTCGGCGACAAGCGCGCCGTCGACAGCCTCGACTTCGACGTCGCGCGGGGCGAGATCGTGGCGGTCGTCGGGCCCAACGGGGCCGGCAAGTCCACCACGTTCCTGTGCTTGGCCGGGCTGCTGCGGCCGGACGCGGGCACGATCGCGTTCGGCGGCGCGGTGCTGGGGGCGGAGCGCGGGCGGGCGATCGCGCTGATTCCCGAGACGCCCGACGTCTATCCGATGCTGACCGTGCGCGAGCACCTGGCCTTCGTCGCCGCGCTGACCAAACAGCCGCCCGGGTGGGAAGCGCGCGGCGACGCGCTGCTCGAGCGGCTGGGCATGGCCCCTGAGCGCGACACGCTGGGCCACGCGCTTTCCAAGGGCATGCGCCAGAAGACGCTGCTCGCCGCGACGATCTTGGGCGAAGCGCCGGTACTGCTGCTCGACGAGCCGCTGATCGGCCTCGACCCGCTCGGTCAGCGCGAGCTGCGCTCCATCGTGGCCGGGTTGCGCGGTGAAGGCCACGCGATCCTGATGAGCACGCACCTGCTCGAGAGCGCGGCCGCGATGTGCGATCGCATGCTGGTGATCGACCGCGGCCGGCTGGTCGCCAGCGGAACGGTGGACGAGCTGCGCGCTGCGCGCGGCAACGGCGCCGGCTCGATCGAGGACGTCTTCCTCGATGTCACCGGCGCGTGAACGCCGCCGGCACGTGAACGTCCTCGCCGCGCTCAGCTACGCCGACCGGCGGGCGTTCGTCAACGGGCTGCTCGCGCTGCGCAGGCGGCCGTGGCGGGCGCTGATCTGGGCGTTCTGGATCGCGATCATCGCGTTCTTCGCCTGGCTGCGGACCTCCGGACCGCGACCGCGGCACGAGACGCCGGAGTTCTGGCAGATCGCGCTGCAAGACGTCTGGGTGTGCGGCTTCGTCGCCGCGTTCGGGCTGGTGCTCGCGCTGGGCGGTGGGCGGTTGGCCGGCTTCTTCACCTCGCGCGCCGAGGCGCTGCTGCTGGTGCGCGCACCGCTCGCCCCGCCGCTCGTCGCCGCGTACTTGCAGGTGCGGACGGTCGCGACCACGCTGCTGCGGACGTTCGCGCGCTTCGCGTACGTGGTGTTGGTCGCCATCCCCACCCATGTCACGCCGTTGGGGCTGGTGCGCGAGCTGGCGCTGCCCGCCGCCGCAACCGTCACCATCACCAGCGTGATCTTGCCCCGCGCGCTCGCGCGGGGCGCGGCGCGCGCGGCTTGCGTCGTAGGCGGAGGCGCGCTGGCAGCCGTTGCGCTGCTTCCGCTGCTGCGCGACGGGCTGTTGTCGCTGCCCGCCGCACCGGCGCTGCTCGGCGTGGCGACGCGCTTGCCCAACTGGCACCCGGGCTTGGTG
>CAXTNU010000385.1:0-3819 GCA_964245595.1 uncultured bacterium | reverse complement strand
GCCGCGCGCTGGCCGCCTCGCGCGCCGCGCTCGAAGCGCTGCAGCCGGTCGTGGCGGGGCGCGAGCCGCTGCTGCTCCAGGCCGACCGGGTCGCCGCCGTCGAGGCCGCGCTGCGGCTGGCGCGCGAGGCGCGCGTGCGGCTGGCGATCGTCGGCGGCGCGGAGGCGTGGGAGATCGCGCCCCGGCTGGCCGCCGCGCACGTCCCCGTGCTGACCGGCGCGCTGAACGACATCCCGGCCTCGTTCGACACGCTGGGCGCGCGCAAGGACGACCTGAGCCTGCTGCGCCGGGCCGGCGTCGAGATCGCCATCGTCGGCAACGGCGGCGGCGGCGAGGAAGCGTTCAACGCGCGCAACGTCAAGTACGAGGCCGGCAACGCCGTCGCGTTCGGACTCTCGCACGACGACGCGCTGCGCGCGGTGACGCTCGGCCCGGCGACGATCCTGGGCGTGGCCGACCGGATCGGCAGCCTGGCGCCCGGCAAGGACGCCAACCTCGTGGTCTGGAGCGGCGACCCGTTCGAGTTCTCGACCGCGGCCGAGCACGTATTCGTGCGCGGCCGCGAGTACCGCGATCGTTCGCGCCAGGACCAGCTCATCGAGCGCTACCGGCACCTGCCGCGCTCGAACCGCTAGCGGCCGGAGCCGCTAGGCGTCAGAGGTCGGCGGGGTCGAGGTTGGGGCGCGGCTCGGCGGCGGTGAGGTACTGGGCCAGATCCTCGTCGCCGGGCGCGCCGGTGGTATCGGCGTCGTCGACCTCGCCCGCCCAGGTGGTCCGGGTCGGGGCCGCGCCGCCGGCGGTGGTACGCTCGTGCTGCATCGGGTGACGTCATACGGGCCCGGCCCGGTTCGACCGTTGGCCCAGCGGCGAACCGATCGGCCCGTTTGCCCCGCCGGGTTGGCCAAAGCTTACACCTGATCGGACAGCAGCCCGCTCCCGCCGAGGCCGGGCCGGGCGGCCGGCCCGATGGTGCGCGGCCGCGTTCCAGCCGAAAACCCAATCGATGACGACGCGCTACGACGAGACGACGCTCGACCGCCGTGCGGACGAAGTGCGGCGCGACAGCGTCTGCGTGCTGCGCGCCCAGCTCGACCGCGCCGCGCTGAGCGCCTGGGCCGCGGCCTTCGCGCCGCTGCTCGACGCGCACGTCCGCGCCGCCGCCGGGAGCGGCGAGCAGAACCGCGGCGCCGAGCGGTACTACGTCACCCTGCCCTTCAACGGCCCGTTCGCCGACCCGCGCATCGTGTTCGATGCCGACGTGCTCGCGATCTGCGCGCGCCTGGTCGGCGACGACATGGTGATGTGCCAACTGGCGACCGACACGCCCCTGCTGGGCTCGGCGGCGCAGGACGTGCACCGCGACTCGCCCGGGCTGTTCCGCGAGTCGGACCAGCCCACGCCGCCGTACCAGCTCGCGGTGAACTTCCCGCTGGTCGACGTCGGCCCGGAGAACGGCCCGACCGAGATCGCGCGCGGCACGCACCTGCTGAGCAAGACCGACGGCCTGGCGCGCATCGCGCGCGGCGAGGCGCCGCTCGAACCGCTCCTGATGCGGCTGGGCGACGTCGCGATCCGCGACGTGCGCCACCTGCACCGCGGAACGGCCAACCGGACCGCCGTTCCGCGGCCGATGGTGGTGATCGGCTTCTCGCGCGCCTGGCTGCGCCGCCCCGAGGTCGCGGTGCGCGTGCCGCAGTCGACCTGGGCCGCGCTCGATACCGAGCAGCGCCGGCTGCTGCGCTTCGAGCCGGTCGTGCCGGACGCGCAAGCGCTCGCCGCCGACGAAACTTATCGCGCCTTCGCCTACTAAGGCCGTCCATGAACGTTCACGACCTCGCGCTGGCGTACGCGCTCAGCGCGGTCGCCGGCCTGCGCGCATCGTTGACCGTGCTGGCACTGTCGCTCGCCGTCCATCTTCACGCGCTCGCAACTCCGGCCACGCTCGGCTGGCTGGCCAGCGACGTGACGCTCGCCGTCGCCGCGGTCTTCACCCTGGCCGACCTGCTGGCCGACAAGATTCCGTGGGTCGACCACCTGCTGCACCTGGTGCACACCGGGCTGGCGCCGGTCGCGGGCGGGATCGCGGTCGCGGCCGTCGATCCCTCGGCCGGCGGGGCGGTCCCACTGCTGATGCTGCTCGGCGCGGGCAACGCGCTGGGCGTGCACGGGCTCAAGAGTGCAGCCCGCGCGGGCAGCACGTCGGTGTCGCTGGGCATGCTCAACCCGATCGTCAGCGTGGTCGAGGACGGGCTCGCGCTCGTGCTGCTGGTGGCGTCGTTCCTCGCGCCGGTGCTGACCGCCGTCGCCGTGCTGCTCGCGACCGTCGCATTCGCCCTCGCGGCCCGGCGCATCGCCGCCGCGCTGCGCCGCCGAGGCGGCGTGACGGCGTGACGGCGAGGCCCTGATCGGCCGAAGAGGCGCCGCGACACGCTAAGCAAGCGGCCTGTCGCGCGAGCCGCAACCTCACTTCCGCCGGAGGCGTCCGAAGGGCGTATGTCCGCTCTGTTCTCTCCGCTCGCGCTGCGTGAAGTCAGCCTGCGCAACCGCATCGCCGTCTCGCCGATGTGCCAGTACTCTTCGCACGACGGCTTCGCCGGCGACTGGCACCTGGTGCACCTCGGCAGCCGCGCGGTCGGCGGCGCGGCGCTCGTGCTGACCGAGGCGATCGCGGTGACGGCCGACGGCCGGATCTCGCCGCAAGACCTCGGCATCTGGAAGGACGAGCACGTCGAGCAGCTGGCCCGCATCGCGCGCTTCGTGAGCGAACGGGGCGCGGTGTGGGGCACGCAGCTCGCCCACGCCGGCCGCAAGGCCTCGACCAAGCGGCCCTGGGATGGAACCGGCGCGGTCGCGCCCGCCGAGGGCGGCTGGATACCCGTTGCACCGACCACCGCCGCGTTCGACGACAGCTACCCCACCCCGCGCGCGCTCGCCGAAGCCGACATCGCGGCGGTGATCGAGGCTTTTGCGAACGGCGCACGCCGCACGCAAGAAGCCGGCGGCAGCGTGATCGAGCTGCACGGCGCGCACGGCTATTTGCTGCACCAGTTCCTCTCGCCGCTGATCAACACGCGCGCCGACCGCTGGGGCGGCTCGTTCGACAACCGCACCCGCTTGATCCGCGAGGTCGCGCGCGCCGTGCGCGGGGTCTGGCCGGAACGCTTCCCACTGTTCGTGCGCGTGTCGGCGACCGACTACATGCCGGGCGGCTGGGACGTCGAGCAGACCGTCGAGCTGGCGCGCCTGCTGAAGACCGACGGCGTCGACCTGATCGACGTCAGCAGCGGCGGCGCGGTGCCCGTCCCGCGCGGCACGATCCCGGTCGGGCCGCTGTACCAGACCGATTTCGCCGAGCGCGTGAAACGCGAAGCGGGCATCCCGACCGGCGCGGTGGGCATGATCGTCGAGCCGGCCGACGCCGAGGCGATCGTCGCCGATGGCCGCGCGGACCTGGTGCTGCTGGCGCGCGAGCTGCTGCGCGACCCGTATTGGCCGCTCGCCGCGGCGACCGCGCTGGGCGTCCCGGCCGCATTCCCGCCGCAGTACGAGCGCGCCGCCGGCCCGCGCGCGACCATGCGCGAAAGCGCGCTGGCGCTGGACTAGACTAGCCCGCGCTCACGAGTCGAGCGCGGGCAGGAACAGCTCGAACGCGTCGACGAGCGCGCGCAGCCGGTCGCGCTCGCGCAGCGCTTCGTCGCGCTCGCGGATCAGCGCATCGCGCTCGCGCAGCAGGCGCGCCTTCGAGGCGAACAGCGGTGCACCGGCGGCGAGTTCCATCCCGCCTTTAGGGTATAACGCACAGACCGTGCACACCCGGTC
>CAXTNU010000384.1:0-3833 GCA_964245595.1 uncultured bacterium | reverse complement strand
GCCGGCAGCACGCTCGCGGCGGCGGCCGATCCGCTCGTCCCTGCGGCCGATACGCTCGCCGGCGGCGGCAGCGAGCCCGCGCGCAGCTCGCGGTAGGCCAGCAATTGCGTGTCGCCGCCGTGCATCACCGCGCTGTCGGGCTGGGCATAGTAGGTCAGGCTCGCCGGCGTGACGGAGAACGGTGCGCTCGCGCCGTCGGCGTACAGCGTCGCCCAGGCGGTCGCCGCCGAGGCCGTCAGCCCGCCGAACGCGGGCGGCGGCGGGTTCGCGCCGACCGGCGCGCCGAACGTCGCGGGCGCGTACGCGCTGCCGTCGGGCGAGAATGAGAGCACCGTCGGCACGGCCGGCGCCAGCGAGACGTACTCCGCGCCGGCCAGCCCGGCCATCAGCCGGTTGCGGTACAGCCCGTCGCCGCCGCCCAGCGCGTTCGCGTCGACGAGCTGCACGGTGAAGTCGCCGCACGGCGTGAGATAGTACGGCTGGCCGGGCGCGGGCGGCGCGCCCGGCGTGGGCGGCTGCTCCGTCACCAGCGTGCGAAAGACGAGCTTCGCGCTCGGCCGCGGCGCGACGCGCACCGCTTCGCCCAGCGGGTTGCGGAAGTACGTCCGGACCGCCGCCCCGCTCGTCGCGGGCGTGACGGTGAGGAAGCTGCGGCTTTCGTTCTGCTGGTCCACCGGGTCGAGCACGCCGCTCAGCGCGAGCGCGGTCGCGTCGCCGGCCGCGCCGCCGGAGGCCAGGTCGAACACCGGATAGCGCTGCGAGTCGACGTAGCCCGGCGCGGCGTACGAAGTGATGAAATAACGGATGCCGACGTCGAGGTCGGTCAGCCCGGCGTGGTCGCTGGCGGTGGCGAAGCCTAGGCAGCCCGCGACCCCGGCGAGCAGCGGCAGCGTCACCGCGCCGGCGAGCGGGAACAGGCGCTCCTTGCCGCCGCTCACCGGCGAGACGACGAGCGCGTCGGTCGCCGCATCCGGCGGGGTGAAGCTCAGCCCGGTCCGCGCCTCGTCGAGCGCGACCGCGTTGCCGCGCAGCAGGCGCAGCGCGTAGTTCGCGAACGGCAGGTCGAGCCGGTCGGTGGTCGTCCACGCTCCCGCGCCGCCGCTGAGCTTGAGCAGCAGCGCGCTGAGCGGCGCGATCTGCGGGTCGGTCTGCGCGAACCAGGCGAAGCGCGCGCCGGCCCGCCCGGGCGCGCTCAGATAGGCGCTCGCGCCCGCGATGAAGCGGTCGCGCGCGGCGTCGTCGGCCCAGGGCCGAAAGAACACGTACCAGCCGGCGTAGGCGTCGAGCGAGTCGGCCAGCGAGATCGTCGGGACCGGCTTGGACGGCAGCAGGTAACCCAGCCGCGCCGCGGCGGGGTCGGTTCCGTCGGGCAGGTAGAGCGCGCTGCCGGCGAGCTGGACGAACGCCACCTCAGCCGCAGCCGTTCGGCGCGAGCTGGACCGGGTACGTTTCGCCGGTCTCGCGGATCTGCACCACGCCGCAGAACGACCCTTGATTCGCGCCCTCGACCACGCGGTCGGGAACCTCGACGTAGAACGGGTTCCCGATCGGGGGATAGTACTTGCCGAACTGGCCGTTCTGCACGCGCGCCACGCAGGCGATGCCGGTGTACTGGTCGCCGGCGGAGTTGTAGGTGATGACCTGCCCGTCCGGGCCGGTCACCGCGGCATAGGGATCGATGTCGGTCGACCAGCCCGAGATGAGCACCTCCGTATCCGCCGCCGCCGGGTGGCCGTCGGCCTTGAGCACCTGCAGCCGCACCCGCTGGATCAGCGGAAAGGTGGGCGAATAGGCCAGCGTCTTGACCCCGGGTCCGCTGGTGGTCTTCACGTCGAAGATGAACGGCGTGAACTGCATGACGGTGAAGAAGTCGTGCGCGCCGATGAAATTGATCGCCGCGACGGTGACCCCTTGCGACGGCGAGGTGGACCACTTGTCGGGATAGGTCGTGTAGTCGACGCCGAACTGCGCGGCCGTCAGGACCGTGCTCTTGTGGTCCTCCGAGAGCGTCATGAAGTACACCGCCAGCACCGGCTGGCTGACGTACTCCAAGTCGTCGGCGGTGTACTCGCGCCCGCAGAAATTGTAGTTGAGCGGCGTCCAGTCGGCCCGGGCGGCTTGCGGCGAGGCGAGCCCCGCGCCGGTCAGGACGAGCGTGCCCAGCAAGGCGGTCAGCTTCCGAGCGAGACGCATGCTAGCTCACCACGATGCTGACGCCAAGATGATCGGAGAAGCACTTGCGGTACGACGGCAAGCCGTTCCACGGCACCGGCGGCGGGTTGATCGACGTGGCGGTGTTGCAGGTCGCAGTCACGCACAAGAAGTGGTCGTAGTTCGAGCTGAGCGCACCCTTGGGGTTGAGGCTGGTCTTGACGTCGGGTGCCACCGCCGAGCCCAGCAGCGCTTGCAGCTTGGTGCCGTCGAAGTTCCAATCCCCGCCCGCGACGACGCGGGCGATCGTCGTGCCGCCGACGTTGACGTTTTGAAACCAGGTGACGACGGTCACCATGCGCTTCACCTCGGTCGCGCGGGCGCCGACGTTGCCGAAGATCGCGTGGTAGTCGAGCACCCAGGTCTTGGTCCCGTTGTCGTTCACCACCACGCCGCAAGGCGGGCGCGAAAAGCCCGGCCCGGTATAGCAGGTCGGCAGCGCGCCGTTGACGCTGGCCGGGTCGACCGCCAAGTTGGGCCGATTGCGGATCAAGATCGCGTACGTCTCGCGGTACGAGCTCGCGCCCTGCGAGTTGCTCTGATACGCGTAGTAATTGCCGGGCGGCTGGACCCAGAGCGTCGGCACGCCGCCCAGCTTGGGCATCACTTCCTGCATCACCACCACGTCGGGCGTCGTGCCGACGAAGTTGGTCACCAGGTAGCCGTTCTTGGTCGCCTGCGTGGCGCACTTGTTGGTGCCCCAGCCCAGGTGCAGCGTGTTGAGCGAGCCCAGCGTGAACGCTTGCGCGCGCTCGCCGGCGCACAGGGCGCACAGCACGCAGGCCAGCGCGAACAGGAAGCGGTGCACGGTCGTCATCTTCTCCTTCATCGGGGTCCCCGGCTCAGCTCTGCGGGACCGACCACTGCACGACGTCCCCGGCGCCCAGCGGCAGATCCCACTGGGACAGGTTCGAACCGGGCACGATGCGCGTCGTCGTCTCGAACGCCACCTGGCTGTTGGAATAGGCGTTGATCGGCGCGTTCCCGGGCAGCAGCGAGGGCTGCGCCCAGCGCCACATCTTGAGCCCCAGGTTCGAGGTGGCGTTGGACGGCGCGATCTCGTAGATCGAGACCGTGAACGCGCCCTCGACCAGGTCGCGCAGCGTGGTGCCCAGCGGAACCGGGGTCGGCACCCGGTTGACGAGGACGCCGATCTCCAGCGAGAGCGCGGCCCGCCCCGAGAACAGCAGCGCCGTGCCGACCCCGCCGTTGGACCCGCCCTGGACGAAGTTCTGGGTCGCGGTCTCGAGGTCGGCCGCGGAGCTCGCGAAGAGCAGCGCCGCGTTGTTGGCCGGGTTGGGCGCCGAGGCGACGAACGTCGGCCCGTCGATCTGGGGCGGATAGATCAGCCGCCCGTAGGCCAGCGTCGCGCCCGCCGCCTCGATATCGAGCAGACCGGCGGCTTGGCCGTACTGATCGGGCGTCGCGATCTGATAGGTCGCGAAGGCGTCGAGCAGCGCGTCGAAGCCGAGCGTGCCGTCGGCCCGCCGGCGGATGCGCAGGCGCGCGCTGCCGCCGCCGCCGTAAGCGTTGCGCGCGCCGCCCGCGCCGGGCACGGTGGCCGGCCCGACGTAGCCGTAGTCGCCGTAGTCGATCCGCAGCGTCAGGCCGGGCCGCAGGTC
>CAXTNU010000383.1:372-3835 GCA_964245595.1 uncultured bacterium | reverse complement strand
TGGATACACGCGCACTTCGCGCCCTCGTGGTGGTCGTCCGAAGCGCGCGCCGGCAGCGCCTGGATCGCCGAGCGCAGCGGCGCGATCGCCGGCTTCGCCGCGTTCGGCGCGCGCGGGCTGCGCTTTCCGTGGCTGCGCGCGTACCGCGAGCGCCCGGAAGTCGGTATCTTCGGACCGTACGGCGTCGCCCCGGCCGAGCGCCGTCGCGGCGTGGGCGAGCCGCTGCTCGACGCGGCGCTGTGCGGGTTGCGCGCGAGCGGCTACACGGCCGCGCTGATTCCCGCGGTCGCCGGCCCGCGGCTGATCGCCATGTATTCGCGGCGCACGGGCGCTGCGGTGGCGGACGAGTTCGACTACGAAGTCGGCCGCTTTCGCGCCACGATCCTCGCCTCGGGCGCGGGCAGCAACGCGCGCAACGTGCTGGAGCGCGTGCGCGACGGCAAACTACCGCTCGACGTAGCGGCGCTCGTCTGCAATCACGCGGGCGCGGGCGCGCTCGACATCGCGCGCGAGCACGGCGTCGAGGCGCTCGCGCTGCCGTGGCACCGCGGCGAAGAAGCGCGGGCGGCGTACGACGCGCGCGTGCTCGACGCGGTCGCGCGCACGGGGCCGCGGCTCGTGCTGCTGCTGGGCTGGATGCACTTGCTGCCCGAAGCGTTCCTCGCGCGCTTCCCCGAGACGGTCAACCTGCACCCGGCCTTCCTGCCGCTCGACCCGGCGGCCGACCAGACGATCGCGCCGGACGGCACGACGATTCCGGCCCTGCGCGGCGCGCACGCGCTGCGCGACGCCCTGCGCGCCGGCGTGGCGTGGAGCGGCGCGACGGTCCACCACGTCACGCCCGCGGCGGACCGCGGCGCGGTGCTCGTGCGCACCCCGCTCGCGGTCGGCGCCGTCTCCGACGAGGCGGCGCTGCGCGAGAAGATCCGCCCGGTCGAGTTCGCGACCGTCGCGGCAGCGATCCGGCGCTGGACCTTCGAACGCTAGCGGGATGGAAGACGACGGTCTCACGCGGCTGGCGGTGCCGGTAGGCCCGGACGATCACATCCGGGGCAAACCCGATGCGCCGGTGACGCTGGTGGAGTACGGGGACTTCGAGTGCCCCTACTGCGGGGTGGCGTACCCCGCGGTCAAGGCGCTGGAGGCGAAGTACGGCGACCGGCTGCAGGTGGTGTTCCGCAGCTTTCCGCTCCAGCAGCACCGCTTCGCGCAGGCGGCGGCCGAGGCGGCGGAGTTCGCCGCCGACGCGGGCCGCTTCTGGGAGATGCACGACACCCTCTACGAGCACCAGCGAGCCCTCGACGAGCCCCATCTGCTCGGCTACGCCAAAACGCTCGGGCTCGACCCCGACGCGCTGGCGACGGCGCTGCGCGAGCAGACGTACCGCGCGGTACTCCAGGAGGTCCGCGACGGCGGCGACGACGCGCCGATTCCCGGCACTCCGGCGTTCTTTCTCAACGACGTGCTGTTCGAGGAGGAGCCGACCGAAGCCAACCTCTCACAGGCGATCGACTGGCTCTTGGAGCACGAAACCGTATGAGCGAAACAGCGAAAGAACGAGCGGATACGAGGCCGCTGATCACGCGCGTCGCGCCAAGCAACCTCCTGTCCTATGGTCCCGATTTTACGGGGATCAATCTCCATTCACTCAATGTGCTCATCGGACCGAATGGTTCGGGTAAATCGAACTTGATAGAGCTGTTTCAGCTTTACAAGGCTGTTCCCAGCGATCTTGTCGACGCCGTTCGACGGAGCGGAAGCATCAACGAACTGATTTGGAAGGGAGCTTCTCAAGGGAAGCCGAGGTTGTACGTTCAGGTCGTGCTGCCCTATCTAGGGCGGATCGGTCATGCTATTGAATTGAAGGCGGTTCGTGAAAGATACGAGATAGAGAGCGAATTAGTCCTCCACCTTGGTAAATTCATGCCTAACGATAATGCATATATAATAGAGAAACTCATATATAAGAATGAAGGCGGCCGAATCGACTTAGAAGGCCGAGAACTCGATCCGAACGCTTTGGACCGGCAGCAATCCATTCTTGCTCAACGAAAGGACCCGGAGAGCTACCCTGAGATAACGGCGCTTGGAGCGCATGCACGCAATATCAGCATCTATCGCGAATGGGCCGTCGGTCCCTATGCTCCTATACGCTCTCCGCAGCCAGCCGATCTGCCGAACGACGTGCTCCTGCCGGACGTTCGCAACCTCGGCATGATTCTCAATGCGATGTCGGTGGAACGCGGAGAGGCCTGGGACCGGCTGAACGAGGGACTGAGGCGGTTCCTGCCGCGCTTCAAGGCGCTCTCGACCTACGTTGCCGCGGGGACGGTTCAGATCTTCCTGCACGAGGAAGGGCTCCAGGCGCCGATCGCTGCCACCCGCATCTCGGACGGAACGATGCGTTTCATCGCGCTGCTCGCGATTCTGCTGCGGCCGGAGCATACATCGCTCATTTGTCTCGAAGAGCCGGAACTCGGACTCCACCCCGATGCGCTGCGGATCGTTGCCGACGCCCTCGTCTGGGCAGCGGAGCGAACCCAAGTCGTCGTGACGACCCAGTCGGACGCTTTGGTTTCGGCATTGACCGAGGCAACTGAGTCCGTGATCGTTTGCGATTATGCCGGCGGCAGCACCCGTATGCGACGCTTGGAGGCCGAGAAGCTGAAATTTTGGCTGGAGAACTACCAGCTCGGCGAGATTTGGAGGATGGGAGAGCTGGGCGGTAATCCGTGACCGGAATCGCGATCTACATGGAAGGCGGCGGCCAGAAGGCTGCCGGCAAGGCCGCGTTAAGAGTCGGCATGGGCGGGTTCCTGAGCCCGCTGCGCGATCTCGCCCGGAACCGCGGGCTGGGGTGGAAGGTCGTCGCCTGCGGCGGCCGCGACGAAGCGTACGAGGCGTTCAAACATGCGGTTCGGACCGAGCCCGATCTGATCTGCTTGTTGCTGGTCGATGCCGAATCCGAAGTCATCGCAAGCGGGGACGAGCATGTGCGGGAGCGCGACGGTTGGGAGATACCGGCGCCAGTCGCCGCTGGCGTTCACCTCATGGCGCAAGTCATGGAGACGTGGCTGGTCGCGGACGTCCCCGCCCTGCAGCGATACTACGGCCAGTACTTCGCTGCGAACGGGCTGCCGCGGCACGCTGATCTGGAAAAAGTCGATAAAGACCGCATATTCGAATCCCTGAAAACGGCGACCGAGCGTACTCAGAAGGGACCCTATCACAAGATCACCCATGCATCGAAATTGCTCGAACGCATCGATGCCGCCGCCGTTCGCCGCCGGTGTACCCGCTGCGAACTGTTGTTTCGCCACGTGGAAGACCTGTTAGACGAGCACTGGCAGCCGTAACACATTGGAAGCACTTGCTGCTCCCAATGGACGTCGACTGGCGTCGCACAGCTAACCGCCCTGTCCACGCCCTACGGGCGGCGCAGACTCTGAACTTGTCCGTACCA
>CAXTNU010000383.1:0-362 GCA_964245595.1 uncultured bacterium | reverse complement strand
CCACAGGCTGAGCGCGAGCTGCTCGCGCTCGGCGGGTAGCGCCTCGACGCGCAACCGCTGGGCGTTCGCGCGCTGCTCGTCGTTCCAGGCTGCGAGCGCCGCCGGCTCGCCAAGCGCCGCCGCCGGATGCGCGGCCAGCGGCCCGCGCAGGGGTACGAACGAGGCCTCGACGATTGCCGTGCTGACCAGCGCGCCGCGGGTGCGCTCGAAGGCGACGACCTTTTGGCTGGGGCCCAGCGCGAGCGGCATTACCAGCCGGCCGCCCTCGCGCAGCTGCGCGTACCAGGCGGCGGGCACGCCGCCCACCGCGGCCGTGGCTATCAGCGCGTCGTAGGGCGCCTCCTCCGGCGCGCCCCGCGCGC
>CAXTNU010000382.1:0-3840 GCA_964245595.1 uncultured bacterium | reverse complement strand
AAGGGCCGGCTTCCCTCGAGCTGGTCGGCCGGAAAGCCCTTGCCCCGCACCTGGCCGGCGATGTCGCTGCACGCGATCGTCACGAGCGCTTCACGCGCGATCACCGGTCCCGCCTCACGCTCGTCCTTTACGTCGACAGCCTCCCCTGGAGAACGGCGGCAGGTTAACAGGCCAGCCGATCTCGTCACAATCGACTGGACCAGCGCGCGCGGCGACGCCTCGCCGGGATTGCGGGCCTCGTCGAACGGCACCAGCCGCCCGCGCACGATCAGCCGGTCACCCGGTCCGACGGCCGCGCGCAGCCGCGCTCGCACGACCGGACCGCCGTCCAGCGCGAGCGGTGCGACGTACCCGTTCTCCGCCCGCACGTCGCCGACGACGGTCCCCGCGAGGCGCACCGTGCGCGTCTCGGCCAGGATCTGGGGCGGGTGCCCGCGCCAGGCCGCGCAGAGCGGCGGATCGCGCCCGCGAGCACGGCAAGCGCGCCCGCAAGCGGGACCAGGCCGTGCGCGTCGGCGACGACGGCGGCGAGAAAGGCGAGGGCAGGCAGCAGAAGCGGGGCGCGTGACACACCCTCCCTTCACGCGGCAATCGCGCTCCGGCAAGGGCTTGGGCGGGCTACCGGTCCCCGCCGTGTCCGGTGAGAAATTTCAGCGTGGCATCGACCCCGTATTTCCGGTCGTCCAAGAAGATCGTCCCGTACGTGAAGGTGACGTTCTGCAGCCGCAGCGCCTCGATCTCGTGCAGCATGTCCTCGAGCATCAGGTCGTTTTGCCGGTAATCGTGCTGATCGTCACCCAGGGCTCCGCCGAACTCGTCGAGGGCGAACGGTTTGTTCGACGCTACGCGCGACAGGAAATAGGCTCGCATATTGGCCATTCCCTTTCGCCGCTGGCCGTCTCCGTGGACGTACCATGTCGCTCCGACGATATCGACATACTGGTCGCCCGGCCAGTACTGCTCGATCTGCGCAACGTCGAGGTCGGCCCGAAGCGCCGGCGAGAACGGAAACAGAATGCGCGGTGCATGGTTTGCGAAAGCCAGCCGGACACGAACGAAACTCGCCTTGAAAGCCGATGGATCGCCGGCATAACAAGAACCATGGGCGTCGTTCATCTCCGACGCATAGCGCACGACGACGTCGAGTCTTTTCCCAAACTCCCGCGCCCGGGATTGATACGATTGCAGCTCGGCTGCGAGCGCTTCCACCAGCGGCATGTTCGCTGCTACGAAGTCGTACGGCCGAGGCCGCTCGGTGGGCTCGAGCACCAGCTGAAACGTCATTTCGTCGTGAGCGCCGGCGCGCAGCGAAGCCAGGAGGTTGTCCAGGACCGCACGGTGCGACTCGTTCAGGACTTGGCCCGTGCGGCGAAAGTGCGCGACGTTTTGTTCGACGATGCCGTAATACGTCAGCGTGCCGGCCGGGTGGATCGGATAGTGCCGGGCGATCTCCTCGAGGGTGAAGAGCCGGCCGCGGAGCTGGCGAAACACCATGATGCGTTCGATATTGCGAATGTGCACGGCATGGCTCCCGGCGCGTGGGCTGTTGTCCGATCGGATTGTTCCTACGCCTCCATGGTGCCTCCAGGCAAGCGTGCGGCCTGCCGTCGAACGGCGACGGCGCGAGGGTCGTGCCACGCTTGGGCGTGGGCCCCCGGTAGGCGTGGAACCGCCGAGGCCGAACCCTCGGGGTCGCATGCGTATCGTCGTCACCGGCGGAGCCGGGTTCATCGGGTCGCACATCGTCGACGCGTACGTCGCCGCGGGCCACGAGGTCGTCGTCGTCGACAGCCTGTGGTCGCACGGCGGCGGGCGGCGCGAGAACATCCCCGACCGGGTGTCGTTCGTGCACGCCGACGTGCGCGACGAGGCGATCCACCGGGTGTTCTCGGAGTTCAAGCCCGAGGTCGTGTCGCACCACGCGGCCCAGCACTCGGTCGCGATCGGCTCGCGCGATCCCAAGTACGATGCCGAGGTCAACGTACTCGGCATGCTCAACGTGCTCGAAGCAGCGGTCAAAGCCGGCACCCGCAAAGTGCTGTTCGCTTCGAGCGCGGCGACGTACGGCAACGCCGAGACCATGCCGGTGAACGAGTCCGCGCCGCAGCTCCCGGTCTCGCCGTACGGCATCACGAAGATGGTGACCGAGCACTACCTGCGCTTCTTCCACCAGCAGCACGGGCTCGACTTCACCGCCTTCCGCTACGGCAACGTCTACGGCCCGCGCCAGGACCCCAACGGCGAAGCGGGCGTGATAGCGATCTTCCTGGGCAAGTTCCTGCACAAGCAGGGCGTGCGGATCGACTGGGACGGCGAGCAGACGCGCGACTACGTCAACGTCGCCGACGTCGTGCGCGCCAACCTGCTCGGGCTGGACAAGGGCTCGGGCGAGATCTTCGTGATCGGCACCGGCACGCCGACCTCGGTGAACCAGATCTACCGCGCGATGGTCGAGGTGACCGGCTTCGAAGCGCCAGTGACGCACGCGGAGCGCCGCGCGGGCGACGCGCGCGCGATCTACTTCGACCCCGCCAAGGCCAAGCGCGAGCTGGACTGGGAAGCGCAGGTCCCGCTGGTCGAGGGCATGCGCGCCACGTACGCCTACTTCCGCGAGCGCGAGAAGCCGTAGCGCGATGAGCGGCCTGCGCGTCGGCGTCGTCGGCTTGGGCCTGATGGGCAAGCCGATGGCGCGCAACCTGCTGCGCGCGGGATTCGCGCTGACGGTGTACAACCGCAGCCGCCCCGCGGTCGACGAGCTAGCAGCGGAGGGCGCCGCGGCCGCGGACAGCCCGCGAGACATCGCGGCACGCAGCGACGTCGTGATCACCATGCTGCCCGACGGCCCTGACGTCGCGGCCGTGATGCGGGGCGACGACGGCATTTTCGCCGGCGTGGCCGCGGGCGCTGTGGTGATCGACACCAGCACGATCGCGCCCGCCATGACCCGTGCGCTGGCGAGCGAAGCGCGCGAGCGCGGCGTGGGCTTCGTCGACGCGCCGGTCAGCGGGGGGACCGAGGGCGCGGCCGCGGGGACGCTCTCGATCATGGCGGGCGGGGCGCGCGCGGACGTCGAGCGCGTCGAACCCGTTCTGCGCGCGCTTGGCACGACGGTGACATATTGCGGCCCTAGCGGCTCCGGGCAGACGGTCAAGGCCTGCAACCAGCTCGTCGTCGCGCTGCACATCGAGGCCGTTGCCGAAGCGCTCGTGCTCGCCGAAAAAGCCGGCGTCGAGGCCGAGGCCGTGCTGCGCGTGCTCGGCGGCGGCCTGGCCGCGAGCCGCGTGATGGAGCTGCGCGGCGCGGCGATGGCCGCGCACGACTTCGCGCCGCGCGGCAAGGCCGCATTTCACCGCAAGGACTTGGGTATCGTGCTCGACCTCGCCCGCAGCGTCGACGCGGTGCTGCCCCTCACCGCGCTGGTCGACCAGCTCTTCACCGCCCTGGTCGCTAACGACCGCGGCGGCTGGGATCACACCGCCCTGCTCAGCGTCCTCGAAGACCTCGGCGGCCTGCGCCGCTAACGCGCACGAGCCGCTGGAGGCGTATATGCCCGCGGAACGAAGTTTTCGTGAGGTCCGGCCGATGCTGCTGAACCCGAGGAACAGCAGTACCCGGACGACGTCTCGTCGGTTGTGAGGTCGCATCGCCCCGCACCTCACGACGAGCGATCCGACCGACGAGGCCGCTAGGCCGGCGTCGTTCCTTACGGGATCGGGTGGGTGTCGGTGGCGGCTTGGGGCGGGGTCTTGATCGCGACGATCTTGAGGTGGCCGGCGGTCTCCACGGTGCCGCCGTGCGGGGTGCCGGCAGGGACGATCAGCATCGTGCCGGGTTTGAGCG
>CAXTNU010000381.1:0-3879 GCA_964245595.1 uncultured bacterium | reverse complement strand
CCCCCGCCGCGTCCGGCGGCGCCGGCGAGCGAGCGGCGGCGCGCATCGCGGCGTTGCGGGCGGGCTCGAGCACGGCCCGCAGTGTCTCCAGCAGGCGTGCGCCGTCGAGCGTGTCATCGGGTACCACGACGGCCGCGCCGCCGGCCGCAAACAGGGCCGCGTTGTGCGCCTGGTGCTGCTCCGCCGCGAACGGATAGGGCACCAGCACGGCCGGCGTGGCCGTGACCGCCAGCTCGGCCAGGGTCGAGGCTCCGGCCCGGGCGACGACGGCGTCGGCGGCGGCGTAGGCGTCGGCGGGATCGGGCAGGTACGGCACCAGGCGAACCCGGTTGCCCGGTATCGCCCGGCGGAGTCGTTCGTCCATGGACGCGTGATCGCGTTCCCCGCTGACGAGCAGGACTTGCCAATCGGCCGGAAGCGTGCGCTCGGTCACAAGCTCCACGACGGCCTGGTTGATCGAGCGCGCCCCCTGGCTGCCGCCCATCACGACCACCGTCCTGCGGGCCGGATCGAGCCCGAGTCGCTCCCGCGCAACGCCCGGCGGCGCGAGGCTCCGCAGCCCCGCGCGGGTCGGCGTTCCGGTGACGACCGTCTTGGCCCCGAACGACTTCGCCGAAGCCGCGTAGGCCGCCCAGACCTCGTCGACCAGCGGCGCCAGCAGCCGGTTCGTCAGCCCCGGCGTGGCGTTGATCTCCAGCAGCGCGATCCGCGGGCGCGCCAGCCGCAGTAGCCGCAGCGCGCGCGCCGCGACGACGACCGGAAAGCACACGTACCCGCCGGTCGCCACCACCATCGCCGGGCGAAAGCGCGCCAGCCCGCGCAGCGCGACGATCACGCCCGCGGCGTTGGCGAGCACAGTGCGCAGCGTCCCCGGCGACAGCTTGCGCTGCAGCGCCGCCGACGGCACGAGCGAGAGCGGCATGGTCGTCACCAGCGACGTCTCCAGCCCGCCGCGGTTGCCGAAGAAGCGCGCTTCGTACGAGCCGGCCGGGTACCGCGCGCGCAGCACCCCGTCGATCGCCAGCGCCGGGTAGACGTGCCCCCCCGTCCCGCCGCCGGTGAAGGCGACGCGCAGCGTCACGCTCTAACCGACCCCGGGAAGCGGAAGCGCATCGCCGGAGGCTAGTCCTGGTCGACAGATTACGAGCTTCCTCAAGGTATTCGGTACGGTGAAACGCTCATTGAATCGTAGCATTGGTTCATCAAACGTATGAAGCTCATGAACACTGTACAGCAATGCACACGCGATAAAAATTGAATCCATACCCCCTAGACGCATTTTATCTCGTGCGGCTGTCGTCCGCAGCAATTGTGCTGTGCGGGCTACTGCTGAATTAATATCAACGGTTTGTATATTGCTTCGCTGTATAAACCGCTCAAACTGCACAAATGCATCATCGCCAATACCAGTCTCAAGCACCTCAACGAAAACTGACTGAGGCACAACAAGTATGGTTTGTCCTCGATCAATCGCCGCAGCGATGAAATCAAGCCCCGCCATTTCCTCGTCTGTCCTATCGCCCTTGACGTTGTTCGCCATATAGTCAATGAAGCAACAGGAATCCCAGACCACGCTAGGAGGTGCCGGCATCTCTTAATCTTCGCTGCAGTTCAGTCGATGATTCCTCGAAAGTTGGAACTAGAATTCCACGCAAGCTCCGGAGCGTAGGCAAGTCCTCGTCTAGTGGAAGCAGTTCGATGCTACGCGCAACAACGTGATACGGGAATGGGTCACCAGACCGCCGCGATAGCTCACCCGTAACGCGCACTCGACGCTGTAAAGCCCTTACCACAGCATCATCACTTTGCGAAGAGAAATCGCAGACAACTTTTTGATGGCCGTAAAGCGGGTAAAGATATGCGTGGCGGCGACCATGCATGTTTATTGCATCTAACCGGCCTACAAGCTGGCCCTCGGTCGTCGTGTCAGGGCTTAAGAGTTCATCGACTCTCGCGCGGAAGTTATCGTCGATAAGGAGCGAGTAGTCCTTCATAGCGACGCGAGCACTCGAGCCGTGCGGCAGCGGATCTGACAGCAGGCGAATCTTCTTCAGGACGTCTCCAGATACCCAGTGAGGGCGCGCGGTAAGCTCAGTGGACTTCAATAGCTCATCAAACGACGCGACCGCCGATCTCACGGTGTATCGTTTTCGCTGCTTTTCTTGGACACGTTCTTCCAATTCGATCACGGCGCTGCCGTATTGCAAGTCGGAGACGTTATAGTAATTGCTAGACCGCCCATTGACCGCGCGATCTACGGAAGAGAGGCAGCCGGATATCCGTTCTAAGAAAACCAGGAGATCCGCAAGCCTAACTTTGCCTTCCAATGTATCTAACTTAAGTCGGATACGATTGATTTGCTGCGGTTGCTCTGGACTCTCCACGCTTTCACCTCCTTTCATTTTGATACCGGCCGACGTTTGCGATCAATGCGACCGCAATTAGCGACACGATCAGCGATGTCCCGCCGAACGAGATGAACGGGAGCGGGACGCCGGTGACCGGCCAGGACGACGTCACCACGCCGATGTTGATGAAGGCCTGGATCACGATCAGGAAGGTGCAGCCCAGCGCCAGCAGCATGCCGAAGCGGTCCGGCGCGCGGGTCGCGATGCGCACCGCGCGGATCGCGAACAGCACGAACAGGGCGATCACCAGCAGCCCGCCGAGCAGGCCCAGCTCCTCGCCCAGCACCGCGAAGATGAAGTCGGTGTGCGCTTCGGGCAGATAGAAGTACTTCTGGCGCGAGGCTCCCAGACCCAGCCCGAACAGGCCGCCGCTGCCCAGCGCGAGCAGCGACTGCACGATGTGGAAGCCGGTGTTCTGCGCGTCCTTCCAAGGGTCGAGGAAGGCGAACACGCGGGCCCGCTTGTAGGCCGACGAACCGACCGCCAGCGCCGCCATCGGCAGCATCGCCAGCCCGCACATGATGATGTGCTCCATCCGCGCGCCGGCGGTGAAGAGCAGCGCGAAGGCGGTGAAGATCAGCAGCGAGGCCGTGCCCATGTCGGGCTCGACGAAGATCGGCATCGCCAGCAGCGCGGTCACCAGCAGCGCCGGCACGACGCCCTTCGAGAGCGAGCGCACGCCCTCGCCCAATGCCGACAGCTTCGCGGCGAGGAACAGCACCAGCACCAGCTTGGCCAGCTCCGACGGCTGGAACGACAGCGCGCGAAAACCCAGCCAGCGCCGCGCGCCGCCCGACACCAGGCCGACGTGCGGGATCAAAGTCAGCACCAGCAGCACGACGGTCACGCCCACTAATCCCGGGGCGAGCCGCTTGAGCTTGGGATAGTCGACCCGGTACGCGCCGTAGGCCAGCACCAGGCCCGCGATCAGGTAGGCGAACTGGTGCTTGAGAAAGTGCGCGGTGTCGTGGTGGAAGTCGGAGTACGCGGTCGCGCTCGACGCGCTGAACACCATCACCAGCCCCAGCGCCACCAGCAGCGCGACCGCGCCCAGCAGCAGCGCGTCGGGCGGGCGCAGCGCGGGCCGCTCTCGCTCACGCCCCTGGGGGCGCGCCGGGAAGCTGGGCCGCGAGCGCAGCGGGTCGGCGTTCATCGCCGCTCTACCGGGCGCCGGCCGCCGGGGCCAGCGCGCGCACGGCGCCCGCGAACAGCTCGCCGCGGTAGTACGCCGGGCGGCGGCTGCCGGGCGCGCAGGACAGGGTCGCCAGCGACTCGATCACCGGCTTGGTGCCGAAGTTCTTGCCGAAGTTCGACTCGACGCCCCACACCGCCACCACCACCGCCGGCGGCACGCCGTAGCGGCCCTGGTCCTGCGCGAGATATTGCCGGTACTGCGCCATGCCGGCCTAGCCGTCCTGCACGCGCTCCTCGTCGACGAACTTCGTGAACGACGCGCGCGTGCCGCCGACCG
>CAXTNU010000380.1:0-3885 GCA_964245595.1 uncultured bacterium | reverse complement strand
GGGCGGACCGGCCTCGCCGCGCGCGGTGACGACGTACGAGCGGGCGACGATCTCGAGCGCGTCGTGCTCGGGCAGGAGGGTGAAGTGCTGCACGTCGTTGCCGTACCGGTCGGTGTACGAGAACAGGCGCGCGCGCGGCGCGATGTCGAGGGTGAACTGGGTGCAGTACTGGGTCATGTCGCTGCGCGGCTGGAGGTGCAGCACGGTGTGGCTCTCGTGCACGGGCCCGCCGTAGCGGTAGGCGGTGCGGTGGAAGATCGTGTAGCGCATCAGGCCACCGGCACGCGCGGGAAGTACGCCGCGGTGATCGAGCGGCCGATCTCGTCGAGCCAGCGCTGCGCGCGCAGGGCGAACGTGCGCGAGCCGTCCTCGGCGATCTCGTTGGGGCTGTAAAAGCCCAGGGCCGCCGCGATCCGGCCCGCCGCGCGCTCGGCCTCGTTGGCGAACGTGCCCGGGGCCGTGCCGGAGATGCGGTGCAGCGCGCGGTCGACCTCGCGCACGCAGAAGCGGATCGAGCGCGGAAAGACGTCGCTCAGGGCGAGGAACGCCAGCGCGTCGGCCGGATCGGACGACTGGCGGCGCGCGCGGGCGAACGGGTCGCTGGCGCAGCAGGCCTCGAGCACGCGCTGCCAGGCGTGCGCGCCGTCGTCGCCGGCGTCGTGCGCGCCCAGGATGCGGGCGGTCATCGAGGCGCGCTCGAGATAGCGGCCGCCGACCAGGAAGTCCCAGGCGTCGTCGTGGGCCATCGTCGCGTCGCAGATGCCGGCGAACGCCTGGGCCGTGTCGCGCACGCTGCGCAGGAACGACGAGGCGCCGTCGGGGCCCAGCGCGCGCGGCGACTGCGCCTCGACGAACAGGTACAGCCCGTTGACGCACTCCCAGACCTCGGTCGTCAGCTCGGCGCGCACGCCGGCTGCGTTGCGGCGCGCGATCCGCACGCAGGCCGAGAGCGAGTGGCCGGCGCTCTCGCCGAACGCGATCCGCTCGATCGCCTCGGCCGCGCTCGCGCTCGGCGACGGCTCGGGCGGGTCGACGTCGGCGATGGCGTAGACCGCGTTCCACTGCCGCTCGACCGTATCGCGCTGGTGCGTGCCGCGGTCGACGCTGCCGGCGGCGGTCACGTCGAGCAGGCGCGCCA
This sequence comes from uncultured bacterium, assembly GCA_964245595.1. Lineage (GTDB taxonomy): Bacteria > Vulcanimicrobiota > Vulcanimicrobiia > Vulcanimicrobiales > Vulcanimicrobiaceae > Vulcanimicrobium. The sequence continues at coordinate 2,747 of CAXTNU010000380.1, read as the reverse complement.
AGGTCTCCGCGCGCTCGATGTTGCGCGCGATCCAGAACAGCGATTCCGCGACCCGGCTGAGCATCAGTCGATCACCCAGGTGTCCTTGGAGCCGCCGCCCTGCGAGCTGTTGACCACCAGCGAGCCGCGGGTCAGCGCCACCCGGGTCAGCGCCGCCGGCGGGACCGAGACCTCGTCGCCGCCGTAGAGCGCGAACGGCCGCAGGTCGACGTGGCGCGGCTCCATCGCGTCGCCGACGACGGTCGGGTGGGCCGAGAGCGAGACCACCGGCTGGGCGATGAACTCGCGCGGGTTGGCCCGGATCGCGTCGGCGAACTGCGCGCGCTCGGCCGCCGTGCTGGCCGGCCCGATCAGCATCCCGTAACCGCCCGAGGCGCCGGTCATCTTCACCACCAGCTGCTCCAGGTTGCCGATGACGTGCGAGCGCTGCGCGTCGTCGCTGCAGTCGAAGGTCGGGACGTTGGGCAGGATCGGTTCCTCGCCCAGATAGTACTCGATGAACGCCGGCACGTAGGGGTAGATCGCTTTGTCGTCGGCCACGCCGGTGCCGACGGCGTTGGCGAGCGTCACGTTGCCGGCGCGGTAGGCGTCGAACAGGCCGACCACCCCCAGCGACGAGTTGGGCCGGAAGTACAGCGGGTCGATGAAGGCGTCGTCGACCCGGCGGTAGATCACGTCGACCCGGGCCAGGCCGCGGGTGGTGCGCAGGTACACGACGTTGTCGCGCACGAGCAGGTCGGAGCCCTCGACCAGCTCGACGCCCATCCGGCGCGCCAGCAGGGTGTGCTCGAAGTAGGCGCTGTTGTAGATGCCCGGGGTGAGGATCACGACGGTCGGCTCGCCGGCGCTGGGCGGCGCGGCGGCGACCAGCGTCGCCAGCAAGCGGCGCGGGTAGTCGTCGACCGGGCGCGGGTCGTAGTGCTCGAACAGGCGCGGGAACTGGCGCCGCAGCGCGTCACGGTTCTCGAGCACGTACGAGATGCCCGAGGGGGTGCGGATGTTGTCCTCGAGCACGAGGTACCGGCCCTCGTGGTCGCGCACGAGGTCGATCCCGGCGACGTGGACGTACACGTCGCGCGGCGGCCGCACCCCGATCGCCTCGCGCTCGAAGTGCGGCGACGACCAGATCAGCGCGCGCGGCACGATCCCGTCGCGCAGCGCTCTGCCCGCGCCGTAGACGTCGCTCAGGAAGGCGTTGAGCGCGCGCACGCGCTGCGCCACCCCGCGCGCGACCCGGTCCCACTCGGGGCCTGGGATGATGCGCGGGATCAGGTCGAAGGGCAGGATGCGCTCGGTGCCGCGCGCGTCGGCGTAGACGGTGAAGGTCACCCCGCGGTGCAGCAGCACGTCGTTGACGGTCGTGATCCGGTGCCGCACGTCGGCCCAGGGGATGGCGGCCAGCGTGCGGGCCAAGCCGTCGTAGTGGGGCCGCGGCGTGCCGTCGGGGAGGGCGAATTCGTCGAACGCCGCCGCGGGCGCGTAGCGGTCGATCAGCGAGCGCATGCGGCGAACGGGCTTCCGTTCCGAAGCCCGTCCTCCGTTGGCCACATGGCCGACCGGACCCGGCTCGCGCTCAGAACGCGCCGGTCCCGTTGGGCGTGCCGTTGCCGGTCGCCGGGTCGTAGGTGCCGTAGCAGGCCGAGCCCGAGATGCACGGGATGTGGTTGAGCAGGGCGGCCCGGCTGTAGAGCGTGCCCGGCGCGCCGGTCGTGTCGCCCGAGAGGCCGTAGATCGCCGCGATCGCCGACGCGCCGACGCTGGTGCCGCCGAAGACCAGCCAGCCGGACTGGCCTTGGTAGGCGTAGCTGTCGTAGACCGCGACGCCGGTGTTCGGGTCGGCGACGTAGGCGACGTCGTTGTCGATCCGCCTGCCGCCGCAGTAGGGATCGGTCTGGAACGCGGGCTTGGCGACGTACGCGCTGCAGCCGCCGCCGGCCAGCCCCGTCTCGGTCCAGCCGCGCGGCGTGCCGGGGGCGGGGCTGAGCGTCGTGCCGCCCACCGCCACGACGGTCGCGTACGCGGCCGGCACCTCGACCCCGTAGCCGTCCTCCCCGCCGGAGGCGGTGATCGCGACGCCGGCATGGCTGTACGAAGCGGCGTACGTCACCTCGCTGCTGGATTCGGAGCCGCCGTAGGGATTGGAGATCGCCACCGCGCCCAGGCTCGCGGCGGTGTTCACCGCCGCCGCCAAGTTTGCGGTGGTCGCCGAGGTCGCCTCGACCAGCAGGATCGAGCACTTCGAGCAGTTCGCCGAGACCATGTCCAGCGCCAGCGAGAGCTCCTGGCCCCAGCTCGCGTTGTTGCTCGGCAGCGAGCTCCCGCCGGATTGGTTGACGATCTTCAGGCAGCCGGAACCGGTGGTGCAGGCCGGCAAGCCGTACATGCTGCGGTAGACCGCCAGATCGGCGGCCGCGCTGGGATCGCTGTAGGCCACGACGATCGCGACCGTCTTGCCCTTGCCGCCGGCGACCCCGGTCAGGCCGTAGGCGGATTGGAGCTGGGCCGGGCCGTAGCCGGCCGGCAGCGCGGCGGTCCGAGCGCCGAGGACGGCGCGGTCCGGCCCGCTCAGCACGTACGCCGTGCAGCGGGCCTCGTTCGGGGCGGCCGGGCCGCAGACCGGCACCGCGGACGGCGCGCGCGCCGCTTTGGACAGGGGCGACGGCGTTCGCGCCGCCGCAGGCGGAAAGGAGGATGGCGCTCGCGGCGCGCGCGCCGATCGTGCGAAGGTTCCCCCACCCCCTCGAAGC
>CAXTNU010000379.1:0-3891 GCA_964245595.1 uncultured bacterium | reverse complement strand
GCCCGCGCTCGGGCAGCCAGCGCGCCATCTCGGCCGCGCCGAACCACGGCCAGCGGCGCGAGCCGGGAAAGCGCCGCACGTCGACGACCCGCTCCACGCCCGCGGCGATGAGCCTACTTGCAAAGGTATCCTCGTCGGCTGTTCCGTGGCCGTACGTGTAGAGAATCATCGTCCTCCGAGAGCGGCCTAGCCGAAGCGGCTCCGGCCGAGGGCGGCTCGGCCACGGGCCGAACGCGACGGATTCAGGCCAAGCCCGAATCCACTAGACAGGAGGTACCCGGTCCGATAGAATACTTTGGTTCGTCCGTCGAGGGCGTGGGCGCGTAGCTCAGTGGGAGAGCATCCGCTTCACACGCGGGGGGTCGTTGGTTCAATCCCAACCGTGCCCACCATGAACTCGATGGCGTTGTAGCTCAGTTGGTTAGAGCGCCGCCCTGTCACGGCGGAGGTCGTGGGTTCGAGCCCCATCAACGTCGCCACGTGCGACACGCGCCGGATCTCGGAAACGAGGTCCGGCGTTCGCGTTCTGGGAACACGCTGGGACGTGGCGTCGATCCTGGTCGAACATCTCACCAAGCGTTATCCCAGCGGAACCGTCGCCCTGGAAGACGTCAACCTCGAGATCGACGACGGCGAGTTTCTAGCCGTCGTCGGGCCCAGCGGCTGCGGCAAGAGCACGCTGCTGCGCATCATGGCCGGGCTCGACTGGGCCACCGCGGGCGGAGTAGCGGTCGAGGGCGGGCAGCGCGACGGCGCAGGCTTGGACCACGCGATGGTGTTCCAGGAGCAGTCGCTCTTCCCGTGGATGAAGGTCGCCGAGAACGTCGCCTTCGCGTTCGACAGCTTGGACGTGCCCAAGAGCGAGATCCGGCGCCGGGTCGCGCAGGAGCTCGAGCTGGTCGGCCTGACGCAGTTCGCGGACGCGTACCCGCACGAGCTGTCGGGCGGGATGAAGCAGCGCGTCGCGGTGGCGCGCGCGTTCGCGGTCGACCCCGGCATCCTCTACATGGACGAGCCGTTCGGGGCGCTCGACGAGCAGACGCGCGTCGGCCTGGCCGGCGAGCTGATGGCGCTCTGGACGCGCATGCGCAAGACGGTCGTGTTCGTCACCCACGGGATCGAGGAGGCGGTGACGCTGGCCGACCGGGTGGTGGTGCTGAGCGCCCGTCCGGGCCGGGTCAAAGCGGTGATTCCGATCGATCTGCCGCGCCCGCGCGACGCGGTCGGCATCCGCGGCGAGCCGCGTTTCGGCGAGTACGTCGTGCGCATCTGGGACCTGCTGCGGTGAGCTACGAGCGGATCCTGCGCGTCGTGTCGCCGATCTCGCTGCTGGTGCTGTGGGAACTGGCGGTGCGCATGCACCTGCTCGACGCGCGCTTCTTCCCCGCGCCCAGCGCCATCGTCGGCACGTTCGGCGGCTACGTCGCCAGCGGCGAGCTGTGGCGCGACGGCTGGATCACGCTGCAGCGCATCCTGATCGGCTTCACCATCGGCGCGGTGCCGGGCACGCTGCTGGGCCTGGCAATGGGAATGAACCGCTTCGTGCGGGCCTACTTCGACCCGGTCGTCTCGCTGCTCTACCCGATTCCCAAGATCGCGGTGCTGCCGCTGATCATCTTCATCTTCGGCCTGGGCGAGGGCTCGAAGTGGGCGGTGATCGCGATCGGCGTGTTCTTCCTGATGACGATCAACACCGAGGCCGGCGTGCGCCAGATCGAGCGCATCTACCTCGACGTCGCGCAGGCCTATCGCATCCGGCCGGCCTCGTTCTACTTCCGGGTGCTGCTGCCGGGCGCGCTGCCCAACATCTTCGCCGGGATCAAGCTCTCGATCGGGATCGCGATCGTGCTCGGGGTGGCGGCGGAGTTCACCGCCGCGAAGTCGGGCCTGGGCTTCGCGATCTACAACAGCGAGCAACTGCTGGACATCGAGAAGCTCTACGTCGCCCTGGTGGCCGTGTCGGTGCTCGGTTTCTTGCTCTCCTCGCTGGTCGATGCGGTCGAGCGCATCGCGATCCCCTGGCGCCGGCGTCCCGACCGCCGCCCGTAGCAGGGACCCCAACGGGTCCGCCGAACCCGGGTTGGTCGCGCCGAGATAGCTCAGTCGGTAGAGCACAGGTCTGAAAAACCTGGTGTCGCCAGTTCGATTCTGGCTCTCGGCACACTTGAAACCCCGCTACGGCGGGGTTTTCTTGCTTCGGACTTGGTTTCGAAGTCCGAGAGCCGGTCCTGAGAGACTATGACCTCGTGCATATTGAGGCCTTCGCTCCAAAATCGGCTTGGACAACATAACGTCAACGCGTCGGCGACGGGCGCCTGATCTCGACGTCTGCGATGTCGTCGATGTCGCTGGTGGTGCTGAACGATTCGTGCCCATGCGCCTGAGCGCTCCACGTCAACACCAGCGACCTTGCCGGCCATCGCCTCGTTGAGCGCCGATGCTAGACTCGATCACTTGGCCGAGCAGCGTCACGGCATCGTCATCGCGACTGAGCGCCGCGAGTGCCATACCACGGAGCAGCAACGCTGTACCCGCTCGGTGGGCGACAAGTCGTCGAGCTCATCAAGAGCGCGTAGGGCCCGATCGGCTAACCCAGCATGGAGCGTCACGTTCTCCACCGCCCGGCTGCGTGCCGAGAAGAACAGGCTTCGGGCGCCCTTCGAGCGTCAGCTCGCGGCCAGTGTACCGTAGGTTCGCCTGCCCCATCACACCCCTTAATGCGCCGGCCGCTTATTTCCCGTTGCGCGTTCGCTCGGCGGAACCGTCACGAACCCCGCGTATCCGCAGGCGATGGTAAAAGCACGATGAGCACCGGATTGCTCGGCGCGATGACGCCGGCGGCGGCGGACAGCAGCGCGATGATCGTTGCGGCGACGCCGATCGAATAGGCGACGCGCACGTTTCCGCGCGTGCCTGGAATGGCGGCGAGGCTCATCGCCAGTACGATGGCTGCCACCCAGTACAAAGAATACACCCTGTTACACCCCGCAGTCGGATCTGTTCTCGAGAACGATGAGCGGCCGCCCCCGGAAGGCCGTTGCCCGTGGCCGCGCTCGAACTGACGGAGGCCGCCTTCGCAGGCGACGCGTAGCCCGAGCCTACTTCTGCCGTAGCGCCCCGCGTGTTGGAGCGTCGGCTTTAAGGCAGGAATGTGAGGTTGGCCACAGATAATGACCGCTCGGCAGGCTGGCGCGGAGCGTTCGGCGGGTGCGCAAGGAGCCGGTGCTCGTGAGGAGCCTGGCGTTTCGGAAGGATCCACTATGAAACGGGTGTTCAACGCCGCGTCTCTTGTCGTTGTTCTCGCGGTCGCGTTTGCCGGCTGCGCCGGCCGCTTGCAATCGAACCAGCCGATTCCGGCCATCCCGGCGTCGGCCACCAGCGTACCGCATGCCGTCGACCGCGCACCTTTCGATGCGAGCGCTCCGGTCACGACCTCCGGCGGAGCGACGTGCGGCGGAGGCGCGGGGTCGGTCGCGGTGCCGGTCCTGTGCTCCGGACCGCCGGGCTCCAAGGCTACGGTCAATTTCAGCGCTGACCAGCTCGGGCCGTTCGGCCTTGCGCCGACGAACTGCTCGAGCGTGACGTGGCAGACGACCAGCCAGAACTTCGCGCCCGCAGCGGGACTGGCGCACGCGCGAGCGCCGCGCGCTCTGGGCGGGCCGTACTACTGCAACACCTCGACGTCGTACTCGTTCTCGGTCAGCGCGAGCGGTGCGGTGGGTTCGGTCACCATCGCGCACGCCTACGGGGCGTACACGGTCTGCTTCGACCTGCCGATCAACCCGTGCGCGACTGCGTACATCGTCGGTCCGACCATCTCGATCGGCACCACGGCGCCGAGCACAAGCGGAGGCGGCGGATCGAGCGGCGGCGGAGGGGGCAGCGGCGGAG
>CAXTNU010000378.1:0-3943 GCA_964245595.1 uncultured bacterium | reverse complement strand
GCGTTCGCCGCGCTGGTCGCCGCGCGCCGCGAGCCCGGCGAGCAGCCGCTCGTGACCGCCGCCGCGAGCGCGTACTTTCCGCTCGTGCACGCGGCGTTCGCGACCGGGCTGCTGCGCGGCTGGGCTAATGGTCCCGTGCGGCGGACGCTCCGGGCTCACGTTGGGGCCGCTCGCTCGACCGTACGATGAGCCCCATGAAAGTTGCGATCCTTGCTGGTGGCATCGGCTCGCGTCTGTCCGAAGAGACGGAATCGAAGCCCAAGCCCATGGTCGAGGTCGGCGGGAAGCCGATCCTGTGGCACATCATGATGATCTACGCCGAGTTCGGCCTGCGCGACTTCGTCGTCGCGCTGGGCTACAAGGGCGAGGTCATCAAGAAGTACGTCGTCGACTACTGCTCGCTCAACAGCAACCTCAAGGTCGACCTGCGCACCGGCAGCGTCCAGCGCTCCGACGAGGGCGCGTCGCCGGACTGGAGCGTCGACCTGGTCGACACCGGGATCGCGACCGAGACGGGCGGGCGGGTCAAGCGGCTGCAGCCCTACATCGGCAACGAGACGTTCATGCTGACCTGGGGCGACGGCGTGGCCGACATCGACCTCGACGCGCTGCTGCGCTTCCACCGCTCGCACGGGCGTTTGGCGACGCTGACCGCGGTGCGCCCGCCGGCCCGCTTCGGCCACCTCGACCTGGACGGCAACCGGGTGGGCGAGTTCTCGGAGAAGCCGCAGACCGCCGAGGGCTGGATCAACGGCGCGTTCTTCGTGCTCGAGCCGGGCGTGTTCGACTACATCGAAGGCGACGACACCTCGTTCGAGCGCGGCCCGCTGGCCCGCCTGGCGCGCGACGGCCAGTTGATGGCGTACCGCCACGAGTCGTTCTGGCAGTGCATGGACACCGTGCGCGACCGCAAGCTGCTCGAAGAGCTCTGGGCCTCGGGCAATCCGCCCTGGCGCGCCGCGCGGCCGGCCCGCAAGCTGATCGCGGTGTCCGCATGAGGGTCTTGGTCACCGGTCACGCGGGCTACATCGGCACGGTCCTGACGCCGATGCTCGCCGCGCGCGGCCACCAGGTCGTCGGCTGCGACACCGAGCTGTTCGCGCACTGCACCTTCGGGCCCGAGCCCGCACCCGTCCCCAACCTCGGCAAAGACGTGCGCGACCTGCGCGACACCGACTTGGACGGCTTCGACGCGGTGATCCACCTGGCCGGGCTCTCCAACGACCCGCTGGGCGACCTCGACCCCGAGCTGACGATCGCGATCAACGCCGACGCCTCGGTGGCGCTGGCCGGCGCGGCGCTGCGGGCGGGGGTCGAGCGCTTCGTGTTCAGCTCGTCCTGCAGCAACTACGGCGCCGGCAGCGACGACCTGCTCGACGAGGGCTCGCCGCTCAACCCGGTCACCCCGTACGGGCGCTCGAAAGTGCTCGCCGAGCAGCGCATCGCGCCGCTGGGCGACGACCGCTTCACGCCGGTCTTCCTGCGCAACGCGACGGTGTTCGGGCTCTCGCCCCGCCTGCGCTTCGACCTGGTCGTCAACAACCTGACCGGCTGGGCCCACGCCGAGGGCAAGGTGTTCCTCAAGAGCGACGGCCGCGCGTGGCGCCCGCTGGTCCACGTCGAGGACGTCTGCCGCGCGTTCGTCACGGTGCTCGAGGCACCGCGCGACATGGTCCACAACGAGTGCTTCAACGTCGGCCGCAACGATCAGAACTACCGCGTGCGCGAGGTCGCCGCGATCGTCGCCGAGGAAGTGGCCGGCGCGCAGGTCGGCTTCGCCGAGCGGGCCGATACCGACGCGCGCAACTACCGCGTCGACTGTGCCAAGTTCGCCCGCCGCTTTCCCGAGACGGAGCTGCGCTGGACGGTGCGCGACGGGGTGCGCGAGCTGCTCGCCGCCTATCGCGCGCACAGTGCGAGCACGGCGGACTTCGAGGGCCCCCGCTACCAGCGCATCGCCCACCTGCGGATGCTGCTCGCGCTGGGCGCGCTCGGCACCGACTTGCGCCCGGCGGCGCACCGCCCGGTGCAGGCGGTCCTACCGGTATGAACTGCCGCTCCTGCGGCAGCGAGCCGCTGATCCCGATTCTGTCGCTGGGCGAGACGCCGCTCGCGGACGGCCTGCTCACCCGCGAGCAGCTCACCGAGCCGCAGATGCGCGCGCCGCTGGACTTCGCCTTCTGCCCCAACTGCACGCTGGCCCAGATCACCGAGACGGTCGATCCCGAAGTGCTGTTCTGCCGCGACTACCCCTACTTCTCGTCGGTCTCGGGCGAGCTGATGGCGCACTTCACCGCCAGCGCCCAGGACCTCATCGAGAGCCGCGGGCTGGGCGGCGACAGCATGGTGGTCGAGGCGGCCAGCAACGACGGCTACATGCTGCGCACGTTCCACGACGCCGGCATCGCGGTGCTCGGGATCGACCCGGCCGCGGGCCCGGTGGCGGCCGCGATGGAGCGCGGCATTCCGACCGTGCAAGCCTTCTTCGGGCGCGAGTTCGCGACCGAGATGCGGGCCGGGCTCAACGTCAGCGCCGACGTGTTCCTGGCCAACAACGTGCTGGCGCACGTGCCCGACCTCAACGGGTTCGTCGAGGGGATCCGGCTGCTGCTCAAGCGCGACGGGGTGGCGGTGATCGAGTGTCCCTACGTGGTCGACCTGATCGACCACTGCGAGTTCGACACCATCTACCACCAGCATCTGTGCTACTTCTCGGTCACCGCGCTCGACGCGCTCTTCAGCCGCCACGGGATGTTCCTCAACGACGTGGTGCGCACGAAGATCCACGGCGGCTCGCTGCGCGTCTTCGTCGAGCTCAAGGACGACCGGCGCGGCCGGGTCGACCGCCTGATCGCGGCCGAGCGCGCGCGCCGCATCGGCGAGCCGAGCTTCTACGCCGGCTTCGCCGCGCGCGTCGCCGCCATCAAGGAGGAGCTGGGCTCGCTGCTGCACGAGCTGCGCGCCGGCGGGCGGCGCATCGCGGCGTACGGCGCGGCGGCCAAGGCGACGACGCTGTGCAGCTACGTCGGGATCGACAGCAAGCTGGTCGACTACGTGGTCGATCGCAATCACCACAAAGAAGGCCGCTTCATGGGCGGCAACCACCTGCCGATCGTCGCGCCGGCGCGCCTGCGCGAGGACCCGCCGGACTACCTGCTGGTGCTGGCCTGGAACTTCGCCGACGAGATCATGTCGCAGAACGCCGAGTTCCGCGCCCAGGGCGGGCGTTTCATCATCCCGATCCCGGAGGTTCAGATCATCGCATGAGAAGCGTAGCCGAAGCGGCGCCGCTGGCGAGCGGCACCGAGGCGATCCGCTGCCGCGCCTGCGGCCAGGCCGGGCTCGAGCCGTTCGCCGCCTCCACCGCCGTGCCGGTCAACAACGCGCGCGTGTTCGCGCGCCGCGAGGACGCTCGCGCGGTGCCGGCCGGCGAGATCGAGCTGGCCTTCTGCCCGGGCTGCGGGTTCATCGGAAACTTGCGCTACGACGGCCGCCTGGTGGCGTACTCGGCCGGCTACGAGGAGCAGCAGAGCTACTCGCCCACCTTCAACGCGTTCAGCGACGCGCTGGCCCGCGGTCTGATCGACCGCTGGAACTTGCGCGACAAGCGGATCGTCGAGATCGGCTGCGGCAAAGGCGACTTCCTGGCCGAGCTGTGCCGGCTGGGCCCCAACCATGGCGTCGGGATCGACCCGACCGTCGCGCCCGAGCGGGTCGGCGCGGCGCCCGGCGGGCGCTTGCGGCTCGTCTCCGAGCTGTACGGCCCGCGCACCGGCGCCCTGCACGCCGACGCGATCGTCTGCCGCCACACGCTCGAGCACATCCACGACGTCGGCTCGTTCGTGCGCACCTTGCGCCGCTCGCTCGAGGTCTCGCCCGGCGCGCGGATCTTCTTCGAGGTTCCCGACGTGCTGCGGGTCCTGAACGAAGGCGCGTTCTGGGA
>CAXTNU010000377.1:0-3954 GCA_964245595.1 uncultured bacterium | reverse complement strand
GGGCGACGCCGTGGCGTTCGGCCGCGGCGCGCGCGCTCGCGAACGCGCGCTCGACGCGGCCGGGCTCGTCGTCGAGCAGCGTCTGGTCGGCGACGAAGGCACGCATCGGCGCGTAGCGCGCGGGCAGCGTCGACTCGCCGAAGTCGTGGCAGAGGTGCTGCACGTGCAGCGTATCGATCCCCCAGCGCGCGCTCAGCCCGACCAGCTCGGCCAGTTCGTCGACGTTGTCGCGCATCGCGACCGCGGTCAGCTCGACCCGCGGGCCCGCGCCGTGGCGCGCGAGCGCGTCCAGCAGGCGCAGCACGTTGCGCTCCAGCCGGTCGAAGCGCGCGTCGACCCGGATCCGCTCGTAGGTTGCAGCGCTCGCGCCGTCGACCGAGACGAAGATCGTCTCGAGTCCGCTGCGCGCGGCGCGCTCGGCCTTGCTCGGCGTCAGCACGGTCAGGTTGGTGTTGACGCTGACCGCCACGCCGCGCGCGGCGGCGTAGTCCGCCATGTCGAAGAAGCGCGGGTGCAGCAGCGGCTCGCCCAGCCCCTGCAGGTGCAGCACGGCGAGCTGCGGCAGCGCGTCGACGATCCCGGCGTAGGTATCCCAGGCCATGAACGCGTTGGCCGTGTCGCGGTAGCGCACCGGGCACATCCGGCAGCGCAGGTTGCAGTGCCCGACCGGCTCGATCTGGACGAAACGGGGTGACGCCTCCACGCCAGGCCTGTTCCCCTCGGCCGGCACTTCACCGCATGCTTGCGGGAACGGCCGCTAGCGCGCGGCGACGACCGCGATCAGCGCGATGCCGGCCAGGGTGGGCAAGGTCGCGACCAGCAGCCGCCCCGGCTTGACCCGAAACGTCTGGTCGCGGGCCAGCTCGATGAGCCGGTCCACCACCCAGCTCATCAGCCCGGCGACGATCGCCAGCTCCGCGAGCACCAGCGCCAGCAGCGGCTGCTGATCGGGGTCGGGCGGCGTCGTCAGCAGGCCGACGCCCACGCCCAGCACGGCGAGCGCGAGCGCGCCGGGGATGAGCCACACGAAGGCGCGCGGGGCGCGCGGGCGGGCCCGGCCGTCGATCCCGATTCCCAGCGGCATCCGCTTGGGCATCACCGGCAGGCGGCGGTACACGTGCAGCGCGAGGAACACCGTCGCGGCGAACGCGATGCCGAAAGCGATTCCGACGATCATGCCCGCGAGTACCCGCGCAGCCGGTGCGGGTTACGGGCGGAAAGGGTACGGACGAGCGCATGGATGTCTCTCGCTTTCCGGCCCTCGCGGGCGAGGCGCTCGACGGCACGCCGTTCGCGGTCCCGCGCGATCTGGCCGGCGCGCGGACCGTGGCGCTGGTCGGCTTCGCGCTCGACCAGCGGCCCGAGGTCGAGTCGTGGGGACCCTACCTCGACGCCCTGGTGCGCGGGCGGCGCGACGTGCGGGCGCGGCTGTTCGCGGTGATCGGCAACCTGCCCAAGTTCGCCCGCGGCGCGATCCTGGGCACGATGCGCATGGCTCTCCAGGCGCCCGAGCTGCGCGCCTCGACGGTGCCGGTCTTCGCCGACCAGGCCGGGTTCGGCCGCGCGCTGGGACTGGCCGACCGCGCCCACCTGGCGCTCTATCTGGTCGAGCCCGACGGCACGATCTCGTGGCGCGCGACCGGCGCCTACACCGACGCGCTCGGCGCCTCGCTCAACTCCGCGCTGGGCGTGTAGCCGGACCCAGCCACGGGGGCGGGCTCGCGGGGTCGCCGAAGCGTTCGGGCATGACCACGACCCTAGCCCAAGGCGCCGACTTCTTCGCCCGTCACCGCGACACGCTCGACCGCGCGCGGGACGCGATCCGCACCCGTGCTTACTACAGCGCCTATCCCGAGAGCGCGAGCGGCAAAGTCTACGGCGAGACCGCCGCCGAGCGCGGCAAGGCCGCCTTCGAGGCGCACCTGGGCAAGCCGTTCGCGCTCGACCAGCCCGGCACGGGCGCGGCCGTCGGCAGCGAGCGCTCGCCCTACGGGATCGAGCTGGGCGTGCAATACCCCGCCCCCGACGTCGACGCGCTGCTGGCCGCGGCCGGCGCGGCGCTGGAGACGTGGGGCGCGGCCTCGGTCGAGGCCCGAGCCGGGGTCGCGCTCGAAGCGCTGGCCCGGCTCAACGCGCGCTCGTTCGAGATGGCGCACGCGGTCCAGCACACCACGGGGCAAGCCTTCCTGATGGCCTTCCAGGCCGGCGGCCCGCACGCCCAGGACCGCGCGCTCGAAGCGATCGCCTACGCCTACGACGAGATGTCGCGCGTGCCGGCCCGGGTGCTGTGGGAGAAGCCCGCCAAGCCCGAGCCGCTGCGGATCGAGAAGACCTACGCCGTCGTCCCGCGCGGCGTGGCGCTGACCATCGGCTGCTCGACCTTCCCGACCTGGAACGCCTACCCGGGCATCTTCGCCAGCTTCGTCACCGGTAACCCGGTGATCGTCAAGCCGCACCCGCAGGCCGTGCTGCCGCTGGCGATCACGGTCGAGATCCTGCGCGACACGCTGCGCGACGCCGGGTTCGATCCCAACGCCGTGACGCTCGCGGTCGACACGCCGGACGCCCCGCTGGCGAAGGTGCTCGCGCAGCGCCCCGAGGTGGCGCTGGTCGACTACACCGGCTCGACCGCGTTCGGCACTTGGCTCGAGCAGAACGCCAACGGTTTGGTGTACACCGAGAAGGCCGGCGTGAACAGCGTCGTGATCGACTCGACCACCGACATGAAAGGAATGGTTCGCAACTTGGCGATGTCGCTCGCGCTGTACTCGGGCCAGATGTGCACGACGCCGCAGAACATCTTCGTGCCGGCCGGCGGGATCGCGGCCGGCGGCGAGCCGATGTCGTTCGACGACGTCGTGGCGGCGCTGGTCAAGGGCCTCGACGGCCTGCTCGGCGATCCGGCTCGCGCGGCCGGTATCCTGGGCGCGATCGCGACCGACGCGACCCTCGCGCGAATCGCGGAAGAAGACGCCAAACCCGGCGTGGTGCGCCACAGCGCGGCGCTCGAGAACGCGGAGTTCCCCGGCGCGCGCGTGCACTCGCCGGTGCTGGCGGTGGTCGACGCGGCCGACCGCGAGCGCTACTCGCACGAGGCGTTCGGCCCGATCGCGTTCGTCGTGCGCACCGCGGACACCGGCGAATCGCTGAAGCTCGCCACCGAAGCGGCGCGGCACAGCGGCGCGATCACGGCAATCCTGTACTCCACCGACGACGCGGTGAAGGCGAAGGCGGAGCGCTGGGCGCGCGACGGCAAGGTGAACATCGCGGTCAACCTGACCGGCACGCTGCTGGTCAATCAGTCCGCGGCGTTCAGCGACTTCCACGTCACCGGCGGCAACCCGGCCGGCAACGCCTCGCTGTGCGACGCGGCGTTCGTCGCCAACCGCTTCCGCATCATCGAGACGCGCACGCCCGCGACCGCGTGAGCACCGCCGAGCTGACCGGCCCCGCGCTCGCGCGGGCGTGCGCCGAGGCGATGCTCGCGCGCGACCACGCCTCGCAGACGCTGGGGATCGAGCTGCTCGACGCGCGCCCGGGCTGGGCGCGCGCCACGCTCACCCTGGGGCCGGCGATGGTGAACGGGCACGCGATCGCGCACGGCGGGGTGATCTTCACCCTCGCCGATAGCACCTTCGCGTTCGCCTGCAACTCGCGCAATGAGCCCAACGTCGCGCTGCAGTGCTCGATCTCGTACGTCGCGGCGGGCAAGCTGGGCGACCGGCTCGTGGCCGAGGCGGTCGAGCAGAGCTCGAAGGGCCGCACCGGCGTCTACGACATCACCGTCACGCGCGGCGAAGACGAGCTGGTCGCGCTGTTCCGCGGCGTGTGCTACCGGGTGAAGGGCACCGTGCTGGAGGGAGCGGCGGGCTGAGCGCGGACGCGAGCGAGGGCGTCCTGCGGCTGAGCGGCGAGCCGCTGCGCGAACCGGCGCCGACGCTGCTGCACCTGCTC
>CAXTNU010000376.1:0-3967 GCA_964245595.1 uncultured bacterium | reverse complement strand
GGCTCGGATGACCCGCCGCGCGGCCGGGTGATGCGACCCGTCGTTGCCGCGTGCGCGCTCGCGCTGACCGCGTGCGCGTCCGGTCAAGCCGCGTCGTGGCCCGCGCTGGGTCCGCACGAGCTGCAGCAGCGCATCGTCCGCGGGCTGGCCGAAGCTCAGACGAGCAATGCCACCGCGATCGGGCCGCACGATCTGAGCGCGGACCGGCCGCTGCGCGACGCGCTCGCCGCCGGCGGGGTTGTCGTCGTCGGGCACGGTGGCGCGGCGTTCACGCCGGCTGGACGGCGGCAGAGCGTCGACTGCGGGGACCGCCGCCGACCCCGGGGTGCGCTGCTTCGCGCTCGTGCACCGGACGCTGGTACGGGTCGTCCGCACCGTGCGCACCCCGCAGACCACCGACAGCGGCGGGGACGACGTGACGGTCTTCACCTTCCGTGCCATGCCCGTCACGCCGCTGGCGAACCGGCTCGCGCGCGCCGGGGTACTGGTCTGCGGCGTGGCACCGCGGCGGACCGCCGCCTGGCGCGGGGCGGCGACGCTCGCCGCGGGCGTCTTCTCGAACAACGTGCTCGACGGCACGGCGCAGTCCGGCAGGTTGGACGTGGTGGACGCCGCGTGCCCCCACGCGCGCCTGCACCGCCCGGCGGCCGGCCTGCTCGACGGCATGCAATCGGACGGCCTGCGAACGCCGTAGGATTTCAGCCCGCGGTGGGTGGGTACGGTTCCTTGGCC
Organism: uncultured bacterium; assembly: GCA_964245595.1. GTDB lineage: Bacteria > Vulcanimicrobiota > Vulcanimicrobiia > Vulcanimicrobiales > Vulcanimicrobiaceae > Vulcanimicrobium. The sequence continues at coordinate 3,235 of CAXTNU010000376.1, read as the reverse complement.
GTTCGCTCACCGGAGGACTGTTGGCCGCCACCGCCGCTGGACAATTCACCACGGACATCCCGTTCCGGCTCGACCGCCTGCCCTGGGCGAAGTGGCACTGGGTGGTGGTGATCGGCTTGGGAATCACCTGGATCCTCGACGGCCTGGAAGTGACGATCGTCGGCACGATCGGCCCGACGCTGACATCCCGGCAAGGCCTGAATCTTAGCGACACCCAGGCCGGCCTGGCAGCCACCACCTATCTGATCGGGGCCTGCGTGGGCGCGCTGGTCTTCGGCTATCTGACCGACAAGTTCGGGCGCAAGAAGCTGTTCCTGATCACGCTGGTGTGGTATCTGGTGAGCACCCTGCTGACCGCGTTCTCGTGGGACTTCCTCAGCTTCGCGTTCTTTCGCATGCTGGCGGGCGCGGGCATCGGCGGCGAGTACAGTGCGGTCAACTCGGCCATCGACGAGCTGATCCCATCCGCCCGGCGCGGCGTCGCCGACATCGCGATCAACGGCTCGTGGTGGATCGGCACGCTGCTCGGTTCGGTCCTCTCGATCCCGCTGCTGGACGGCCGGTTCGTTCCGCCCTCGCTCGGCTGGCGGCTGGCGTTCGGTCTAGGCGTGGTGCTGGCGGTGGCGGTGCTGTTCGTGCGCAACGGCATCCCCGAGAGCCCGCGCTGGCTGCTCACCCACGGACGCGGCGACGAGGCCGAGAAGATCGTCGTCGGCATCGAGAACGAAATCAGGCACGAGACCGGGCGCGGCTTGCCCGCCGTCGGCGACCGCAAGCTGTCGTTCGACGCCTCGCTCCACACGAGCGTGTTCTTCGACGCGATCAAGACGATGGTCCAGACCTATCCCAAGCGCACCGTGCTCGTGCTGGCGCTGATGATCACCCAGGCCTTCCTCTACAACGCCGTGTTCTTCACCCAAGGCCTCACGCTGACGACCTTCTTCGAGGTGCCGGCGGGCGACGTCGGGCTCTACATCATCCCGTTCGCGATCGGCAACTTCTCGGGCGCGCTGATCCTGGGGCACTTCTTCGACACGGTCGGGCGCAGGATCATGATCTCGGGCTGCTACATCGTGAGCGGGCTGATGCTCTTGCTGACCACCTACCTGTTCCTGCACGGCAGCTTGACCGCGACGACGCTGACCGTCTGCTGGTCGGTGATGTTCTTCTTCGCCAGCGCCGGCGCGAGCGCGGCCTATCTCACCGTGAGCGAGATCTTCCCGCTCGAGACGCGCGCGGCCGCCATCGCGGTGGTGTACGCGGTCGGCACGCTGGTCGGGGGCGCGATCGCGCCGCCGATCTACGCGCACCTGATCGGCACCAAGCAGCCCTCGGCGATCGCGCTGGGCTGGGTCGTCGGCGCGGTGCTGATGATCGTCGGCGGCGGCTTCGAGATCGTGCTCGGCGTCGACGCCGAGAACAAGGCGCTCGAAGACGTCGCCGCACCGCTCACCCAGTACGAACCGCAAGCAGCGTAATTGCGCAACCAGGATGATCTCTGGTACCGCGACGCGGTCGTGTACCAGACCCACGTCAAAGCCTTCCAGGACTCCAACGGCGACGGCATCGGCGACGTCCGGGGCCTGACCGCCCGGCTCGACTACCTGGCGGAGCTGGGCGTCACCGCGCTGTGGCTGCTGCCGTTCTTTCCCTCGCCGCTGCGCGACGACGGCTACGACATCGCCGGCTACACCGACGTGCACCCTTCCTACGGCACGCTCGCGGACGTCGAGCGGCTGATCGCCGAGGCGCACGCGCGCGGCATCCGGGTCATCGCCGAGCTGGTGGTCAACCACACCAGCGACCAGCACCCCTGGTTCGAGCGCGCCCGGCGCGCGCCGCGCAACTCGCCCGAGCGGGCCTGGTACGTCTGGGCCGACGACGACAAGAAATACCAGGGCACGCGCATCATCTTCACCGACACCGAGCACTCGAACTGGTCCTGGGACCCGGTCGCCGGGCAGTACTACTGGCACCGCTTCTTCGCCCACCAGCCCGATCTGAACTTCGACAACCCCGAGGTGCTGGGCGCGATCGTCGACGTGATGCGCTTCTGGTCCGAGCGCGGGATCGACGGCTTCCGACTGGACGCGGTGCCCTACCTGTGCGAGCGCGAGGGCACCAACAACGAGAACCTGCCCGAGACGCACGCGGTGCTCAAGATCCTCCGCGCCGTTCTGGAGAACGAGTTCCCCGACCGGATCTTCCTGGCCGAGGCCAACCAGTGGCCCGAGGACCTCAACGCCTATTTCGGCGACGGCGACGAGTGCCACATGAGCTTTCACTTCCCGCTCATGCCGCGCATGTTCTTGGCCGTCGCCGACGCCGACCGCTACCCGATCTACGACATCCTGCGCCAGACGCCGCCGATCCCCGAGGGCTGCCAGTGGGCGGTGTTCCTGCGCAACCACGACGAGCTGACGCTCGAGATGGTCAGCGACCGCGAGCGCGCGCGCATGAACCAGGTCTACGCGGTCGAGCCGCGCATGCGCATCAACGTCGGCATCCGCCGCCGGCTGGCGCCGCTGCTCGAGAACGACCGGCGCCGGATCGAGCTGATGAACGGGCTGCTGCTCTCGATGCCGGGCACGCCGGTGATCTACTACGGCGACGAGATCGGGATGGGCGACAACCTGTTCCTCAAGGACCGCGACGGCGTGCGCACGCCGATGCAGTGGTCGCCCGACCGCAACGGCGGCTTCTCCGAGACCGAGCCGGTCCGGCTGTACGCGCCGCCGGTGACCGACCCGACCTACGGCTACGCCGCGGTGAACGTCGAAGGCCAGTCCAAGACGCCCAGCTCGCTGCTCAACTGGATGCGCCGCATCATCGCGGTGCGCAAGGCGGCCAAGGTGTTCGGGCGCGGCAGCCTGACCCTGCTCTATCCGGCCAACCGGCACGCGGTGGCGTACCTGCGCGAGCTCGACGACGAAACGGTGCTGGTGATCGCGAACCTGGCCGGCAACGCCGAGGCCGTGCAGCTCGACTTGGCCTCGTTCGCCGGGCGCACGCCGTTCGAGATGCTCGGCTCGACCGCGTTTCCGCCGCTCACCACCGCGCCGTACACCGTCACGCTGGCGCCGTACGGGTTCTTCTGGTTCTCGCTGGTGCGCGACCCGGCGAACACCGACGCGCCGAACCGCGCGCGCGCGCTGCCCGAACTGCCGACCGTCGTCGTACCGCGCGCCGGCCTGGCGTTCGACCCTGACGTCCAGATACTGCTGCTCGCCGGGGC
>CAXTNU010000375.1:0-3970 GCA_964245595.1 uncultured bacterium | reverse complement strand
GCGCGCGCGCGCGGCCGATGTCGGGCCGCCGGCGGGCCGGGTCGTCCGGCGGGAGCGCGCGCTCGACGACGTGCAGCGCCACGCCGGCCAGCCGGGCCGTCAGCGCGGCGAGCTCGAGGATCGTGTGCTCGGCGGGATTGCCGAGGTTCACGACCTCGCCGGCCAGCCCCGGCCGGGTCGCCAAGCGCGCGATGCCCTCGACCAGGTCGTCGACGTAGCAGAAGCTGCGCGTCTGCGAGCCGTCGCCGTACACGGTGAGCGGCTCGCCGCGCAGCGCGGCGACGCAGAAGTTCGGCACCACCCGCCCGTCGCCCGCGCCGATGCGCGGGCCGTAGGTGTTGAAGATGCGCGCGACGCGCGCGTCGACGCCCAGCTTGCGAACCGCCGTCGTCACGTACGCTTCGCCGAACCGCTTGGACTCGTCGTAGCACGAGCGGATGCCGACCGGGTTGACGTTGCCCCAGTACGTCTCGCGCTGCGGGTGCTCGAGCGGGTCGCCGTAGCTCTCGCTGGTGGACGCGTACAGCAGCGTGCCGCCCGCCGCGCGGGCGCAGGCCACGGCGTGCATGGTGCCGACCGCGTTCACCGCCAGCGTCTCGAGCGCGAGCCGCTCGTAATGCACCGGCGAGGCCGGCGAGGCGAGGTGCAGCACCGCGTCGGGCCGCCGCAGCGCCGGGTCCAAGCCGGCGGTCCAGCCCTCCCACGGCTGCGAGACGTCCGCGCGCACGAGCATGAAGCGCTCGCTCGTGCTCGCGGCGGCGAGGTTTCCCTCGTCACCGGTCGCGAGGTTGTCGATCCCGACGACGGTCCAGCCGTCGCGCAGGAGCCGGTCCGCGAGGTGCGACCCGACGAACCCCGCGGCACCGGTGAGGTACGCCAGCACGGGCTATAGGGTGAACCCGGCGGAGGCGGCGTCGCGGTGGAACATCTTGACCGTGTCGAGCGAGTACTCGTCGAGATCCTTGCCGACCAGGCTCAGCTTGGCCAGGATGTCGTGCGTCGCGGTGATGACGTGGACGCCGGCGGCGTCGGCCTGGAACACGTTGAGCAGCTCGCGCGGGCTGGCCCAGATCAGCTCGACGTTCGCCACGCTCTCGCACGTCTTGGCGGCGCGCGTCATCATCGGCACGGGATCGCGGCCCGTGTCGGCGACCCGCCCGGCGAACACCGACACGTAGGCGCCCGGCGTTCCGTGCAGCGCGGCGACCGTGTCGGCCACCTGCCGTTCGGTCATCAAGGCGGTGACGTTCAGCTTCGCGCCGTCGCGGGTCAGCTCGCGCACGACCGCGGCGGTGGAGTTGCCCTGCGTGTCGCTGACCGGGATCTTCACGTACACGTTCTCGCCCCAGCTCGCCAGCTTGCGCGCCTGGCGCAGCATCTCGGCCGCGTCGTCGGCGAACACCTCGTAGGAGAGCGGGCGGCCGCCGACGATCTCGAGCGCCCGCCGGCCGAACGTCTCGTAATCGGTGATGCCGGCTTTGTGCATGAGCGTCGGGTTGGTCGTGAAGCCGGCGATCTTCGGGTTCGCGGCGAGCTTGGCGATGCCGTCGAGATCGGCCCCGTCGGCGAAGAGCTTGACGCGCAGGGCGTCCAGCGAGACGGTGTCGGGCGAGGCGTCGAGTTGGTGCATGGTGCTCCTAGCGTCGTTGATGATCCAGCGCGCGGCTTCGAGGACCGAAGCGACGCGCGCGTGGGGAACGGTGGATGCCGGGCGTTCCGCGTAGCCGCGGTCGACGAGAACCGTTCTGCAGCCCGCCGCGGTGCCGGCTTCGATGTCCCGCCAGCGGTCGCCGACCAGGTAGCTGCGGTCGAGCGCGAGCCCGTGCCGCTCGGCGCCCGCTCGGAGCAGTCCGGGCCGGGGCTTGCGGCAGTCGCAGCCGTCGGCGTCGTCGTGCGCGCAGACCAGCACGTCGTCGAGCGGCAGCTCCGCGCGCAAGCGCGCGTTGATGGCGTCGACGGTCGCGCGCGGCATGGTCCCGCGGGCGACGTCGGGCTGGTTGGTGACGACCACCAGCACGAACCCGGCGGCGCGCAGCGCGCGCACCGCCTCGTCCGCGCCGGGCGAGACGACCAGGTCCGCGGGCCGCTCGGGCGGATAGGGCTTGCCGTCGCGCACGACCGGCTCGTTCAAGACCCCGTCGCGGTCGAGGAACACCGCCGGCCGCATCAGACGGGCTGCGGCGCCCCCACGCTCTCCCACTTCGTCGCGCGCGCCTTGAGGTCGGGGTGCGAGACGATGCAGTGCCAGACGACGCCTTGGAACGCTTCGGAGTGCGGCGTGACGTGGGCGTGGTTGACGGTCGGGATGATCACCACGGCGTCGGCTTCGCGCCCGGCGTACCCGCCGTCGCGGCCCACGATCCCCAGCACCGTCGCGCCGACCTGCTTGGCGTGCTGCACGGCGCGCACGAGGTTGGGGCTGACGTTGCGCTCCAGGCTGCCGCCCCCGACGGACAGGACCAGGATCGCGTCCCCGCGGCGCAGCTTGCTGACCTCGAGCCAGGCGGCGAAGGTCGTTTCCCAGCCCTCGTCGTTGGTCCGGGCGGTCAGCTCGGAGACGTTGTCGGTCGGCGCGTAGGCCTCGATGCCGACCAGCTTGCGGAAGTCGTTGACGGCGTGCGAGGCGTTGCCGGCGCTGCCGCCGACCCCGAGCACGAACAGCCGGCCGCCCTCGGCGCGGACCTTGACCAGCGCCGCGACGACGCGCTCGACGGCGTCGGCGTCGATGCCGGAGACGATCTCGCTCGCCTCGGCGAGGAATGTGGCGACGAAGCTCATGCTGCTCGGGTGATCCTAACTATGGCGAAGGAAGCGCTCGGTTTCCGCTAGTCCCTCCGGCGAGCCGATCTCGTGCCAGCGCTCGGAGACGGTCAAGGCTCGCAGCGTTCCCCGAGCCGCCAGGGCTCGATGGACCTCGCCCAAGTCGACCGGTGCATCGGTGGGGAACCCGGCGAACGCGGCCGACCGGAAAGCGTTCAAACCGTAATCGATATGCGTCATCGTACCCAGCTGAGCCTGCTTGTCGTACACGGCCACGCGCTCGCCGGCTACGCGAACGTTGCTCCGCTCCCAGCGGTCGTGGTTGGGATGGACGGTCATCACGCCTTCGTACGGCGCGAGCAGCGCACCGGCCGCGTCGGCGGGCGCAGCGGCGAGCAGCGCGTCGCCGTAGACGGTCAGGAACGCATCGCCCAGCAGCGGTAGCGCGCGGATGATCGCGCCGCCGGTTCCGCGCGGCCGGTCCTCGTCGTCGCTGTACGCGACCCGCAGCCCGAAGCGCTCGCCGTCGCCGGCGAACGCCCGGATGCGCTCGCCGCGGTAGCCCGTCAGCAGGACGACCTCGGTCGCACCTCCGCGTGCCAGCCAGCGCAGCTGATGCTCCAAGAACGGCACGCCGGCGACGGGCAAGAGAGCTTTCGGAAGCTCGCCGGAAAGCGCCGCGATACGGGTTCCCTTACCGCCGCACAAGATCGCAACGGGAATCATCGTCCCGGGCTTTCCCTCAGGGCCGGCAAGCGACCCGCCGGAGAAATTGCCCGGCGCGTCGAACGGAGCGCTCACATGACGAGGGATACGACCGGTACGATCGCCGCAGAACCGCTTGCCGTCCCGCGCTTCGCGCAAGCCTACCAGACCTGCCCGATGTGCCGAGCCGACGAAGTCCAGTACGAGTTCGTGGTCGACCGCGTCGCGATCTCGCGCTGCCGCGCCTGCGCGCTGCAGTTCGCGAACCCGGTTCAGGCGCGCACGCCGGCCGCGCCCGCCGATGCCCGCACCCAAGCGGCGTACGAGGCGATGCTGGCGTTCGCCGCGCGGTATCTCGGGCGCGCGCCGCACGGCGTGCTGATCGTGGACGGCGGCTGCGCGCCGGCCGATGCGAACGCGCGGACCGTGCGCGCCGAAGCGCTCGCGGACGCCGCCCGCTACGATCTGGTCGTCGCGTTCGACGTGCTCGAGCGCGACCCCGACC
>CAXTNU010000374.1:0-3992 GCA_964245595.1 uncultured bacterium | reverse complement strand
AGACGCCGACCGCGGCCAGCACGGCGCAGCCGGGTTCGCCGGCATGCGCGCAGTCGCCGAAGCGGCAGTCGCGCGCCAGTTCCGCGACGTCGGCGAAGGTCGCGTCCAGCCCGTCGCCGCCCGGCCAGAGCTGCAGCGCGCGCATGCCGGGCGTGTCGACCAGCACGCCCCCGTCCGGCAGGACGATCAGCTCGCGCGCGGTGGTGGTGTGCTGGCCGCGCTCGTCGCCCGCGCGCACCGCGCCGGTCCGCTGGCGCTCGCCGCCGACCAGCCGGTTCACCAGCGTCGACTTGCCGACGCCCGACGAGCCGACGATCGCCACCGTGCGGCCCGGCGCGAGGTACGGCCGCAGCGGTTCCAAGCCGTCGCCGGCCAGGCTCGAGATCGGGTGCACCGGGATGCCCCAGCCGGTCAGCCGCAGCTCCTCCAGCACGTCGCCGACGTCGGGGCGGAGATCGGCCTTGTTGAGCAGGATCACGGGCTGGGTTCCGCTGTCCCAGGCGAGCGTGACGTAGCGCTCGATGCGGCGCAGGTTGAAGTCGCCGTCGAGCCCGCTGACCAGGAACAGGACGTCGACGTTGGCCGCGATGAGCTGCTCGTCGACGCCGCTGCCGGCGGCTTTGCGGACCACCGCCGTCGTGCGCGGCAGCACCGCGTGCACGACGGCGCGCTCGTCGGCCGGCGCGCAGGCGACCCAGTCGCCGACCGCGGGCAATTCGCCGGGGCCGACGGCGGCATGGCGCAGTTTACCGCCCAGGACGGCGACGCGCTCGCCGTCCGCGGTCAGGAGCCGGTACGCGCCGCGGTTCTGCGCGCTGACGCGGCCGGGAAGAAGCCCGGGATACCGGGCGGCGAGATGCTCCGCGCGAGCGGAAGTCCATCCCAGGGGTGACAGGTCCACGGTGACGTCCTCGTCGGTGTCTGCATGCGAAAGAGCGCAGACGCGCGGCGAGGCGTGCGGGAGGGCTCCTTAGCGGAGCGCCGGGGAGGGCACGCGAGCGCTGCGTCCGCGCGAGGCGGCGGCGGTTGGAGCAGTCATAGGACTGGGCCCTCCTTTCTGAAGCGTCTCACATTGGCGGCGGCGGGCGCCGTCCCTGCGCCGCTGCCGATCGCGTACGTTCCGGCGCGGTAGTCCAGGCTGAACGAGCCGCCGCGCAAGAGGGCGTCGAAGCCGACCAGCCCGAGATCGCTCCGGCCGAGGAGGTTCATCGCGAACACGCACGCCGGCTGGCGGCCGAACGGCGTGTCGCCGAACGCGACCGGGTCGAAGTCGAGCCGTCCCTGCATGCCGGGAAAACCGGTGTTCGGGCACGTCGGCGCGCTCTTCGCGAGCGGCGGAATGCCGGGAACGATGGGCAGCAAGAAATCCACCGCCGATCCGGTGTCGAGCACGAAGTCGAATCGCGTGCGACCGGCCGTGCCCGCCGCCACGGGCGTTCCGTCGTAGGTGTCCAGGAGCGGCTGGGTGCCTGGGGCGGCTCGTTGCGCGGAGGGCGACACGGTCAGCGTCGAGGCGTTCGCGTCCAGCGTGACGGCGCCGAGCGCGAACAGCGGCAGTCCCAGCAACCCGTCGAACCCGGGTTGCTGGTCTTGGATCAAGAGCAGTTCCCGCCGCAGCGTGAGCGGTCCGACGGTCAGCGTTTCGGCGCGCGCGGCGAAGCTGCTCCGAAACCCGGTGATACCGAGCATCCCGGAGCTCCAGCGGGACCGAACCCCCGCTCGCTTCGCGTATGCGGGCGTGATGGTCAAGTCGGTCGCGCCGCTGTCGACCAGGAATCGCCCCGGAACGCCGTTGACGGACGCGGTCACGGTGAGGGCATGCCCTCCTCGCGCCTTCGCGACGGGCAGGGAGAAGGGCGCGCCGAGCGGCGAGCGCGGCGCCGGAGGCGGCACATCGTCGATGGCGGCGCCGGCCGGAACGATCTCGGCGCGATCGGCATGGAAGCCGGTCGTCGCGAGCGCCCAGCTTCCGATCAGACGCCCGGCACGCGAGGTCAGGTACGAGATGCCGCCCAGCCGGAGGTTGGCTCCGCTCGGTTCGATGCGCGCGAACGCGACCTGCGCGGTGCGTGCGTCGAACGCGATCTCGACCGGTGCCCCGTCCTTGGGATAGAACCAGCGCAAGGCGGTGACGCGGCGATGGATGCGTAGACAGCCGCCGTCGTCCGAAGCGTCCGCCGCGATCGCTCCGCTGACGACGCGCTCCACCGTGCGCTCCAGCTGCCGGCGATGCGCGCCGGCATACCCGACGAACCCGTTCCACTCGCGCTGCCAGGCGGTCGCGCCGTCGGCGCCCCAGGCGGATTCGATATCACCGCGCGATACCGCGTAGCGGTATCCGGCCGGCGAGCGCAAGCCGCGCCACGCCACGTTGCCGCGCCGCCCCTCCAAACGCACCGTCGCACCGGCCGTCGCGCCGAGCAGACGGCGGTAGCGCCGCACGATCGCAGCGGAGTCCGGGCACGCGATCGCAGCAGCCAGCACGAGCGGTATCACGACGAGCGGCGCCGCCCGCATCGAGCGCGGCGTTTCCCAGCGCACGGATGCTCGAAGAGCGGGAGGCTCATGTCGACACGGCGTCGCCGCGCACCGCCGCCTCGATCTTGGCGACGTCGATCTTCTGCATCTGCATCATCGCCTCGAACGCGCGTTTCGCTTCATCGCCGCCCCTGGCCATCGCCTCGGTCAGGACGCGCGGCGTGATCTGCCACGACAGGCCCCACTTGTCCTTGCACCAGCCGCACTCGCTCTCCGCGCCGCCGTTGCCGACGATCGCGTTCCAATAACGGTCGGTCTCCGCCTGGTCGTCGGTGGCGATCTGAAACGAGAACGCCTCGCTGTGCTCGAACGCATCCCCGCCGTTGAGGCCAAGGCACGGCACGCCGCACACCGTGAACTCGACCGTCAGGACGTCGCCCGCCTTGCCGGCTGGATAGTCGGACGGCGCCCGGTGCACCGCGCCGACCGTGCTGTCGGGAAAGGTCTGGGCGTAAAAGCGCGCGGCCTCTTCCGCGTCATGGTCGTACCACAGGCAGATCGTGTTCTTTTTCATCGTTGCTCTCCTCATTTGCCGCCGACCGGGGAAGTCTGCCCGCCCACTTCGATCCAGCCGAACACGATGTCCTCGCATACCGACGAACCGTCCCACGCGCGCTGGCAGGCGGTCTCGCCGTCGGCGCCCCAGGCGAATTCGAGATCGCCGCGGGTGCGGAGCGGCAACGGGCGAAGCGCTCGCTGGGCCACCTCACGCCAAGGGGGAAATGGGTCATGCCGTCGCTCCGCCGTTCGCTCGCCGCCGCGTTCGCCGTCGTGCTGGTCGCGCCGCTCGCGGTGCCGCGCGCGCCTACCGCTGCGGCACCAGCGGCGGAAGTGCGGGGGCCGGCGTTCGTGATCGACGGCGACCCCAGCTCGCTGAACACCATCCGCAACACCCCGTTCGGCTGGCTGCTGGGGCCGCTGACGCAAGGCTACCTGTTCCTGGTCGACGAGCACGGGCGGCTCGTGCCCGACCGCGCGCTGCGCGTGCCGACCCGCGAGAACGGCCTCATCTCCGCCGACGGGCGGACGATCGTGTACGAGATCCGCACCGGGCGCTGGAGCGACGGCGCGCCGTTCGACGCGCGCGACGTCGCGTTCACGGTCGAGGCGCTGCGCAACCCGCGCACTTCGATGCCCGACACGTCGGCGGTCGCGCCGATCGCGTCGGTCGCCGTGCCGCGCCCGGATCGTCTGGTCGTGCATTTGAAGCGCCCGTTCGCGCCGTTCGTGTCGTCGTTCCTGAGCCTGGGCGCGAACGATCCGTTCGCGATCCTGCCGCGCCACGTCGCGGCGGCGTACGCCTCGCTCGACCGCAGCTCGCTCGACGACCGGCCCGTCGGCCTGGGCCCGTTTCGGCTCGCGGCGTGGCGGCGCGGCGAGCGGCTGGAGTTCGCGCGCAATCCCTACGCCTGGCGGCGGGCGCGCAGCGCGCGCGTGGTGGTGCAGATCCAGCC
>CAXTNU010000373.1:0-4033 GCA_964245595.1 uncultured bacterium | reverse complement strand
GCGCCGGACTCGCCGACCAGCCCCAGCGTCTCGCCGCGCGCGAGCGACAGCGAGACGTTGCGCAACAGCTCGACGCGCCGGCCGCCAGCGTGGGTGCCCAAGCTCAGCTCGTTGATCTCGAGCACGCTCAGGAAGCTGGCTCCGCTCGGATCGGCCAGCGCGATCGGGTTGCCCAGACACGACAGGTACGGGTTCCACGCGCCGATCGTGAATGCGCTGGTGACGAGCGGGTCGGGGCTGACGAACTGGCCGACCTGCGGGTCGTACCAGCGGCAGCCTTGGCAGACCAGCCCGGTCGCATCGGTGCCAAGCAGCAGCGCGCTCAGCAGCGCCGGCGTGCCCGCCGCCGCCGCGCCGCTCGCCGGCCGGCTCGCGCCGAACGGCGTCTGCTTGACGCGGTACGCGTACGCGCCGGCGTCGTCGGTGATCAGATCGAGACCGCCCAGCGCGTTGGCGTGGAAGAACCACAGCCGTCCGGCGACCTCCGCGGCGAGGCGCAAGCCGCCGAACGGAACCCAGACCACCGCCGTGCCGGATTGGATTTCGAGGTTGTCGAGCGGGCTCGAATAGGTCTGCGCGCCGTCGCGGGCCGACAGCGCGCGGCGGCCGCGGTAGTCGTAGGTGTGCGCGATCCGGCCGCCGCCCGGCAGCGCGGCGGCGGTCAGGTGGTCGGCCGCATCGAACTCCAGCGTGCCGGCCCGGCTGCCGGTCAGCCGCCCCGCCGCATCGAACGCGGTCGCGCTGCCGCCGACCGCCGCCAGCCGGTGGGTGCCCGGCTCGTAGGCGAGCGCGCCGGCATCCGACGACGCGGTCATCACGAACGCATCGTCGTAGGCCCAGTGGTGCGCGTCGGCCGGCGCCGCGGCGCTGCCGTAGACCGCCGCGCTCAGCCGCCGCAAGCCGTCGTAGGCGAAGCTCGCGTCGTCGTCGCCGCCGGCCGCGCCGGTCAACCCGGTGAGAAACCCGTTGCTGCGCGCGGCGGTGACGTCGCGCAGCAGCGTGCCCGACCGGTCGGCGACGCGCACCCGCTCGATGCTGCCGGCATCGGGCCGGTAGTCGATCGTGGTCGACGCGCCGTTGGCATACGTGATCGACGTCATCCGGCCGAACAGATCGTAGCCGGCCCGCTCGACGATCCCCGCCGCGCTCGCGAGCCGGCCGTCGGGACCGTAGCCGTACTGCACCGTGCGCGCAGCCGCGCCGCCGGCGGCGGGCAGCGTGACGCTGACGGTGCGGCCGAGCGCGTCGTAGACCGCGCCGTTGGCGAACGTCTCGGCCGTCGCGGCGAGGGTCCGCCGGCTGGCCGTGGTGCGGCCCGCTTCATCGTACTCGAAGACGATCGTGCCGATCTCGTCGGTCACCCGCCACACGCGCGCGCAGCGGTTGGCGGTGATGCCGTCGGCCGGCGCGGGGCCGCCGTGGTCGTAGTAGTCGTAGGCCACCCGCGGCGCCGCTTCGCCGTCGTGGTGGACGGCGGTCGTGCGGTTCAGCGCGTCGAGCTCGGTGCGCACCGCTTGGCCGGCGGCGTTGGTCCGCAGGCGCTGGTTGTCGCAGGCGTCGAGCAGGTACACCGTCCGGCCCGAATCGGGGCTGGTGTGGGTGAAGACGCGGCCCAGCAGATCGGTCTCGAACAGCACCCGGATGCCGCCGGGCAGCGTGACGGCGGCGAGCTTGCCCGACGGCGCGTACTGGTACTGCTGCTCGACCCAATGGTCGCCGGCGTTGCGGGCGACCGAGATCAGCTGGCCGGCCGCGTCGAACACTTGCCGCTCGACGTCGGTCGGCGCGCCGCCGGGCCACGTCTCGCTGGTGACGACCGTCGCGCCTTCGCGCCGGGTCGTGACGACCAGGCCGTCCGGCCGGGTGAATTGCGCCAGCCGCCCCAGCGCGTCGTAGACGTAGAGCGCGGCGCCCGTCGCCGGCGGCGGCTCGCTCCAGTCCGGACCGCTCGCGGCGTACGGCAAGTAGGCCCGGACCGGCATGCCGCGCCCGTTGCGCACCGCCGCGCCCGACACGATCCATTCACCGGCCGCCGCGCCCGGCGTGCCTTTTCCCAGCACCTGGCCGAAGCCGTCGATCCAGGTCACGGCCGGCACCACGTCGGCGCCGCCGTGCGCGACGCGCGCCGCGCCGTCGATCCGCGACACCGCTCCCGCGGTATAGGCGAAGGTCGCCGACGGCAGCGCCGCGCTGTCGGCCGGGCCGATCGTCGCGACCACCCGTCCCAAGGCGTCGAACACGTCGGCCGTCGTGTTCGCGTTCGCGTCGGTGAGCGTGTCGGTCTGCCACACCCGCGCGTCGGCGGTGGCGGTGGCGGTGTTGCCGGCCGCGTCGGTCACCGCCGTGACGCGCTGGCCGCCGGCATCGTACTGGAGCGTTTGGAGCGCGCCGAGCGGGCCGCGGGTGGCGAGTACCGGGCCGGCGGCACCGCTCGAGCGGCGGTGCGCGCGGCGCGTCTTCCACCAGCCGGTGGCGTCGCCGGGCAGGCGGTGGTAGCCGTAGGCGGTCAGGTCGGGCGGCGCCGTGCCCCAGACCGCGCTCACGAACGTGTCGCTGAAGACGAGGTCCTCGACCCGGCTGATCAGCCCGCGGGTGGCCTGCCCTTCGGGCAGCCCGACGAAGTCGTCGCCGTCGTAGAACGTGACCGACGCCGAGATGACGCTGCCGTCGGGGCCGGTCTGCGTCGTCCGCGCCGGCAGGCGCAGGTTGGTCCCGCCGGTCGCCAGCGTCGAGGCGGTCGTGATGTCTTGGTCGGGCGCCGCGCTGCCGCTGCGCTGCGCCTGCGTGCGCTGCAGCGTGATGTCGCCTTCGCCGTTCAGCGCGAGATAGCGCACCACGCGGGTCGAGACCAGCGCGTCCTGGCGCTCCCAGCGCTGTTCGGTCGAGCTGGTCGGATACGGAACGGCGATCTTGGTGCCGTCGCTCGAACCGGACGGCACGAGCAGCGCGTCGTAGGCGTGCAGCGTCACCGCGTAGGGCTTGGACTGCGCCGCCGAGCCGTCGAGACCGTAGACGGTCGTGCTCAGCGGCTTGCGCCGCAAGGCGCCCAGCGCGAGCGCTTCGTCGCCGAACAGCGGGCGCGCCGGATCGGCCGGGTCGAGCCCGAGGTGGAAGACGGTCTGCGTGCGCAGCGTCGGCGCGCCGGCGTCGCCGAGCTGGTCGGCCTCGACCCGCCCGAAGCCCAGGAACACCCGCGTCGCGGGATCGTAGCGGCCGTCGTGATAGGCGTAGCGCGTGCTGGCGGTGACGCCGGTGGCGTGCTCGGTGCGGTCGACCTGCGCGACGCACTGGATCGGGAACGGGTGATAGGTCGGCCACGGCGAGCCCGCAGCGGCGTCGTCGCGGGCGAACTCCGTGCTGGTGCGATAGCTGATGTGCGTGCTCTGGCACGGTCCGTATGCCATGTCGGTCATGAGATAGGGCTTGGCGCCGCCGCACAGGTCGAGATAGGCTTGCCGCGACTGGCCGGCCCGCACCGCCGGCAGTTGGAACAGCACCCCCGCCGTGCCCGAGCCCAGCAGGTCGACGAGGCGGTAGCTGGCCGGCGTCGAGGGCGGCGTGTTGGCGACGACGACCGGCGCGGCGAGCCGGTTGGCGCCGACGTTGCGCCACCACGTGACCGCGGTCGGACCGACGTAGACCAGGTCGGCGCAGCCGTCGCCGTCGACGTCGACCAGCGCCAGGCGGCGCGGGTCGAAGTCGCGGCCCAGAGCCGGCGCCGGCGACACGGTCGTCGCCGCGTCCCAGCCGCCGTCGGCGCGCGCGGGCCAGTATGTGACGCCGCCGCCGTCGACGCGAACGATGTCGGTCAGCCCGTCACCGGTCATGTCGGCCAGGTAGACGCGCGGGTCGGCCAGCGACACCGGCGGCGTGCGGTTCGCCGGCAGCAGCCGCGGCGTATCCGACCAGGTGGCGGCATCCTCGCGCAGGTACATCAGCCACGCGCGGCCCGAATCGAACAGGATGTCGGTGACGCCGTCGCCGTCGAGGTCGAGCAGGCGGACGCGCGGATCGCCCGGCAGCACGCGCGGCG
>CAXTNU010000372.1:0-4037 GCA_964245595.1 uncultured bacterium | reverse complement strand
GCCTGGAAGCGCCGCCCACTCCCGCGCCGCGAGCCCGGTCCGCCCGCCCGGCATCCGGCGCACCGCCCGCGCCCGGCGCACCGGCCGCGGCCTTGCCACCCGGCCTGCCGGACCTGCCGCGTCTGCAAGAGATCGCTCGTCTGCCTCAGGTGCTGATGGCGCAACGCTTCGACGCCAGCTCGCTCCAGGCGCTCGTCGCCCTGGAGAACACGCCCGAGGTCCGCACGCTGGCCGAGCGGGCCACCGCGGCCGCGGCGAACGCGCAGCGGGCCACGGCGTCCAACGACCGCGAGGGAGCCCGCCGCCAGGAGCGCCTGGCCCACGATCTCGCCCAAGCCGTCCGCGGCATCACCGCGGCCGACCACCCGGGCCAGATGCCGGGCCGCATGCCGCGCCGCCCATTGGGCGCGCTCGGCTTGGCGGGTTTCGACCTGCCCGACACGATCCGCTTCGAGCTGCCGGACGACTTCACGGACGATCTGCTCGACCTCTAGCGGGGTAGGAGGGACGGGGCTCTCCGCCACCGCTCGGCCCGCGTCTTGAGCGCCATCTCAGGAAGAACGCGGACACTGGGCCGAGCCTCGTCCCGCCGGAGCAACCGTTTGTCGATCGCCGATTTCGCAGTCACCCGTCGCGTCACCGTCGCCATGCTGGCCTGCGCCATCGTGGTGCTGGGCCTGTTCGCGATCCCGCGCCTGCCGGTCGCGCTGCTGCCCTCGTTCCAGCCGCCGGTCGTGTCGGTCACGATCAACTACGGCAACGTCTCGCCCGAGACGATGGAGTCGACCGTCACCCGCCCGATCGAGAACGCGGTCAGCCGCGTCTCGGGGATCGACTACCTGCAGTCCGACTCGTTCCAGGGCCAGACCAGCGTGCGCGCGGTGTTCAAGTTCGGGACCGACATCAACGTCGCCGCGACCGACATCCAGCAGCAGGTCGCCCGGGCCTCGACCCAGCTTCCCAACGACCCCAACCTGCAGCAGCCGCAGATCGTCAAGGCCGACCCCAACTCGCTCCCGGTCGTCCGCCTCTCGGTGACCGATCCCACCCGGCCGCAGCGCGATCTCTACGACCTGTTCAACAACCAGCTCGCCGACGAGTTCGCGGGCGTCGCGGGGGTCGGCTCGGTCAGCGTCTTCGGCGGCGCGCAGCGGGCGATCATGGTCCAGCCCAACGAGGCCGTGCTCTCGGGCTACGGGCTGGACTCCAACGCCGTCGTCAACAAGATCAAGAACGAGAACGTGGACGCGCCGGCCGGCCTGCTGGCCATCGGCCCCAAAGAGTTCACCATCCGCGCCAACGCGCTCTACAAGAACGCCGACGAGGTCGCCAACACCGTGCTGACGGTGAAGAACGGCGCCCCGGTCTACATCAAGGACGTGGCCTCGGTCGCCGACAGCATCGAGGAGATCCGCTCCTTCGCCCGGCTCGACGGCCAGCCGTCGATCGCGCTTTCCATCACCGCCCAGCCCGACGCGAACGTCATCGCGGTCTCGCAGGGCGTCTACGGCAAGATCGCCGACTTCCAGAAGCGCTACCCGCAGATGCACTTCGGCGTCGTGTTCGACCAGCAGGGCTTCATCAGCTCGGCGGTCGTCGCGCTCGAGCACACCGCGATCTACGGCGCGATCCTGGCGATCCTGATCATCCTGCTGTTCCTGCACTCGCTGCGCTCGACCCTGATCGTGGCCGTCTCGCTCCCGATCTCCGTGCTGGGCACGTTCTTCGCGGCCTACATGCTGCACGAGTCGCTCAACATCATGACGCTGGGCGGCTTGGCGCTGGCGGTCGGGCTGATCGTCGACGACGCGGTCGTCGTGATCGAGAACATCTACCGCCATCTCGCCGACGGCGAGTCGCCGCGCGAGGCGGCGCGCAACGCGACCGCGCAGATCTTCTCCGCCGTCCTCGCCTCCACCATCACCGTGGTGACGGTGTTCGTGCCGCTGCTGCTGATCCCGGGCCTGCAGGGCCTGATCTTCGGACCGTTCGCGCTGGTCATCATCGTCGGCGTCGCGATCTCGCTGCTCGTCGCGACCACCACGGTGCCGATGCTCTCGAGCTTCATGCTCGATGCGAACAGCGCGCACGGGGCGGACCCCGCGGCGAACGCCCGGCCCAACCTCTACAACCGTTTCAGCGCCGGGTTCGACCGCTCGTACGAGAAGTTCGAGGGGGGCTACCGGCGCCTGCTCGGCGGCGCGGTCGACCGCCCGGCGGTGGTGTTCGGGATCGGCCTGGTCCTGCTCGGCCTGGCGGCGACCGCGGTGAAGCTGGGCGTCGTGAAGACCGAGACCTTCCCGGCCTCGTCGTCGCGCTTCGTCCGCATCAACCTGCGCACGCCCAACGGAACGTCGCTGGCCGTGACCAACCAGGTCTCGCAGCTCGTCGAGCAGGCGCTCAAGCAGGATCCGCGCGTGATCGACGTCTCCGACTCGGTCGGCACCGCGTTCGGCGGCGGCTCGACCCGCCAGATCACCAACCAAGCCTCGATGGCGGTCGCCCTGCGCCCCGACATCCTGGGCGCCAAGGCGGACGACTTCACCAACCAGTGGCAGCAGCGGCTGGGCGGCGGCCGCGGCCGCCGGCCCGGCACGGCCTCGACGCAGACGCAGGCCCAATTGGCCGCGCAGTCGACGCCCGCGCAGCGCGCGACGTTCCGCAAGCTGCGCACGGCGCTGATCGGCTCGATCGCCTCGGCCAGCGCGATCGACATCGTGCAGCAGACGGTGAGCCAAGGCTCGGACGCGCTGGCGCTGCAAATCTACGGCCCCGACGTCAACGAGCTCTACAAGCTCGCCCAAGGCGTGATCCCGCAGCTCTCGCAGATCCACGGCGTGATCCGCCCCGACACCAACGTCACGCCGACCCAGCCGGAGGTCGACGTGAACGTCGACCGCCGCGTCACCGCGCAGCTCGGGCTCTCGACGGGCGACATCGCGACGATCATCTCGACCGCCACGACCGGCACGATCGCCTCGTACTGGCAGACCAACGGCACGCAGTACCCGATCCTGGTGCAGTACCCGCCCTCCCAGCGCCGGACGCTGGCCTCGCTGAACACGCTGCAGATCATGCCCAGCGCCACCGCGGCGACGACGAGCGCGGCGGACTCGTCGGTGGCGGCGAGCGCGCTGAACGCGCCGTCCTCGCAGTCGCTCAACACCGTGCCGCTCTCGGGCGTCGCGGCGATCTCCATCGGTCAGGGGCCGTCCCAGATCTCGCGCCAGAACAAGCAGCGGCGCATCGACATCACCTCGCCGATCGTCGGGGTCGCGCTGGGCGACGTCGTCGCCGAGTCGCAGAAGATCATGGACGCCTACCCGCTGCCGTCGGGCTACCGCTGGCAGTTCGGCCCCTCGATCACCCAGAACAACGACACGTTCTCCGCGCTGACCCTGGTCGTGATCCTGGCGATCGCGCTGATCTACATGCTGCTGGCCTCGCAGTTCGAGTCGTTCCTGGACCCGCTGGTCATCATGATGTCGGTCCCGTTCGCGCTGATCGGGATCGTCGCGTCGCTCTGGCTGACCCACCGCGCGTTCGGCCTGACGGCCTTCATCGGTTCGCTGATGCTGGTCGGCATCGCGGTCAAGAACGCGATCCTGGTGGTCGAGTTCACCAAGCAGCTGCGGCGCGACGAGGGCTTGAGCCCGCGCGACGCGCTGCTCCAAGCCGGCCCGATGCGCCTGCGCCCGATCCTGATGACGACCCTGGCCACGCTGGGCGGCATGCTCCCGATCGCGCTGGGCATCGAGGCCGGCTCGGAGACGCAGGCCCCGCTCGGCACGGTCGTCATCGGCGGCCTCATCACCTCGACCATGCTCTCGCTGATCGTCGTGCCGACGCTGTACCTGCTCGTCGCCAAGCACGTCGAGCCGCGCTTCGCGCCCAAGCCGCCCTCCTTCCGGCCCGGCCGCCGCGCGGTGGTGGAACCGGTCGCCGAGCCGACGGCGGTCTGAAAGGTTCCCGACTCGGCAGGGAATCAGGCGCACCCCGAGGAGCTTGTCGTTCTCCGCGACCCGGCCGCGCCGGTT
>CAXTNU010000371.1:0-4044 GCA_964245595.1 uncultured bacterium | reverse complement strand
GTGCCGGCCGGGCTGAACCTGGCCTTCGACCTGATGGCGCGGGCCGGCCGCACCGTGCGGGTCCAGTCGAGCATCATCGACATCGGCGCGACCGGCCTGTTGGACGTGACGGGCAGCCTGGCCGCGCCCAAGCTGGCCGGCACGCTGACCGCCACCCCGGGCGGGATCTTCTCGACCTACAACCGCGTCTTCCGGGTCCAGCAGGCCGCGGTCCGCTTCGACCCGGCCGACGGGGTGATGCCCTACGTCGACCTGCGAGCGTTCGCCCACGTCACCAACCCCGACCCCGACCCGACCCGCAACGCGATCGGCAGCGCCGACATCACGGTGCTGGCGCAGGGCCCGGCCGACGAGATCGCCAGCGGCGCCCAGCCGCTCCAGTTCAGCTCCAACCCGCCCTACGGCCAGGAGCAGATCGTCGGGCTGCTGCTCGACGCCTCGGTCTTCGGCGCGGTCAACTTCGGCTCGCAGAACAACGGCACCACGCTGCGCGGCGCGCCCGGCATCTCCAACCCGCTCCTGCCGCCCGGCGTGACGCCCTACCAGAGCGGGGTGATCAACTTCAACCAGGAGGCCTTCTCGATCCTCAACGGCCAGCTCACCCAGCGCTTCCTGGCCCCGGTCGAGCGCTTCTTCACCGGCAGGTTCGGCCTCTCGGACCTCGAGCTGACCACCGACTACGGCGGCGGGGTGGGCTACAACGCGCTCAAGCAGATCGATCACCGCGACCTCTACGCCAGCTTCGGCCAGACCCTGACCGCGCCCAACCGAACCACCCTGGGCTTCACCTCGCGCCCCGACGCCGTGACCTCGATCGTGTTCAACTACTTCCAGCAGAACGGCGTCTACGCCCTGACGACCAACGCCAACGGCACCTCGCCGTTCTCCAACCCGCAGCGGCTCAAGGGCATCCAGCCGCTCAACGGCCGCTCCGGCTTCACCTTCTCGATCACCCGCAAGTACCCGTAGTGGGTTCGGCTGCGGCCGAACCCGCCGCGTTTGGCTTCGCCAAGCCGCCGTCGCGTTCGGGCTGCGCCCGAGCCGCCCGCTGACGCTAAGAATGGGTGTGCGGACAAGGCACTAGGAGGGCCGCGTCGTACCCTGGGGACCGGGAACGTGCTGAAGTCTACGCGCGTTACACCCGATAACAGCCCGGCGGCCGCTCCTCGAGCGCTTCTGTGGCTCGCTCTCGTGACGAAGGACGTCTTCCGCTTGCTCCAACGGCTCCGTCGCACGCCGCGCATCGCGCTGGCCGTGCTCGCGTTCCTCGGTCTGGTGATGCCCGCCGCTCAGTCGGCGCAGACGGCTCCCACGGTCGTCGCCGTGTCGGTTACGGGCAACGCCCACGTTCCGACCGACCGCATCCTCTCCGTCGTCCGCACCAAGGTCGGCGACCCGTTCGACCCCGCCGTCGTGCAGTCCGATCTGCGCGCCATCGCCGACCTCGGCTTCTTCGCCGACCAAGCGCCGCCGATCATCAAGCAGCGCCCCGACGGGGTCGCCGTGACCTACCGCGTGATCGAGAACCCGGTCGTGACCGCGATCCGCTACTCGGGCAACCGCAGCGTCTCGGCCGACACCCTGCTGGCCCTGATGGACACCGCGCCGGGCCAGGTCTTCAACCTCAAGACCTACCAGCAAGACGTCCTCAAGATCAACAGCTACTACGACAAGATCGGCTTCGGCGGACAGTTGCCCTCGCACGTCACCGACGTCACCATCGCGCCCGACGGCGTGCTGACCCTCAAGCTCCAGGAGGGGCTGACGGTCCGCAACATCATCATCACGCCGGCCCCCGACGCCGACCCGATCCTGCCGCCCAACGTGATCACCGGCGCGCTGGTGACCAAGCCCGGCAGCCCGTATTCCGAGTCGCAGCGCGACAAGGACTACGACTCGCTCAAGACCCTTTACGAAAAATACGACCTCAAGATCGGCGACGTCGAGGCCGGGGTCGATCCCGCCACCATCGACCAGAAGGCCGGCACCGCCGACGTGCGCTACACGATCAGCGTGCTGCGGGTCGGGGCGGTCGAGATCACCGGCAACACCAAGACCCACGACGACGTGATCCGGCGCGAGCTGCGCATGCGTCCCGGCCAGGTGGTCACCGACAGCGGCCTGCGGCGGGACTACGACCGGCTCAACAACCTGGGCTTCTTCGAGAAAGTCGACTTCCAGGCCAAGCCCGGACCCGATCCCAAGCGCCAGGCCCTGGTGACCGTCAACTGGCAGGTCAAGGAGCAGCGCACCGGCACCGCGACCCTGGGCGCCGGCTATTCCGGCGGCCTGACCGGGACCGGCCTGACCGGCAACGTGGCCTATCAAGAGAACAACATCAACGGCACCGGCAACGGCGGCTCGGTGCGGTTCGAGCGCGGCTCGCGGGTCAGCAGCGCGCAGGTCCAGGGCACGATCCCGTATCTGGGCAAGACCGAGAAGTCGCAGAAGTACAGCCTGGGGGTGACCCTGTTCACCCAGCAGACGACCAACTTCTACCCGGTCTACGCCAACTGTGGGGCGATCTCGTCCGGCGGCACCATCGTCGGCCAGCCCGGTCCCACGCCGGCCCCGGTCGTGGCTCCCTCGGCCTGCCCCTCGAGCGGCCCCTTCCCGGTCTCGATCATCCCGGTCACCAACGACCTCAACCCGCAGCTCGTCGACGGCGTGGTCTCGACGTACGAGTCGCGCAACACCGGCCTCTCGGCGACCATCGGGCGGCGCCTGACCGACATCTTCCGGGTCTCGGTCGGGGCGAACGTGCAGAGCGTCGCCGCTAACGCGCTCCTGCCCGGCGGCTACTTTTTTCCCCAAGCGCAGAACCTGGTCCAGAACCCGACCTGCACGACCAGCAACCCGCTGACCGGGTCGACCTGCGACACGCTCAACAACGCCTACGGCATCAACGCGCCCTCGATCGCCCAGATCGACTCCAACAAGCCCTACAAGGTCCGCAGCCTGATCCTGGGGCTGGGAGCGGACTCGCGCGACGACGTCTTCAACCCGCGCCGCGGCGTCAACGCGACCCTCAGCGACGAGATCAGCGGGCACGAGTTCGGCTCGGACTTCAACTACCAGCTCATCACCGCCGACGGAGCGCGCTTCTTCCCGGTCGGCAAGAACCAGACGTTCGCGCTGCACGGCCGGGCCGGGCTCTCGACCGGCGCCATCCCGACCAACAAGCTCTTCATCTTCTCGGACCAAGACCTGCGCGGGTATTCCGACCCCTTCTACGGAACCGATCAGCTGCTGGGACAGGTCGAGTACCGCATCCCGCTGACCGCCGACCGCAAGTTCTCCATCGTGACCTTCGCCGAGAGCGGGGGCGTGCGGATCCGCGGCGGCATGGCGAGCACCGGCACGACCACCACGGACCTGAGCAAGTTCGTGTTCCACAGCGACGTCGGGGTCGGTCTTCGCTTCGACGTCCCGCAGCTCGGGCTGCACACGCTCCGCCTCGACTTCGCGAAGGGCAGCCAGGGGACGCACACCTCGTTCGGCATCGGGCAGAGTTTCTAAGCCATGACCAACCCCTTCACGCGCGGCCGAAGCGCCGCGCTCGCCTTCGCTCTCGCGGCCGCCGTGCTCGCGACGCCGGCCATCGGCGCGACCGACATCACCGACATCGGTTCGATCGATCAAGCCGCGCTCGGCGCGATGCCCGCCTTCCAAACCGCCAGCCGGCAGCTCAGCGACTACGGCGCCGGGCTGCAGCGGCAGTACACGGGCCGCGCGGCGCACGCCTCGCAGTCCGAGCAGCAGCGCCTGGCGGGCGAGTTCCAAGGCAAGATGGCGGACAAGCAGCGCCAGCTGTTCGGCCCGCTGTTCCAGAAGGCGCAGGTCGCGATCGCCTCGGTCGCCTCGTCCAAGCACCTCTCGGTGGTGGTCGACAAGCGGATCGTCGTCTACGGCGGCCAGGACATCACCAGCCCCGTGCGCGACCTGCTGGGCGGCGTCGGCGATCCCGTCCCGCCCGTCTCCACCCCGCCCCCCTCGCCGGTCGGCTACGTCGACCAGCAGGCCGTCGACGCGACGCCCAAGGTC
>CAXTNU010000370.1:0-4044 GCA_964245595.1 uncultured bacterium | reverse complement strand
CCGGCCTGCTGATCGCCGGTGTCGGCGATTCGATCACCTACGGCACGGGAACGTCCAACCCGCCGGCCACCTCGTTCCTCGCCCGCGCCGCCGCGCTCGCGTACGCCTCGTACATCGATCTGGGCGTTCCGGCCGCGCTCACCGACTACATCGTGGGCGAGGTGCCCTCGATTCCGCTCCGGGCGGACGTCGTCGTGATCTATGCCGGCACGAACGACGTGTCGGCCGCGGCCGACTATCGCGCCGACACCGCGACGGCGATCCGCCAAGCGAAGTATTTCGAACCCAACTTCGACGCGCTCGTGGCGGCGGTTCGGCAGCGCGTTCCGGCGGCGCGGCTCGTCGTCGTGACCGTGCGCGATTTCGGCCGGGTGCAGAAGCAGGCCGGCTTGCCCGAGGACCGCTTCATCGCGGACTCGCGCAGCGCGGCGACGCACGAGTGGGATGCCCACCAGCGCTCGGTCGCGGAGCGGAACGGCGCGGCGGTGCTCGATCTGGAGTACGACCGCCAGTGGTACGTCGCCGGCGAGTACGGCGGCGCGCCGGGTGACGTTCATCCCAACGACGCGGGCGCGGAGCGCCTCGCGCGAGCGGTCGTGCCCCTGCTCAGGCGGCGCTAGCCGCAGCATCCGCTCGCGCGCACCGCGCCGCTCGCAGTCCAGGAATGGCCGCGACGGCGTCGGAAAGCGGACACCCGATGGATTCCGACCAGCACGACCCGGCCACCAGCGCGGCCGATCGGCCGTTCCGCGAGGTGATGCTGACCGGTGGCTTCATCGAAAGCTGGAAAGCGCTCTTGGCGCGGGTCTACGGGTACGGGTTCGACGGACCGTTCGCGCGGGTGCCGCAGATCGCCGCCCGCTCCGTGCTGTCGTATCTCCCGCTGCTGAACTACACCGACCTGCCGCGCGAGCGCGTCGCCGAGCTCGTCGAGCGCGCGGGCGGGCGGCCGTACCAAATTCGCATCTTGGAGCCGCGCGACGAGGACTTCCACGCCGGCGACACCGTCACGATGCGCATCGACCTGCGCAAGCCGAGCCTCGACGGCGTGCACGCCGGCATCGCCAAGCGGACGCGGCGCTATCTGCGCGATCTCGAGAGCGCGGACTTCACCTTGCGAACGGGCCGCGACGCGCGGCTCGCGCACGACTTCTCGGAAGTCTTTCGCGAGGTGATGCACCGGCTGGGAACGCCGCCGTTCTCGGAGCGGCTGTTCCGCGTGCTGCCCGAGCTGCTCGACGCACGGTATTACGTCATGTACCGCGCGAACGACGCGGTCGCCGCAGCGGTCGTGATCCACGACGAGCACCTGGCCTGGGTGCCGTGGTCGGGGACGCGGCACGCCTATCTCGACGAGCGCCCCGGGCTGGCGATGTACTGGGCCGCGATTCGCGACGCGTACGAAGCGGGCCGCACCGCCTTCGATTACGGCCGCTCGCCCTACGGTGCGGGCACGTACGAGTTCAAGCTCCGCTGGGGCGCCGTGCCGGTCAAGATCGCGACCGTCACCTCGCGGGCCGATGACGTCTACAAGAAGTACGAGCTCGCGGCCCGCGTCTGGAAGCGCTTGCCCCAAGCGGTCACCGACCGCGTGGGGCCGGTCTTGTGCCGCTATCTGGCTGATCTCTGAGCACGCGCGCACCCCGCGCGGTGCGAGAAGATCGCCGTCGGAAGCGTCGAAACCGCTCGATTGCATCATGGAAATACGAACCGCCGGGCCGGGCGACGCGCGCGCCATCACCGGCTTGCACATGGAACACCTGCCGCCGAGTCTGAGCGATTTCACCCAGCTCGGCGGGCCGATCGTCGAGCGGTTCTACCGCAACGCGATCGCGCGGCAGGTCGGAACGTCGTTCTACGCGGTCGAGGACGGCGTGCCCGCGGGCTACGTGCTGGTGACGGCGAACGTGCGCGACCTGTTCAACCGCTCGCTGCTGGCGGGGCCGGCCGACGTCGCGACGTTCTTGGTGCGGGCGAACCCGCGCGGTCTGCTTTCCGCGGTGCGGACGAAGGTCGGCTCGGGCACGGCGGTGATCCGCCAGGTTCCCGAAGCCGTGTACCTCGTCGTCGATCCGAAATTTCGCGGCCGGCGCCTGGGCGCACTGCTGATGGAGCGCGCCGACGCCTGGTTCGTGCAGGAAGGCCTGTCCTACTACGAGCTCAACGCGCACGCCGACAACGAGGCGGTGCTCAAGGTGCACTTCGGCAACGGCCACCGCATCGTGCGCGAGTACGTCAAGGACGGCGTGCGCATGTACACCCTGCGCAAGGACCTGTAGCGGCCGCTGCTACGCGACCGCCACCCGGGCGCCGGGGTCCGTTTGGGCGGGGCCGGCCGGCAGGCCGAAATGGCGCAGCACGACCTCGAAGATCTCGTGGTTGTGGAGGTTCGGCGGAACGGTGATGCCGTCGCTGAAGACGTCGCCCTCGGCGATGTGCGCGCCGGTGCGGGCGGCGACGACGAACATGTCGGTGAACGCGATGTCGCGCTCCTCGGTCGTGATGCGCGCGCCCGGCGCGACACCGTGGTGGAAGTCGATCTGGAAGAACACGCTGGTCGGGCCGAGCCGTTCGACGTCGAACGGTTTGGTGCCGTCGGAGAGCCGGCAGCCGGTGAGGATGCGCTCCGCCCGGTCGGCGTCCTCCACCCGGTCGAAGAGCAGGTGCGCGTCATTGGTCATGCACTGCTCGATCCGGGCGCCGGTGATGCCCAGCGAGGCCATCGCCTCGACGGGATTGTGCTGGCGGTAGCCGTACATGCCGGCCTCGGCGACGTTGCCCTGCTTGAAGGCGTTCATCACCAGCAGCGCCTCACCCGGCGCGCGGTCGTTCAGCAGCATTCCGACCATCGCGTCGCACAGCCGCAGGCCGAGCTCCATCTCGGGGTGGATGCGCTCGCCGGCCAGCCAGAACTGGTGCTGCAGGTGGGCGATGTGGTTGAGGAAGATGAGCGAGAAGTCGGGCCGGTCGCGGCGCCGGAGCTGCACGAAGATGAGCGTCGAGAGGTAATCGAGCAGGGTGGTGAAGGTGTGCACGTTGGGGCCGGTTTTGAGCACCGCGCGCAGCGCCGCGAGCGCAAAGCGGGCCGAGGTGCCGAGGTTGGCCGGCCGCAGCATGTAGCGCACGAGCTGCGAGGCGCGCCGCAGGGCGACGCCGCGATCGACGTCGAGGTAGTTCTTGGAGACGTAGCGCGGCAGCGCCAGCACGTCGTTGAGCGCCTGCGGGTACGCCGCTTCGTCGTACGACCAGGGGTCGGGCATGAAGAACGCGCAGCCGCGCGTGTCGCCGAGCGGCGCGTTCATCGCTCCCCACACGCCCCAGGTGTAACCCGCGCGGGCCAGGGCGTGCCACACCTGCGGGCGCGCTTGGGAGCGCGTCACGCCCAGCCGGATCACGCCGTGGACGGTACTCGGGACGCCGGAGTGCACGCCGACCCACTGCACCCAGGGATCCAGCCCGTGATGCTCTTTCGCGTCGTCGGTCACGGTGCGCGCGTGCGGCAGCGCGAGCAGGCGCGGCAGGTGGCGCAGCCCCAGGCGCGCCGAAGCGCCGCGCAAGAACGATGGGTCGATCTCGTTGAGCTCGATCAGCATGAGGCGCGGCTTGGCGGCCGCCGGCGACGGGTGCTGCATGGGCCCGAAGTTCTGGCCGGCCGCGCGATCGGCCTGGCCGTTTACCGCTCGCTCGAATGCGGAAACAGCGCTGCGATGAGCGCCCGAACGCCGTAGATGCCGCCGCCGAATTGGGGTTCCCTGATCGGTGCGGTGCGCGGGCGCGGCGCGCCGCCGCCGGTCGTCGGCTTCGGCGACTCCATCACCTGGGGCAGCGGTACCGCGAACCCGCCCGCGACCTCGTACATCGGGCGGGCCGCGGCGCTGCTGGGAGCCGGCTCGGTCAACTTCGGGATCCCGGCCGCTTTCGCCGACCGCATCGCGCTGGACGTGCCGCGCATCGCCCTGGACGGCGCGACCGTCGTGCTCAACGCCGGGACCAACGACGCCGGGGTGGCCGCGATCGGGGCCGGCCCCGAGCGCGCGGCCGAGA
>CAXTNU010000369.1:0-4049 GCA_964245595.1 uncultured bacterium | reverse complement strand
GGCTGTCGGGCAGGCGGCTTTCAGCGCTTTTCGACAAGCGATCATATGCGGGATCGGATCGACGCCGGTGTCCGCGATACGCCCCGCGAAGACCGAGACGATGGCGGGCGGTCCGCTCTTCAGGGCATGGCCGACCCGCTCGACCGAGCGCTGCGCCCGCTGCCGCGTCCCGTGCGCGCGCCGGCCTTCGCGCTGACCGTGTTCGCGCTCGACACGCTGCGCGATCTGGGGGTGGAGTACGTCGAAGGGCACGCGTTCGAGCGCGTCCACGGGACCAGCGACCAGAGCGCGCGGGCGTGGCTGGCCGATCAAGCCAAGGGCGCCGCGGTCGGCGCGGTCGCCATCGCGCTGCTGACCGCGCTGGCCGATGCGATCGTGGTGCGCGCGCCGCGGCGCTGGCCGCTGGCCGCGATCGCCGCCGCGCCGCCGCTGCTGGCGTTCGCGACGGTGATCGTGCCGACGTTCGTGCTGCCGCTGTTCAACCGCTACGAGCCGGTGACAGGCGAGCTGGAGCAGCGCATTCGCGCGCTGGCGGCGCGCTACGGCGTCGGCGACGCGCAGATCTTGCGCTTCGACATGAGCCGCCGGACCAAGAAGGCCAACGCGTTCGTGACCGGCGTGCTCGGCACCGAGCGCATCGCGCTGGGCGACACGCTGGTCGAGTCCTTCGCCGCCGACGAGACGCTGTTCGTGGTCGCGCACGAGCTGGGCCACTACGTCATGCGCGATCCCTGGACCGGTATCGCGGTCGGCACCGCCGCGCTCGCCGCGACCCTGCTGGCCGCCGACGCCGCCCTGCGCGCCACCACCGGCCGGCGCCTGGACTCACCCGCGCAAGGGGCGCGGCTGACGTTCTACGCGATGCTGGCGCAGATCGCGCTCATGCCGCCGGCGAACGCCGCCTCGCGCGCGCTCGAAGCGCGCGCCGACCGCTTCGCCGTCGCGGCGACGAACGACCGCGCGGCGGGAATTCGCGCCTTCCGCCGCCTGGGCGAGCAGAACCTGGCCGAGCTCGACCCGCCGCGCTGGGCCGAGCTGCTGTTCGGCTCGCACCCGTCGCTCGCGTCACGCATCCGCGCGCTCGAAGCGTAGCCTCAGTCCGCGCCGAAGGCCTGGTACGTCATGCCGGCGGCGAGCCCGCCGGCGGTGTAGAGCGCGACGGTCATCGCTTCGGTCGCCGGCGTGCGCGCGGTCGGCTTTTCGTCCAAGCCCATTCGGGGCGGCAGCACGACCGCACCCAGCCCGGCCAGCACGCCCAGGCCGAGGCCGACCGCGACCGCGTTGCCGCCACCGAACCCGACCGCGCTGAAGTAGGCGCTGTTCGAGAGCAGGTCGCCGACCAAGGTCGAGCGGTAGAGGTCGGCTCCGGTCGGGGTCGAGCCGGTCGTCGCGGTCAGGCCCTTGGCGAGGGCCTGCATGCCGAGCACGTCCACCCGCGGCGCGTTGGGCACGAGGCGGCGGGTCAGCTCGTGCGCGACGTTCGTGGCGATCGCGCCGACCGCTCCGGCGGCCGCGGCTTTGAGGAGAGCGTTCATACCTCGCAGCTTGCCCAGCCCGCTAGGCCTCGAACACGTCCTCGAAGTGCTCCTCGGGCCGGGCCGCCGCGAGCATGCGCTCGTCGAGCCAGCGCACGAACGGCGCGGTCGCGCGGACCGCGTCGCGGAACACCGCGAACGCACCGCGCTCGCGCAGCTCGGCGTCGGAGACGTCTCGCCGCACGAGGTAGTTGCGGGCCCGAATCAGCTCGGCGCGCGGGTGGTGGCGGTCGAATCCGCGCGGCGTGACGCGCAACGGCTCGGTGTCCAGCGGCAGGTACGGCCGCAGCGCTTTCGAGCCGAGGACGCGGTCGAACCGGCGCGCCTCGGCACCATCCTGCGCGAAGGTGGAGCGCAGCGCGTGCAGCGACGGCTTCGTCGGCACGTACACACCCGCCGACACGTGCGAATCGCCCGGCGCGAGGTGGAAGTAGTAGCCCGGAAACGCGCCGTCCTTGCCGCCCGGCGAGATCCAGGCGGCGAGGTGCGTCTTGTACGGCGCGCGCTGGTGGAAGCGGTTGTCGTTGGCGAGCCGGAACACGCAGGCCCGCGGGTCGGCGTGGGCCAGCCGGTCGTCGGCCGTGCTGCCGGCGAGCAGCAGCATCGTGACCAAATCCTCCCAGCCGTGGCGAACGTGCTCGTCCCAGGGCGCTCGGTTGGCGTGGAACCAGGCCCGGTCGTTGTTGCGCGCCAGCGCCCGCAGGAAGCGGAACGTGACGGCGAGGTCGAGCGGGTCGGATTTGGAGCGCTTCGGCGGCACCCCGCACCCGTTCGCCGCCCGCGCGGGCGATTCGTTTCGGGCCCGCGCTCGGCGCTCGCTTCGCCTAGGTGCGGGCCGCGTTGCGCGCTGCGCCGTCGCCGCGCACCGTTTCGACCGTGCTCCCGCGGGCGCCCGGAACGAGCTCGACCTTGAGCCAGCCCTCTTCGCGCCGGTCGAAGGCTTCGTAGGCGTCGAGCGCCGCGCTTACCGGCGCGAGCTGCGTCAGGATGCGTTCCGGGCTCAAGCGGCCGGACTTCACCCACGAGACCGCGTCCCACAGGTATTTGCGGTGATCGCAATTGCCGCTGCGGATCGACAGGTTCTTGTTCATCGCCGCGCCGATCGGAAAAAACTGCGCGGTCGGCGGGTAGACCCCGATGATCGCCAGGCGGCCTGCCTTGCGCAGGGCGCCGACGGCCCACAGCAGCACTTGCGACGGCCCGTCGCCGGGCTCCCAGTTGCCGCCGTGCGGGTGCTGCTCGGGTGCGACCTCTTTCACTTGCCGATCGAATTGCTTGGCCTGCGCTTTCCCCGCGGCTGCCGCCGGTCCGGCTTGCGGCCGCATGGCATCGACGCCGACGGCGTCGATCACGCGGTCGACGCCGATTCCGTTCGTGAGCCCCATGAGCCCCGCGATCGGATCGGCTTCGTCGAAGTCGATCGCCTCGGCGCCTTGCGCGCGCGCACGCTCCAGCCGCCCGGGAATGCGGTCGATCGCGAAGACGCGTCCGGCGCCGAGCATCCATGCGGCCGTGATCGCGAACTGGCCGACCGGGCCGCAGCCGAACACGGCGACCGAGTTCCCCGGCTCGATCTCAGCCAGCGAAGCACCGAAATACGCGGTCGGGAAGATGTCGGAAAGCAGGATCGCCTGATCGTCGGTCACTTCATCGGGCAGCTTCACCGGCCCGACGTTGGCGAACGGAATGCGCGCGAACTCAGCTTGCAGGCCCTGGAACGGACCGGTCGGCTTGGGGCCGCCGAAGAACGCCGTACCGGCTTGCGGGCCGTTCGGGTTGGCGACGTCGCACTGCGAGAACGTGCCTTGGCGGCAGAACATGCACGCCCCGCACCCGATCGTGGACGGGATGACGACGCGGTCCCCTTGGCGCAGGTTGCGCACGCCTTTGCCGACCTCTTCCACGACGCCGACGCCCTCGTGGCCCAGGATCGTGCCCGAAACCATGCCCGCGAACGTGCCGCGGACCATGTGCAGGTCGGTGCCGCAGATCGCGCTCGACGTCAGCCGCACGATCGCGTCGGTCGGCTCCTCGAGCTTGGGTTCAGGAACGGAATCGAGCCGAATGTCACCGATGCCGTGGAAAACGACTGCTTTCATGGCCGGATTCTAACCGGTGCGTCCGGCGCCGAAACGCGTCGTGCGGATGGTCGCTCGCGGGGCTTCAGCGCGCCGCTGCCGGGCGCGCGCGGACCAGGTGATCGCCTTCGGGTTCGCCGCGCTCGCGCATCGCCAGCATTTCCTCCAAGGAGAGGTAGCGGTCCGCGCGTTCCCACCAGCCCGGAGCGCCTTCGTCGGCGATGCGGCCGGTGCGCGCCAGCGTCTCCACCGCGTCCGCCAGCGCGGTGCGCCGCGGCGTCTCGCCCGGCCCGGCGAAGGCGAACACGCCGTCCTCGCGCACGCCGTCCTCGTCGCGCAGGAGCGAGTGCCAGTCGGTCATCCCGAACGCGGCCCACGCGCCGACGGCGCGCACGTCGATCCCCTGGACGGACTCGAGGTGCGCCGGTTGATCGGC
>CAXTNU010000368.1:0-4052 GCA_964245595.1 uncultured bacterium | reverse complement strand
CATAATTCTCAGTTATTCCTTGACAGAGAGGATATCTTGACGCTAGCTGAAGTAAGCGACGAAGCAGAGAAGCTCTGCTTTATCAAGTTAGCAAATGCCTTGATCGACTCCGCCTATTCCAGCGACCGATCGATATTCTAAAACCGATGAGCATCGGTTCGGCCCAGGGGTCGTTCGTCTAGCTGTGCACCCGCCAGCGTGTTCGCGCGCAGTGCCACGTAGGACGTCATCCCCGCTTCCTCCAGCCGGCCCAGTTGCGCGCCCAGCTTGCCGCTGCGGCGGACCACGGTGACGGTTCGCCCGTCCGTCCGCATCTTCCGCGCCGCGGCGACCGCGTCGGTCAGCGGAACGTCGGCCTCGAACAGCACCGCCACCTGTTCCGTTCGCGCCGGGGCGCCGATCAGGTCGACGATGCGCTCGAAGCCGATGCTGAAGCCGCAGGCCGGTACGTCGCGGCCGAGGCTGCGCCCGACCAGCTTGTCGTAGCGGCCGCCGCCGGCGATCGAGTAGCTCAGGTCGGGGTGGCCGACCTCGAAGATCTGCCCCGTGTAGTAGCCCATCCCGCGCACCAGCGTCGGGTCGAATTTCCAGGTGATCCCGGCCAGCTGCTCCAGTCCGCGCGCCGTCGTGGCCAGGTCGGCCAGAACGTCCGCCGGCAGATCCGGCATCGCCTTGGCCAGCGCGTCGGCGATCTCGCCGGGCGGGGCATGTTCGAGCGTCTCGATCCGCGCGCGCGCCGAATGCGCCGCCTCGGCCGCGACGCCGCGCGCGGTCAGCTCGGCCGTGACGCCGTCCCAGCCGATCTTGTCGAGCTTGTCCAGGGTGATGAAGAAGCTGCCGTGGCTCTCGGGCGGCAGGCCGATGCTCGCCGCCAGCGCGCTCAAGAAGCGCCGGTCCGACAGCCGCACGGTGGTGTTGCGCAATCCCACCGCGGCCAGCGCCTCGGTCGTCGCTTCGATCAGCTCGATCTCGGCCAGCACCGACTCCTCGCCGATGACGTCGATGTCGCACTGGGTGAACTGGCGGTAGCGGCCCTTTTGCGGGCGCTCCGCGCGCCATACCGGCCCGGCCTGGAAGCTGCGGAACGGGAACGGCAGCGCGGCATGGTTGTTGCCGTAGAAGCGCGTCAGCGGCACGGTCAGATCGAAGCGCAGGCCGAAGTCGATCAGCTCGCGCAGCGGCGTGGCCGCCTCGACCGGATCGCTCAGGCCGCGCTTGAGGATCTGGAAGATCAGCTTCTCGTTCTCGCCGCCCTGGTCGGACTGCAGGCGCTCGATGCTCTCCAGCGCCGGCGTCTCGATCCGGCGGTACCCGTAGCGGCGGTAGACGGCGGCGATCGTCGCCAGCGCCTCGTCGCGCACGGCGACGGCGGCGGGCAGCAGGTCGCGGGTCCCGCGCGGCGGGTTGTTGTCGAGCTTCACCGTCCGTCTCTACCGCGCGAAGGCGCGTAATCCCACGCATCGTGGCCCACCGGCGCGAGCGGCTCGCCGCGGACCACCACGCCGGCGCACGGGCTCGCCCCCAGCCAGTAGCACAGCTCGGCGGGCGAGCCGACGTCCCACAGCGCG
This sequence comes from uncultured bacterium, assembly GCA_964245595.1. Taxonomy (GTDB): domain Bacteria; phylum Vulcanimicrobiota; class Vulcanimicrobiia; order Vulcanimicrobiales; family Vulcanimicrobiaceae; genus Vulcanimicrobium. The sequence goes on along the minus strand of CAXTNU010000368.1, from coordinate 2,484 downwards.
AGGTCGCAGCGCAACCCGGGCCGCAGTTCGCCGCGATCGGTCAGACCCAGCGCGCGAGCGGCGTGGCGGGTCGCGCCGGCGACGGCCTCCTCGGGCGTGAGCCCGAACAGCACGCAGGCCAGGTTCAGCGCGGTAGTCAGGGCGAGGATCGGCGAGGTGCCGGGATTGCAGTCGGTCGCCAGCGCCATCGGCACGCCGTGCGCGCGCAGCGCGTCGACCGGCGGCTTGACCGTCTCGCGCAAGTAGTAGTACGCGCCGGGCAGCAGCACGGCGACGGTGCCCGCTTCGGCGAGCAGGCGCACGCCCTCGGCGTCGGTGCGTTCCAGGTGGTCGGCGGACAGCGCGCCGACGCGCGCGGCCAGCTTGGCCGCGCCGGTGTCGGCGATCTGGTCGGCGTGCAGCTTCACCGGCAAGCCCAGCCGCTGCGCCGCGGCGACGACGCGCTCGGCTTCGGCGAGCGAGAACGCGATCGTGTCGCAGAAGACGTCGACCGCGTCGGCCAGCCCTTCGCGCGCGACGCGCGGCAGCACGACGTCGCAGACCAGCGCGAGGTAGTCGGCGCGCCGCTCGCGGTATTCCGGCGGCACGACGTGCGCGCCCAGGTACGTCGTGCGCACGCTGATGCCGAGTTCGCGCCCGAGCCGGCGCGCGACGCGCAGCACGCGCAGCTCCGTCTCGACGTCCAGCCCGTAGCCGGACTTGATCTCGACCGTCGTCGCGCCGCTCGCGATCAGCGCGCGCAGCCGCCTCGCCCCGCTCGCGAACAGCGTCGCCTCATCGGATGCGCGGGTCGTCGCGACGGTGTGCGCGATCCCGCTCCCGCCCGCCGCCGCGGCGACGTAGCTCTGGCCCGCGACGCGGCGCTCGAAATCCGCCACCCGGTCGCCCCCGAAGACCAGGTGCGTGTGCGGGTCGATCAGACCCGGCGTGATCCAGCGCGCACCGGCGTCGATCACCCGAGCCGCGAGGGCCTCCGGCGCGCCGGTCGGCCCAGCCCCGGGCAGCTGGGCGCGCGGGCCGACCCACGCGATCGTGCCGTCGCGCGCGGCGAGGGCGCCGTCCTCGCTGGCGCCGTACGCCGCGCCGCCCGGTGCCATCGTCGCCAGCCGCGCGTTGACCCAAAGCGTGTCGTATGCCGGCTTCATGCTTTGCTCGCGCGCAGGGTGCGGACCGCCGCGGTCGGCAGCCGGGGAAAGCGCTCGGGCAGCGGGCGCCCGTCATCACCGTCGAAGCTGCGGCGCAGCCGGGCGGCCTCGCTCTCGAGCCGGCGCAGGCGGGCTTCGAGGTGATCGTAGACAGCGGGTCTCACGTCGGCTCCTCCGCCCGCGCGCTGGACGAGGCGAGCGGCGGGTCGCTGCGCCGCGAAGGTATTGCGCGGCGGCGGGCGGAGTTCCGCCCGTGCGCCTGTTCGCCTCCGAAGCGTTCCTCGCCGACGGCTGGGCTCCCGACGTGGCGCTCGAGATCGCGCCCGACGGCACGATCCTCGACGTGCGCGCCGGCGCGCAAGCCGGTGCCGCGGAGCGCGTCGCGGGCCCGCGCGTGCCCGGCCTGGCGAACCTGCACTCGCACGCCTTCCAGCGCGCGATGGCGGGCCAGGCCGAGCGGCGCGGGCGCGGCGACGACGACTTCTGGTCCTGGCGCGAGCTGATGTACCGCCTGGCCGGCACGCTCGCGCCGGACGCCCTGCGCGCGCTCGCGGCGAAGGTCTACCGGGCGATGCTGCGGGCCGGCTACACGGCGGTCGCCGAGTTCCACTACCTGCACCGCGACCCGCAGGGCGAATGGTATGCCGACCGGGCGGTCATGGCGCGCGCGCTGGTCGAGGCCGCCAAGGAGGCCGGGATCGCGCTCTGCCTGCTGCCCGCGCTCTACGCGCACGGCGACGTGGGCGGCGCGCCGCTGGGCCCGCACCAGCGCCGCTTCGCGACCGGCGTCGACGACGTGCTCGACATCGCGCGCACGCTGCGGAGCGCGTACGCGCACGATCCCGAGGTGACGATCGGAGTCTGCGCCCACTCGCTGCGCGCGGTGACGCCGGCCGAGCTGCGGGCGCTGGTCGAGGGCTCGCCGCGCGACGTGCCGGTGCACCTCCACATCGCCGAGCAGACGCGCGAGGTCGCGGCGGTCGAGGCGGGGCTCGGGGCTCGCCCCGTCGCCTGGCTGCTCGCCAACAACGACGTCGATGCGCGCTGGTGCCTGGTCCACGCGACCCATCTCGACGCGGCCGAGCAGGCCGGCTTGGCGCGCAGCGGAGCGGTCGCGGGCCTCTGCCCGAGCACGGAAGCGAACCTCGGCGACGGGCTGTTCCCGCTCGGCCCGTATCTGGCCGCCGGGGGCGCGTTCGGGATCGGCTCGGACAGCAACGTCTCGCTCTCGCCGGTCGAAGAGCTGCGCTGGCTGGAGTACGGGCAGCGCCTGACCACCCGGCGCCGGATCGTCGCGGCGAGCGCGCCCGGCGCGTCGTGCGGCGAGACGCTCTGGGCC
>CAXTNU010000367.1:0-4086 GCA_964245595.1 uncultured bacterium | reverse complement strand
CGCATACTACGTGCCGTTCTTCCTGGCCGGCGCCGGGCGGGCCGACGCGGCGCGCGACGCGTTTGCCGGAGCGCCGTACGTGTCCATGCTGCAGGCCCGTGTCGGCGGCGGCGGCGACCGCGTGCTGGGAATGGCCGGGATGCTGGTGCCCAACTGGGCGGGCGCCTTCGGGCTGGACGATCCCGGTGCGGTGGACGCGCTCTACCCGCGCGGCTTCCTGCCGTTCGTCGACGCTTTCTTGCCCCCGACCGGCCCATTCGGCGACCGGGTGGACCGCTTCGACGGCTTGACGCCGCCCTCGCTCGACAGCGAGAACGCGCGCCGTTTCCTGACGCTCGCATCCGTGCGGTACGTCGTCGTGCCCGCGACGGCCCGGCTGCGAGCCGCGCACCTCGACCTCGTCTACGACCGGGACGCGCGGGTCTACCGCTTCGACGGGGCGCTGCCGCGGGCGAGCATCTTCCACGACGTGCTCGCGGTCCGCGATCAGCAAGCCGCGCTGCGCGCGCTGACCGATCCCGCGCTCGACGTCCGGCGCACCCTCGTGATGACGGGCGTGCCGAGCGCGCGCGATGCGGCCCGCCCGGCGGGCGAAACGGCCTCGTTCGCGCGGCTCGACGCGCTGCACGTCCGGATCGATGCCCACCTGACGAGGCCCGGATACGTGATGCTCAACGACACCTACTATCCGGGCTGGGTCGCGAGCGTCGACGGCCGTGACACCGCGATCGCACAGGCGGACTTTCTCTTCCGAGCCGTTGCGGTACCGGCCGGCGATCACCGGATCGTGTATTCGTACCGGTCGGCCGCCGTCGGGCGCGGCATCGCGCTGAGTCTCACCGGCATCGTGCTGCTCGCCGCGTGCGCGCTCTTCGGCGTCCTGCGCAAGCGGCGCGGCGGAGCGGCCGCCGCGGGCAAGCGCCCCGCGGCGGAGCCGGCCGGCGCAGTGCCGGGGGACTGGCCCGGCGCGCGCTAGAAGCTGCGACGCACCGTGCTCCATCGCATTTCCCGGTGATCATCACCCGCAGCCCGCTCCGGATCTCGCTCGGCGGCGGCGGAACCGATCTCGCCTCGTATTACCGCGACCACGGCGGCTTTCTGATCGCCGCGGCGCTGGACAAGTACGTCTACATCACGCTGCACAAGACGTTCGACCCCGGCTTCTTCGTGAAGTACTCGAAGTACGAGCGGGTCGAGCGGGTGGAGGACCTGCAGCACCCGATCATTCGCGAAGCGCTCAAGCTCACCGGCGCCACCGACGGCTACCTCGACATCGCGAGCATGTCGGATATTCCGGCCGGCACGGGTCTGGGCTCGTCGGGGAGCTTCACCACCGCGCTGCTGCACGCGCTCCACACCCAACAAAAACGCATCGCCACCAAGGAAGACCTGGCCGAGGAGGCGTGCCGGATCGAGATCGACATGCTCGGCGAGCCGATCGGCAAGCAGGACCAGTACATCGCGGCGTTCGGCGGCGTCACCTGCTTCACGTTCAACCCGGACGGGAAAGTCGACGTTCGCCCGCTGGCCGCGAGCGACGAGACGCTCACGAATCTCGAAGACAATCTGGTCCTGTTCTTCACCGGCTACACCCGCTCCGCGTCGGCCATCCTCAAGGACCAGAACGACCGCACGAACTCCAGCGACGCGGCGATGATCGCGAACCTGCACCGCGTCAAGCAGATCGGCCTGGACTCGTGCCGGGCGCTGGAGAGCGGCGACCTGCGCGCGTTCGCCGCGCTGATGCACGAGCACTGGGAGCTCAAGCGCAAGCGCTCGGGCGGGATGTCCAACTCGCACATCGACGACTGCTACGAGCTCGCGCGCGAGCACGGCGCGCTGGGCGGCAAGGTGATCGGCGCCGGCGGCGGCGGCTTCCTGATGTTCTACGCCGAGGACAAGGTCCGGCTGCGCCACGCCATGCGCGAAGCGGGCTTGATCGAGGTGCGGCTGCGCTTCGACTCCTACGGCACGCAGGTCGTCGCGCAGTCCTAGCCGCTACTCCTGCATGGGGTGAGCGAGGTGCCGCTCGATCACCTCTTGGATCACGAAGCGGGGGTGTTCCACGGCGATCGCGTGTTCGTTGAACTGCAAGTTGTCGTCGAAGCGCATCGGATAGCGCAGCGTGGTCAGCGTCCCGACATCTTCGGCGAAGAACTTGTGCAGCCGCCAGGAGAACGAGTCGCCGAACATCATGCCGCGCGGCAGCGCAACGTCGGCGTTCACGCTCCGCTCCACCGAGAACTGCGCGAGGTCGGTGTCGCCTGCGTAGGGGTCGTGCTCCAGCCGGACGCCGTGCGCGCGCGCGGCGAAGACGGCGTCGAGCTGCCGGTCTTGCTCGAACCAGTCGACGCCCTCTTGCGCGTAGAAGTCGCCGCGCCGGTACGCGACCTGCATGCGCATCGCACCGGCGGCGAGACGATCGGTGAAGCCGCTTCCGCGCAACGCCTCGGCGACGGCTCGGTACGCCGCGTACGCGCCGATGTCGGTCCAGTGCGTGTCGCCCTTGGAGTAGACGAGGCCCTGCGTCTTTGCCGCGCTGATGGCCGGGCGCACGTCCACCGCGGTGACGCCGGCCGCGCGCAGGGCGGCGAGCACGCGGGTCATGGCCGAGCGAGCCGGCTGCGGGAAACCGGCCGGGAGCTGCTCGGGATAGATGGTGCTCTTGTCGGGCGCGAAGAAGACCACGTAGGCCGCGCCGTGCGCCCGGCACCAGCGCGCGCGCTGCGCGAAGACTTGCGCCACGTAGCCGATGTCGCCGTCGTCGGCGTGCTCCGCCCAGCGACGGTAGTCGCGGTCCTCCGACGCGAACAGCCAGCCGTCCCGGCCCCGGACGATGACCGGCGTGGTCGTATCGCCGAAGCCGTAATAGCGGACGCCGCCGTAGCCTTCGACCAGGTGCGAACGGCCGGGGAGCGCGTCGCCGAACGCGCTCTCGAACTCCCGGCCGTACGCGCCGCTCGCCATTGCACCGCGTTCCCAGGGCGGGAACGGCGCCGGCAGCCGTAATTCGGTGAAGCGCAGGAACGGCACGTCGGCTCGCCCGCCCGCCGCCAGCATCGCCAGCCCCGGCAGCGCGACCGCGAGGGCGAACAGCCCGCTCAGCACCAGGTTCGCGCGGCGCACCGGCCGGGTTACTCCTGCCATTCGTGCCGGATGTACCGCTCGACGACCTCTTGGACAACGATCGTTGGGCGCTCGGCCGCGATGACGTGCTCGTTGAATTGCAGGCCGTCGTCGGTTCCAGGATAGTGCAGGTACGTCGTATGGCGAAAGTCCTCGGCGAAAAACTTCTGCAGCCGCCACGAGAACGAGTCACCGAAGATGACGGCGCTGGGCAGCGACGAGTCTTCGACCGCCGTGCGCACCCGCTGGAACTGCCCCAGATCGGGATCCGACGCGTACGGATCGACCGCGAGCGTTTCCTCGCGGGAGCGGCCGGGAAACGCCGCATCGACTTGCCGGTCGGCGAGCAGCGTGCCGACGCCCGATTTCGCGTAGAGGCCGCTCGTGCGGCTGACGTCGACGAACCGCAGGCGGTCGAGCGGAACCCGGTCCGCGATCCCCAGCGGGCGAAGCACCTGCATCGTCGCACGGTACGCTGCATACGCGCCGCGCTCGGTCCAGTGCGTGTCGCCGCTGGGCCGCGGTTGCGGAAAGCCGGCCGGCAGCAGATCCGAATAGATCGTGCTCTTGTCCGGAGCGATCAGGACGACGTACCGGCTCCCGTGCGCGCGGCACCACAGCGCGCGAGCTCGGAAGACGTTGGCGACGTAGGCGATGTCGCCGTCGTCGGTGCGGGCGGCCCATTCTCGGGCGTCGCGGTCCTCCGCCAGGAAGAGCCAGCCGTCGCGGCCGCGCACCACGTCGGGTGATGTATTGTCGCCGAAACCCGCGCGGCCCGGCAGCGCGTCGCCGAAGGCACTCTCGAAGGCGCGGCCGTACGCTCCGCTCGCCACCGCGGCGATGTTCCAGCTCGGGAACGGCGCCGGCGGCCGCTGCTCGGTGAAGCGCAGGAACGGCCCGTCGGCCCGGCCGCCGGCCGCGAGCATCGCCAGCCCGGGCAGCGCGACCGCGACGGCGAAC
>CAXTNU010000366.1:0-4094 GCA_964245595.1 uncultured bacterium | reverse complement strand
CGGCCTGCGCGTCCTCGCTGCCCGCCTGAGGCAGGCCCGGCCGGCCGGCTCGTCACCATCGCAGGTGACGCCGGCGACCCCGCCGGCGCGGCCGCCATCGCCGAGCGCGTGCGCGCCGAGTTCGGGCCGCTCGCGGCCGCGATCGCCTCGCTGGGCGCGGGCTGGTGGGACGGCCCGCCGCTGCTCGAGACGGACCCGGCGGACTGGGACGCGGTCATGCGCGAGATGCTCACCACGCATTTCGTTTTCGCGCGCACGTTCGTGCCCGCGCTGCTGCGCGCGCCGGGCGGTCTCTACCTGAGCATCGGCGGCGGCGCGGCGTTCCAGCCGATGCGCGGCGCGAGCATCGTCTCGATCGCGGCCGCCGGCCAGCTCATGCTGACCCGGACGCTTGCCGCCGAGCTGGCCGGTGCCGACGTGCGCATCGCCGAGCTCGTGGTCAACGGCCCGGTCCGCACCCGTGAATCGGCATCGTTCGCCGACCCGGCCTGGATCACGGCCGACGACGTCGGCGCGGTGGTGGCCGAGCTGGTCCGGAACGGCCGCTCGGCCTGGCCAGGTCTGCGGGGCGAGGGCCCGGTCATCGTGATGGACCCGCGCAAGGAACCGGCCGGATCGTGAACCCGCAGGGTTCTGCCCCTTACGACGAGTAACGGAAATACAGATTATCGACACTGAAGCGAGGCGTGAGAAGAAGCCGTCGAACCGGGGACGATGACGCGGAGGGCTGCGATAGCCCAGAGGCTGCAACGATGTTCGAACGGTTCTCGAGGTCCTGGTGGCGCGCCGAGCGCGGAGTGGCGGTTGTCGCGGCCTGCTTTTCGAGCGCCGTCGTGGCGGCGGCGGCGCCCGCGGCGGCGGATGCGCTCGACGGGCTGGTCAATCCGGCCAGCGCCCTTCGCGTGTCCGCCGCGCGGTTGGCGTTCACCGGCCTGGGCCAGGCGAATGCCCGGACGTTCGTCGTCAGCGAGCACGGCTACACGCGCACGTTCAACGCGGCGTCGCGGAACTGCGGCCAGGGCGACCGCGCGATCGCGCGCTTCAGCCCGGACGCCCACGCCGGGCCGGCCGCGACGTTCACCGTGACGCCGCTCAATCCGGGCTACTGCACGGTCACGGTTTCCGATGACGGCAGCGGGTCGGTCCGCGTCCAGGTGGACGTCGAGCCCGCCGCCGCGCCGTCACCGGTGCCTTCCGCGCGCTGACGGAACGGCTCGGATTTCACGCGGTTGGGTCGCACTCGTGCAGCCTGCCGGTCGCGACGTCGAAAACGAAGCCGCGCACGCGGTCGTGGTGTGTGAGGAACGGGTCGGCCGCGATGCGGCGCAGACCGCGCCGCACGTCCTCGTCGGCATTTGCGAACGCGGCGAACCCGTACGTCGGCCGGAAACCGACCTCCTTGGCAATCTGCTCGCCCAACTCGGCGTCCTGAAACGTGAGCATGCCGCAGTCGGTGTGGTGCACCAGCACGATCTCGGTCGTGCCGAGCAGCCGCTGCGAAATCGCCAGCGAGCGCAACACGTCGTCGGAGACGACGCCGCCCGCATTGCGGATGACGTGCGCCTCGCCCTCCGCCAGGCCCAAGAGGCGATACACGTCCAGCCGAGCGTCCATGCAGGCCACTACCGCGACGTGCTTGGACGGCGGCATGGGCAGCGGGCCGTGGAAACTGCGCGCGTATCGCTCGTTGGCCTCGAGGAAGCGGTCCGCGTTCGAGCCGGGGTCGGATTGAGTCGTCATGGGGGCCTCCGGAGTGTGCCGAACCGCGCGGGCAAAAGAAAACCCTCGCGAAACGGCGAGGGTGCGATCGGCTGGATCGACGCGGGGGCGTCGTCAGGCCGGGCGGTACCGCCGTCGTCCGACGTTGGGACGACAACACATCGCGCAGGCGCGGGCGGTACGCATGTGCGCACGGTAGCACGCAGGTGCCGCTCGGTCAAGAACTTCCGCAGGACCTACCGAACGAACGCTTCGGCGCAGCTCCGCGCCGCGGTCAGGATCAGCGTGACCACCGCATCGACGGGCGCGGGATACTCCGCGCCGAGCCATGCCACGATGACACCGATCTCGGCCTGCGCGATCCACGCCGCGATCATCGGCAGCGGTGCCGCGGGCGCCGAGAGGGCGCGACCGCGCAGCGTCTCGAGCCGCGCCTCGATGAGCTCGGCAAGCGCGGCGGTGAACAGCGCCCGTGACGGGCCCTCGCCCATGCCTCGGGCCGAGGGCGTCTCGCGAAGGTGCGTCAGGATCGAGGCCAGCCGCCGCCGATCGGCGCCGGCCGTACAGGCGTCGGCGAGCGGGGCCAGGACCGGCTCCAGGATCGCTCGGAAGCCGTCGCCCTTGTTCTCGAAGTTCTCGTAAAAGGTGGAACGCGCGACCTCGGCGCGGGCGACGATGGCGCGCACGGAGACCGCATCGAAGCCCGATTCGAGCGCGAGGTCGCGGAAGGCGGTGAGGATGCGTTCCCTGGCGTCGGCGGACACTTCCGTACTGGTGTCCGGGACGGTGGCCCCGCATCCTGCTAGGCTCGTGGGCGATGACGACGACACCAGCTTCGGGACGAACGGCCGCGGCTGCGCTCGGGGCCGGCGCGCTCTGCTGGGTGCTGATCGGGATCGCCCATCCGAGGGTCCGCCACGGCGGTGACGTCCCCGGCCAGATCGCGCGGCTCTCCACCCACTTGGCCGCGGTTCACGCGGTGGCGATCGCCGCGGCGGCGGCGCTGCTGTTCGGGCTGGCCGCGTACTCGCTGCGGCGGGGAATCGGGCGCAGCCCCGTGCTGGCCGCGCTCGTCGTCTACGCGCTCGCGACGGTCGCGGTCGTCGCCGCCGGCACGATCGACGGGTTCGTCGTCGCGGGCGTGGCGGCGTCGTCCGAACTGCTCGCCGCGTGCGGCGTGGCGATCCAGGCCTTCACGAAGGTCGGGTTCGCTGGGTATGCGGTCGCGATCGCGCTGTGGTCGGCCGACCTGGCGCGCGAGCGCGGCGCGCTGCGGGCCGCCGGCGGCTTCGGCTGCGCGGTGGGGGCGGGGACCGCGGTGGTGATGTTCGGGACGCCGCACATCGGTCCGCACGCGCTGGTCGTATTCGGGCTGCTGCAAGGGCTCTGGTACGCGTCCCTGGCCGGCCTGCTCGCGGCCGACCGTGTCTAGCCGGACAGGGGCTTCAGCCGCTGTCGAGTAACGGAAACATCACAGTGAGAAAGCGCGCAGCGGTCTACGAGACCCCGGAGTATCGCTCGGCCGATCCCGAGATCGCGCGCTTCGCCGAGCAGTACCTGCTGATCCGCGGCACGACGCCGCGCACCCGCGAGGCCTACCAGCGCGACCTCGAGCACTACGGCGCGTTCCTGAAGTCGACCGCGCTGGGCACGAAGCTCGACGAGAAGGCCCCGCCCCCCTACGAGCAGCTCGCCACGGCCAAGTACGCGGACATTCTGGCCTACCAGACCTGGCTGGCCCGCTCGCGCCGCTACGCCCCGCGCTCGATGCGCCGCAAGATCGCAACCCTGCGGACGTTCTACAAGCACCTCCGGACCAGCGGCCGGCGCGACGACAACCCCGCCGCCGACGCGATCCTGCCCAAGATCGGCAAGCCGCTCCCCAAAGCGATGCACGGCGAGGAAGTCGCCCGCGTGTTCGCCGTCAAGCCGCTGGCGAACCTGAACGACATGCAGCGCAAGCGCGACCGCGCGATCCTGCAGTGCCTGTGGTCGTGCGGCGTCCGCCGCGCCGAGCTGATCGGACTGGATTTGACCGACGTCGACCTCGACGGCCGGCAGCTCCGCGTGGTCAAGGGCAAGGGCAACAAGGACCGCTACGTCCCGATGACGCCCGAAGCCGCGACGGCGATGCGCGATTATCTCGGCGTGCGGCCGCGCGCCTCCGTGCCGGCGTTTTTCGTCGGGCGCGGCGACCGCCGCCTCAGCGCCGCCGGCGTGTACAAGATCGTGCGCACCTACATGCAGCTCGCGGGAATCACCGAGCACGCCTCGCCGCACACCTGGCGCCACACCGTCGCGACGCTGATGCGCGAGCGCGGCGCGGACTTGCTGTTCCTCAAAGAGTTCCTTGGCCACGAGTCGACCGCGACGAC
>CAXTNU010000365.1:0-4102 GCA_964245595.1 uncultured bacterium | reverse complement strand
CCATCGCCCAGGCCCGCCGCTTGCCGACCGGGCCGTCGGTTCCGCGCCGCGCGCCGCTGGCGGCCGCCAGCACGATCAGCCGCCCGATCGCCAGCGCCAGCGCGTACTGCCAGGTGTGGTAGAGCCCGGTTCGCGGATAGAGGTCTTGCGCGAGCACCAGCCCGATCGCGAGCACGGCGACCGCGAGCGCGGCGACCCGGGCGCTCACTTCCGGGCGAGCGCCGGCGCGACCGCGTCGCGCATCTGGGCCAGCGTCAGCGGGCCGTCGATCCCGCGCACGACGTGCCCGTCGCGCCCGACGATCACCGTGGTCGGCAAACCGACCGCGGCGTAGGTGCGGCCGTATTGCTGCTTCTCGTCGACCAGGACCGGGAACGTCACCCCGCGCGAGCGCGCGAAAGCCGCCGCCGCCTCGGCCGACTCGCCCTGATCGATCCCCAGCACCGTCACCCGGCCGGCATTCTGGCGCGCGAACTGCTGGAGCGCAGGCATCTCCTCGCGGCAGGGCGGACACCAGGTGGCCCACAGGTTCACCAGCACGACTTGGCCGCGGTGACGGGCCAGCGAGTCGGCGACACCGTCGGTCCGGCGGACGTCGAACGACTGGGCCGGTGCGCCGCCGAGGGCGGCCGGACCGCCGCCGCTCGGGTTGCGGCCCGGGTCGGGACCCGAATAACACGCGCTCGGAAGGAGCAGCAGCGCAGCGATGATCAGCGTCCGGCGCACCGGTAACCCTTCGTGGTGAAGCTCGCCGCTCCGCCCGCGTGGCGCGCCCGCACGATCCGCGCGGGCGGCGTGACGCTGGCCGCGTTCGAGGCCGGCAGCCCGCAGGCCGGCGCGCCGGTGGTGCTGCTGCTGCACGGCCTGGGGCACTGGACCGACGCGGCCTGGGGGCGCCTAGTGCCGCAGCTCGATCCGGCCGCGCGTTACGTCGCTTTCGACCTGCCCGGCTTCGGCGACAGCGAGAAGCCGGCGCTGGCCTACGACCTGCCCTTCTTCCGCCGCGTCCTCGACGACGCGGTCGCCGCGCTGGGCCTGGAGCGTTTCGCCCTGGTCGGCCACTCGCTGGGCGGCTTCCTCGCCGCCGACTACGCCGGCCGGCACCCCGAGCGGGTCGCGCGGCTGGTGCTGATCGCTCCCGCCGCCTTCGCCCGCACCCCGCGCTACCTCGTGTACGCGCTGGCCAGCGGGCTGGCGCGCTGGCTCTTCACCCGCAAGCCGTCGCGCGCGTTCGTCACCCGCACCCTGCGGCGCAGCGTCGTCGATCCGGCCGCGCTGGAGCCGGCGGTGCTGGAGCGTGCGTTCGCGCTCTCGCAAGACCTCGCGCTGCGGCAGGCCTTCGCGGGCGTCTATTCCGGCGCGATCCAAGCCTTCGCCCAAGCCCGCACCCTGCACGCCGGGTTCGCCCGCTACGCCGGCCCCGTGTTCTGCGCCTGGGGCGCGCACGACCGCTTCATCCCCGTCGCCGCGCTGCGCGAGGTGCGGCGCGTCTACCCGCACGCGCAGACGCTCGTGCTCGGGCACAGCGGCCACCTGTCGATGGTCGAGGAACCCGAGCCGCTCGGCGCGGCGCTGCGGGCGTTTCTCGCGGCCGGCCCGGAGCGGGCGTAGTGCCGGCGCCGGACAGCGTCGAAGATGGGCGGATCATGACGGCTGACGGCTTCGCCCTGTTCGAAACGGCGGTCGGGTTCTGCGCGATCGCCTGGGGGGCGCGCGGCGTGGTCGGCGTCCAGCTGCCGGAGGCGGACGCGGCCGCGACGCGCGAGCGCATGCGGCAGCGCTTCCCGAACGCACCCGAAGCGCCGCCCCCGGCGCACGTGCTGCAGGCGGTCGAGCGCATCGGCGCGCTGGTTCACGGCGAGCCCGCCGATCTGGCCGAGATCGCGCTCGACATGGATCGCGTGCCGCCGTTCGACCGCCGCGTGTACGAGGTCGCGCGGACGATCGCGCCCGGGACCACGCTGACCTACGGCCAGATCGCCGCGCGCATCGGGGATCCCGGCGCCGCGCGGGCCGTCGGCCGGGCGCTCGGAAACAACCCGTTCGCGCCGGTCGTGCCGTGCCACCGCGTGCTCTCGGCGGACGGCAAGATGCACGGCTTCTCGGCCAGCGGCGGCGTCGCGACGAAGCTCCGCCTGCTCACCCTCGAAGGCTGGGGCGCGAACGAACCAACCTTGTTCTAAAAGCGCGCTCAGCGGTACGCGTCGCGCCGGTCGAGGATGCGCTCGACGATGATGCGGTCGCGCTCGAGCGCGAGGATCGCGCGGTAACGGCCGACCCGCAGCCGATAGCGCGGCGGAGAGATGTCGACGAGCTTCTTGACGTCCGCATTGCGCATGGCGCCGGCCGCGGAAAACCGTTCAGCGCCGCGGCGACCGCGTTCCAGTTCGTCGAGCGCTGTAATCTCATCGAGCTCGGCTGCGACCTCTTCGGCGAGCAACAGCGCGACGAGCGTCACGTCGCCGGCTCGGGCCGCGTCGAGCACCTCGTCCGTGATGCGGACCTGACGATCGACCGGCAACGCGCCGCCGATCGTACCCGCCGCGCGCTGCGCCTCGTCTTCCGCCGCACCGGCGGCGCGAAGCCGCTCCATGACGGTCATGCCGCAACGATTCCCTTCCGCCTCACCAGTCCCCCATGCGCTCCTCGTCGACTTCGCCTTCGAAGACGACGGTGCCGGGGGCGAGGATGGCGGCGGTGACCGCGACGCCGGCGTGGCGCAGGTCGCGCGCGAAGGCGTCGTCGCCCGAGCGCGCGTGGAGCGCGGCGAAGCGGGCCAGCACGTCGGGTGCGCACAGCACGCGCTCGGGCGCGACGTTGTACAGCCGGCGGAAGCCGATCAGCGCCTCGGCGAAGCCGGCCTCGTCGAAGCCCGCGCCCAGCGCGACCGTCCAGCGCACCCGTTCCATCGCCTACGCCCGCCAGGCCGCGTCCGTCAGGCGCCCGAACCCGGGCGGCGATGGCGGCTCGAATCCTGGACGGACGTGCGCTCGCGGCGGAGCTGCTGCGCGACGAGGTCGCCGCGCGGGCCGGGCGTCTGCGGGTGCGCGCGGTCGTGCCGCGGCTGGTGGTCGCGATCGTGGGCGAGGATCCGGCCTCGCAGGCCTACGTGCGCAGCCTGGAGCGGGTCGGCGCGAAAGCGGGGGTGGACGTGGCGGTCGACGGGCTGCCGGCCGACGCGGACGAAGCCGCCCTGCGGGCACGGCTGGAAGCGCTGGGCGCCGATCCGCTGGTGCACGGAGTGATCCTCCAACAGCCGCTCCCGCCGCACCTGGGCATCCGCCGGATCGCCGAGGCGATGCCGCCCGAGAAGGACGTCGACGGGGCCAACCCGGTGAACCTGGGCCGGCTCGCCTTCGCGTCGGGAACGGAATTCGTGCCGGCCACGCCGATGGCGTGCCTGCTGCTGCTCGAGCGCAGCGCGCGCTGGCCGCTGCGCGGCGCGCGGGCCTGCGTCGTCGGCCGCTCCAACGTGGTCGGCCTGCCGGTCGCGCTGCTGCTGATGGCGCGCGACGCGACGGTCACCGTCACCCACAAGGAGACGCGCGATCTGGCCCATCACACCCGCGCCGCCGAGATCGTGGTGAGCGCGACCGGCGTGCCGGGCCTGATCCGGGCCGGCATGATCGCGCCGGGCGCGACGGTGATCGACGTCGGCACGACCTTCGTCGACGGCGCGCTGGTCGGCGACGTCGCCTACGACGAGGTCGCCGCGGTGGCGGGCGAGATCACCCCGGTGCCCGGCGGCGTCGGCCCGGTGACCAACGTCGCGCTGATGCGCAACGTCGTCTTGGCCGCGGAGCGGCTCGCGCTCTGACGGCGCTCCACGTTCGCCCCTCGCTGCGCGGCCGGGCGGTCTTGATCGCGGGCTCCGTCGGGCTCGCCGTGCTGGTGCTGCTGATCGACCACGCGTTGCCGGCCGTCACGCTGGCGCCGCTGGGCGCGATCTCGGTGCTGGGCATCGCGCTGGCGGCCGGCCCGCGCTGGGGCACGGCGCTCGCGGTCACGCTGGCGGTGCTGTTCGCGGCCAGCCTGACGCGCGGCATCGGGGTGGTGTTCGAAGCGGCCGTCTTCGCGCTGAGCTACGTGCTGAGCATCATGC
>CAXTNU010000364.1:3826-4134 GCA_964245595.1 uncultured bacterium | reverse complement strand
CTCCGACGCGGTCGGGCGGCGTGCGCCCACCATCGCGCTGACCGCGGCCGACGGCGCGCCGCTGGGCCTGGGCGGCCCGCAGGCCAGGCCGACCTACGTATTCTTGTTCGCCTCGTGGTGCGCGCCGTGCCAGGAAGCGATGCCGTTCGTGCGCAGCGCGTATGCCAAGTACGGCGACCGCGTGCGCTTCGTCGGGGTCGACGTGCTCGAGGACGCCGACGCCGCGCGCGCGGCGGTCGCCGGCGCGGCGCTGCCGTTCCCGGTCGCGATCTACCCGATCGAGCAGCTCGACGCGGTGATCCCGCCCG
>CAXTNU010000364.1:0-3816 GCA_964245595.1 uncultured bacterium | reverse complement strand
GCACGAAATACCGCATCCCGGCCGACTTCCTGATCGACCCCGACGGCGTCGTGCGCTACGCCTGGCACGGCCTGCAGATCGACACCAGCGGCACCCCGGTCGACGTGCTGCCGGCGTACTTGGGCAAGCTCGGTTTGCAGTGAGCGCGGCGTTCCGGCGCTCCCTCTGCGTGCGCAAGTCTCCGGCGTAGGCGGTACGATGCCGATCGATGTCGACGCGCTTCACCACGAACTGAACGCGGCCTACGGCTTTCGCGTACCCCGCGCGCTACCGCTGGCGATGGCCGCAAGCGACGGACTCGACATCTCCGAATCGTTTTTGCTCGCGTGGTGGGACTACGACCCCGGCAAGGCATGGCATCACTGGCGGCACATCGAGAGCGGTTACGCAGGCTTCGTCCCGGAGTTCTTCACGATCGCGAGCCCGGGCGTGGACGGAATGCGATACGGCTACGTCGTGCACGCTCCCGAGCGTGATTCCGATCGGCTCCCGGTGTTCGACTTCGACCCTGGCTACGTCACGTTGAGCTGCGTGGCGGAGAACCTCGAGACGGCGCTCGTGGACATGGCCGCGGGGGCAGCGGAACACGCCGCGCAAGAGGGACGTATGGCGCCGTTCCCTGCCTATGCGGCGGTCGCACGCGCGCTCGGGCTTCCGCCGGTGCCCGTCTCGTCGCGAACCGAGGACCAGCCCCTCACGTTTCGGCCGGACGTTCCCGCCGGTTGGCGTTACGTGGAGACCGAGGACAACATCGGAGCGCTCGCGCCGGCCGACAGCTTCGGCGGACGACCCATCGACGTCGACTCGTTTCGCCGGCTCTACTGCGACGTGCCGGTCGAACAGACGATCGCGATCCGCCGAAGCGGCAAAGACCCGCTAGCCGGCTCATCCGAGATGATGCGTTCGCTGGTCGCGGCATGCCGCGAGACGTTGGAAGCCGGCTATGCGGGAAGCGCTCTGGTCGGCATTCGGCGCACGTACCGCGCGATGGACGACATCGGAGGAGCGTCGGACGGCGAGAAAGCCGCGATGCTCGCCGCGTGGGGCGATGTGTACGAGTCGCTTGGCCGCCCGCTGCTGGCGGAGGCGGCTCGCCATGCCGGCACGGCGCACCATGAGATCGACGTGGCGCAGACACGGTGGGCGAGCGCTCGCGAGCGTTACTTCCAATTGCCGCAGTTCGAGCGTCAGCGGGTCGACCGGCTGGCGGGCCCTCACGGCGAGAACGTGACCCGCGCGTACAAGATCCGCTACGCCGACGCGGTCGACGCCGTCGAACGGGAGCTCCGGGGCGGGCAGCCTTAATGCAAGCGCGGCACTAGCGCGATGACCCAACCGATGTGGGCGGCCGACATCGCGGTCGATGCGGCGCTCGCCGCGAAACTGATCGCGGCGCAGTTTTCCGGCCTGCGCGATACGGCGGTCGAGCCGTTCGGCGTCGGCTGGGACAATACGGCGTTCCTGGTCGGCGGCCGGGTCGTCTTTCGCTTCCCCCGGCGGCGCATGAGTGCGAACCTGGTCGAGCGCGAGGTCGCAATCTTGCCGCTCGTCGCGCCGCACGTGCCGCTCGCCATCCCCGCGCCGCGCTATGCCGGCGTACCGAGTGCCGAGTATCCGTGGGTGTTCGCGGGCTACGACCTCATCGCGGGCACGAGCGCGGACGTCATGGAGATGAGCGACGACGCGCGCACCGCGCTGGCCGTGCCGCTGGGGCATTTTTTGCGCGCGCTGCACGCCGTCGATGCGGCGCCGCTCGCCGCGCGCGGTTTGCCGCCCGACGAGATCGGACGCCTGGATCACGACAAGCGGCTGCCGCTCGCCGCGGAGCGGCTCGCCGCGCTGGCGGAGTTTGCGGTGTGGGCGAACGCGGGCGTGGCGACCGAGCCGGCGCGCTTCATCGCCTGGCTCGCCGCGCACCCGCCCGTGCCGCTTGCCGGCGACGCGCGCACGCTGGTGCACGGCGACCTCTATGCGCGCCACGTCCTGCTCGACGCGCACGCGCGCCCGAGCGGCATGATCGACTGGGGCGACGTCCACCTCGGCGACCCCGCGCTCGACATCGCCATCGCGCACCTCGTCCTGCCCGCGTCCGCGCACGCCGCCTTCCGCGCCGCGTACGGCCCGATCGACGAGCGAACGTGGGAGGCCGCACGCTACCGCGCGATCTACCACGCGATCCTGGAGCTCGACTACGGCGTGCGCGCCGACGACGCCAGCATGCGCGCGAGCGGTGCGCAGGGGCTGCGGCTCATCGGAACCGAGTTGGATCGGTAGATCGAACGGTCTGGCTCGCAGCGTTCCGCTCGCACTTCGCGAGTACGATCGCGCACGCACCGCGTCAGCTCCCGAGCAGCCGCTTCAAGAACGCGTCGTGCTTGAACGACGCCGAGGCCCCGAAGCGCACGACGACCGCGTTCTCGCCCGGGATGATGTACAGCACCTGCCCACCCGCGCCGCTGGCGTAGACGATGTCGCGGTACGCGGCGAGCGGGCTGAGCCACCAGGCCAGCCCGTAGCGCGGATTTGCCGCGCTGCCGGTGAAGCACTCCGCCAGTTCGCCGCGCACGCCGCTCACGTACGCGCCCCAGCGCAGCCAGTCGCGCGCGGTGAGGAACGCGCCGGTCGGGAGCGGCTGGGTGCCGTCCTTGAGCGTGCGCCACGAGGCGACCGCGACGCCGGCCGGATCGAGCACCCGCTCGCGCAGGTACTCGTGCGGGGTCAGCCCGCGCCCAGCCAGCTTGCGCGCGAGCACCGCGCCGAACACTTGCAGCGGAATGCCGCCGTAGGTGAAGACGCTGCCCGGCTCGTCCTTGATCGCAACCGCAAGGGCCCGGTCGTACGTCGGTACGGCGTTGCCCAGGCCGCCGAACCCGATCCCGCTGGTGAGCTGCAACAGCTCGCGCAGGGTAACACGCGCTTTCCGCTCGTCCTCGCGCCAGCTCTCGACCGTGCGCGCCACGGGCTCGTCGAGCTCGAGCAGGCCGTCGGCCTGCGCGTGCAGCGCCAGCACGCCCCAGAAGGCTTTCGTGCCGCTGTAGAGCGCGTGCGGCTTGTCGTCGCCATAACCGGCCGCGTACCGCTCGAAGACCACGCGCTCGCCGTGCCGCACGACGAGCGCGTGGGGCGCGTACCGGTCCGCGTAGGCGGCGGCTGCTTCGAAGTCCATGCCCGCTTGGTCCGCGCTCATACCCGTCGGACACCTTCCGCGGCGAGCCGGGAACGCGCGCGGCGGCCGCCAACACTCCCGCAGCGGGCGGCCGGTGTCCGGCCTCGCCGGGGGCCGAGGAGAGTCCAAGTGAGGGTGAAGAGCGCAGCAGTGGGAACCGGATCGTTCGCCGTCCGGGCGCGAGGAGCGTAAGGTGGGCTTCGACGCCTCGGTCGTGAGCGCGCATGCCGCCGCGATCCGCGGCGCACGCTGGTTCTCGCTGCTCGGCCTGCCGTTCTCCGACGACGAGCGCGTCCGGCTGACCGGCCTGGCGCCGCGGACCCTGCGGGTGACGAGCTGGGACGAGGCGCGCCGGATCGCCGACGACCCGCGCGCGAGCGCGGCCTACGACGCGGACGCCGACGAGGTCGTCAAGCTCAAGGCGGTGGCGCTGGAATCGGTCGCTCCCGACGTGCTGCTGCAGGCCATGAGCGCGGTCGTCGACCGCGGGCTGGACATCTTCATCGAGGCCGCTCGCACGGCCGCGCAGCGCGCCGGACGACGCGAGGTCGCCACGCGACGGATACGGAACGACGGTGCGCCCGACGATGCGGCCGCGCAGCCGCTTGCCCTTCAGATCGGGATACAGCGACGTCATGTCGACGACGAGG
>CAXTNU010000363.1:3643-4168 GCA_964245595.1 uncultured bacterium | reverse complement strand
GCTCGGGCGGCTTCGAAGCCGGCCAGGATCGCGCCGGCCCGGGCAGTCGAGCTGAGGTGCGTCCAGAGCTCGACCGCCACGCCCGTGCCGGCCAGCGCGGCGGCGAACGCGGGCGCGTCTGTGGGCAGGATCGCGGCCCAGCCCGAGGCGTCCAGGACGCCGACTCGGACCGTCAAGCCGCCCCGCCGCCCCGCCTCGGCGGCGGCCGCCGCGGCCGACTCGCGGGGCGCCACGGTGGGGATGCCGTCCCGCGCCAGCACGCGCTCCACCTGCTCCGGCGGGGCGGCGGCCCGCCGCCGGAGGCCAAGGGGGACCTGACCCCGCTGCTCGACGCCCTCGGGCTGGAGTGGCCGACGACGGACATCGTCTGGAACACGTACAACCCGTTGAAGCAGCGGCCCGACCTGCCGCCGCGCCTCCGTCCGCGAGACCCGCTTCAGCCGCCGCACGGTGCGGGCGATGGCGTAGCCGACGCTGTGGCTGGGGTTCAGGGTCGCGTCCGGGTTCTGGAACACCATCTGCAGC
>CAXTNU010000363.1:0-3633 GCA_964245595.1 uncultured bacterium | reverse complement strand
GGCGACGACGTACGACTCGACCACGCCGTCGAGCGCGGCGGCCAGCCGGCGCGCGCCCCAGTTGTAGCCGTCGTTCTTGAGCACCGCCGCGACCGGCGCGCCCAGGCCGGCGAAGGCGGCCGCGTTGGCCCGCAGCGCGGCCCCGTCGAGCGCCTTGCGCGGGCGCATCAGCGCAGCGTGGTCGAGGCGATCGCCTCGCCCGAGGGCGCCACCACGTCGACCCGCGAGCCGGGCCGGTAGACGACGTTGGGCACCAGCCAGACGGTGTAGGTGCGGTATTCCTTGGGGGCCGGCTCGCCGCCGTCGAGCGGGGCGCGCTCGAAGGCGACGATGCGAACCCGGTCGGTGTTGGGCCGGATCGACTCGATGATCTGGCTCCAGCCGGTCTCCTTGTGCGGCCCCATCAGCAGCACGACCGCGAACTCGTGGCGGAAGTCGGCGCTCTGCGCGATGCCCAGGCTCTCGAGCGTGCGCCGGTCGCGCACGACGACCACCTCCGGGCGGCCCACGACGGGCGTGGTCCCGGAGCGAACCTGGTTGACCCGCACCTCGCGGCAGCCGGCGAGCGCGACGGCCATCACGAGGGCGGCAAGCACGCGCCGCATCGAGGACCGTGCGTTCGACGCGCTTTGCCGAGGATACCCCGCGCCCGCGACGGAAGCCGGTATCCCGCAGTCGGAGGCCCCGCCCATGCTGAGCATTTTGCCGCTCGTGGTCGCCTTGGCGACCGTTCCCGCGACCGCACCCGCCCCAGCCGCGAGCGCGCGCCCGACGCCGCTCCAAGAGATCGGCCGCGTTCGCGCGCTCCCGGCCTGCACGCCGATCGTCGTGCACGCCAACGGCGCGATCACCCAGGCGCTCGACAACGACCGCGGCCTGGCGATCTTGACCAACAACTTGCGCGCGGTCGACTTCGACCGGCTCAACGTCATCCAGCGCCGCAACGCGATCAACGCGCTCGAGAAGCAGGCCTCCGAGATCCGGATCAACGCCGGCAACGCCGACGGCGAGATCAAGCGCCTGCGCGAGTACGCTCTGGCCTCGCCCGACCCCCAGCGCAAGGCCGAGCTCAAGGCCTTCACCGACGCGCTGGGCGGCGCGCTGCTGCGCCAGAAGCGGGCCGCCAACGAGCTGATGAAGGACATCACGGTCATCCAGGGCCGGGTCGACACGGCCGAGGCGCGCGGGATCCTGGCCCGCGACAGCCTGGCGCCCGAGAGCGGCTCCTCGCTGCCCGGCTTCGGCCACTCGCTGATGCCGGCGCCGCCGAGCAGCTGGAACGACACCATGCACGCCATCGCGAGCGCCCTGGACGACCGGACCGAGGCGATCGTGGCCGACGAGGGCGTGGCGGCCGATCACAGCATCGCCGCGACGTCCGGCTGTTGACGACCTGAGTCGTTTCGCCGCGGTCCTTGCGGCGGTACGATCTCCGGTGATGTTCCGGGCCTTTTCGCTGGCGGCAGCCCTGGGTGCGTTCTTGCTGGCCGTGCTCGGCAGCTGGGTGCGCATCAACGGCGCCGGGATGACCTGTCCAGACTGGCCGCTCTGCCACGGCCAGCTCTTGCCCGCCCTGAGCGGCGGAGTGATCTTCGAGTGGTCGCACCGGCTGGTCGCCTTCATCGAAGGCTTTCTGGTCCTGGGCGCGCTGTGGGGCGCCTGGCGCGAGCGGACCCGAATCGCCGGGGTGAAGGCCGCCATGGCGTTCATCGCGGTCGTGTTCCTCGTCCAGGTGCTGCTCGGCGGGCTGACCGTCTTCGTCGGCAACTCGCCCTGGTCGGTCGTCCTCCACTGGGGGACGGCGATGCTGTTCCTGGCCGGGCTGACCGGCTTGGCCGTGCTCGCGATCGTCCAGCCACGCCGGATCGCGCTCCGCCCCAGCTTCTTGGGCGGAGTGCTGGCCGCGGCCGTCGGGCTGGCCTTCGGCACGATGTGCGCCGGGGCGTTCGTCAGCTCGAGCGGCGCGGGCCTGGCCTGCCTGAGCTTGCCCGCCTGCGACGGCGGCTCGCTGACCGGCGCGTCGCCCGACCAGTTCGCGCAGATGGTCCACCGGCTCGTCGCCGGGGCGTTCTTCCTGGTCGCCACGCTGGCCGCGTACGCGGCCGCGCTCGGCACGACCGCGCGGGTGCGGGTCGCGGTGCTGTTCGGCTACGCGCTGATCGTGCTGCAGGTGATGCTCGGCTTCGCCAACGTGGCCTGGTTCCTGCCGATGCTGCTGCGCGAGGCGCACGCCGCCAACGCCGGCGCGACCTTCCTGGCCTTCGTCGCCGCGCTGGTCTTCGCCGCGATCGACGGCACCGCGCCGCGCGCCGCGGGCGTTCGGGCCGCGCAGGCGCAGACGCAGCAGCCGGCGGCCGCGCCGCTGCGCGTGACGCCATGAGCTCGACCTTCGCGCGCGTCGACGGCGCCGTGCCGGCGGCGGCGAGCGGCCAGCTCGGCCGAATCAACGACTACTACGAGCTCACCAAGCCGCGCATCATCTACCTGCTGCTGATCACGACCTTCGCCGCGATGGTGATGGCCGCGCGCGGCATGCCAAGCCTCCTGCTGACGTTCGTCACGCTGCTGGGCGGCGCGCTCTCGGCGGCCTCGGCCGGCGCCCTCAACTGCGTCTGGGACCGCGACATCGACCGCTTGATGTCGCGCACCAAGTTCCGCCCGGTCGCGCGCGGCGCGATCTCGGCGCGCGACGCGCTGGTCTTCGCCGGGATCACGCAAGCCGTCGCGTTCGCGCTGCTCTACGCGCTGGTCAACCCGCTCGCGGCCTGGCTGTCGCTGGCCGGCAACGCCTACTACGTCGTGATCTACACGATGTGGCTCAAGCGCGTGACGCCGCTGAACATCGTCATCGGCGGCGCGGCCGGCGCGGTGCCGCCGCTGGTCGGCTGGGCCGCGGTGACCGGCCACCTGGGCTCACCCGCGTTCGCGCTGTTCGCGGTGATCTTCTTGTGGACGCCGCCGCACTTCTGGGCGCTCGCGCTGATGACGAACATCGACTACGACAAAGCGGGAATCCCGATGATGCCCAACGTGAAGGGCGTCGCGCACACCAAGCGCGAGATCGTGATCTACTCGCTGGTGCTGGTCGGCGTGTCGCTGGCGTTCTTTCCGCTCCACGTGCTCGGCCCGTGCTACGGCGGCTGCGCGCTGGTCCTGGGCGGCGTGTTCCTGTGGGACGCCTGGAAGGTCTCGGGCGATCCCACCAAGCGCTACGCGCGGGTGCTGTTCAAGTACTCGCTGCTGTACCTGGCGCTGATGTGCGCGGCGATGGTCTTCGACCGCGTCATCACCTAGCGCCGTCCAGCCGGGCTGAACATGGCCGTCACGCAAACGCCTCCCGCGGCCGACACCGCCACGACGGTCGCCGGCCACCGCCTCGACCGCTCGACCGTGCCGCTCCTGATCACGCTCGGCCTGGGCGTGTTCGCGGGCGCGCTCGACCTGGGCGTGCTCTCGCCCGCGCTGCCGGCGCTGGGCGCGGCGTTCGGGGTCGGCCCGCGCGACCTGGCCTGGGTCTTCACCCTCTACCTGCTGGCCAACGTGGTGTCGATCCCGATCGCGACCAAGCTGGCCGACCGCCACGGCCGCCGGCCGCGAAGACGGCCACGCAGGCGATGTAGACCGGCCGGCGGC
>CAXTNU010000362.1:0-4194 GCA_964245595.1 uncultured bacterium | reverse complement strand
CCGCCGCGCTGGGCGCGCTGCGCGGCCGGCGGCGGTTGAGCGACGGCCGCCGGAGGCGGCGCGGGCCCGACGGGGCGCGCCCCCCGGCGTCGACCGCGGCGTGCCAGCGCGATCAGCCCGACGAGCGCGATACCCGCCCCGAGCGCGACGAGTGCGACGGCGGCGAGCTGCCGCAGCGCGTTGCCGACGCTCTCGCCGAGCGGCGCGCCGGCGTCGACCACGACCGTCACCGGGCGGTTGGCGGAGAACCGCTTGGGCCGGTGGTCGCGCGCGTCGATCGCGTCCAGGTACGCGGGCGTGAAGGTGAAGCGGCCGGCCAGTGCCGGTTCGAGGGTCAGCGTCTCCACCACGTCGGTGCCGCCGGCGGAGTGGGTGGTGTGGCGCTCGTCGCCGAGCATCTGCATGGTTCCGACGTCGGGGATGACCAGCTCGTCCAGCGCGGCGACGTTCTCGTTCACGTGCACGTGGATCGCCAGGTGGAACGGCTCGTGCACGCGCACGCGCGTCTTGTCGGCCCGCATCGAGAGATCGCGCACGTGCAGTGCCCGCAAGCTCGTCTGCGCGCTCGTCAGCGCGGGCAACGACCAGAACACGATCGCCAGACCGAAGGCGGCTCGGCCGCAGGCCGAACGCGAAGGATTCGCCTCCGGCGAACCCACTAGCGCTCGATGCGGTCGAGCCAACGAGCGAACAGGCCGCGCGCGTCGAACGGGCCGGGCGACGCCTCGGGGTGGAATTGGACCGCCTCGATCGGCAGCGTGCGGTGGCGGAAGCCTTCGTTGGTGCCGTCGTTGAGGTTGATCATCGTCGCTTCCAGCTCGGCCGGCAGCGACGCGCCGTCGACCGCGTAGCCGTGGTTGTGCGCGGTGACCAGCACCGCGTCGCGCACGACGTCCTTCACCGGCTGGTTGCCGCCGCGGTGGCCGTAGGGCAGCTTGTACGTCGTTCCGCCCAGCGCCAGCGCGAGCAGCTGGTGGCCCAGGCAGACCCCGAAGACGGGCTTCTTGCCGATCAGCGCGCGCAGCGTCTCGACCGTGTCGCCCAGTTCGGCCGGATCGCCGGGCCCGGGCGAGACGACGACGGCGTCCGGCCGCAGGGCCAGGATCTGCTCGCTCGACGCACCGTACGGCAGCACCGTCACCCGCACGTCGAGCGCCAGCAGCTCGCGGATGATCGCGCGCTTCACGCCGCAGTCGAGCAGTACGACGTGGGTCGCGCCCGCGCCGACCGTCTCGCCCGGAGTGTAGGCGTCGGCCACCGAGGCGACGAGCCCGCGCGTCGACGCGGCGCGCGCGTAGTCGGCCAGCTCGCGCTCGACCGTTGCGATCGCCTCGTCCCCGACCGCCAGCGCCGCGGCGATCGTGCCGTGCTCGCGCAGCGCGATCGTCAGCGCGCGGGTGTCGATGCCGACGATCGTGCGCACGCCCTGCGCGTCGAGCCACGAGCCCAGGTCGAACTTCGCCGCGTAGTGCGACGGCTTGCGCGAGAGGTGCTTGATCGCCGCGCCGGCCACGCACGCGTGCGGGTGCTGCGAGGCGGTCCCGCTCACCCCGTAGTTGCCGATCAGCGGGTAGGTGAAGGTCAGGATCTGGCCCGCGTACGACGGGTCGGTGATCGCCTCTTCGTAGCCGGTCATCCCGGTGTAGAACACCGCCTCGCCCAGCGCCACGCCGGCCGCGGACAAGCCTTCGCCGTCGAAGCGCGTTCCGTCGGCCAGCAGCAGCGTCGCTTTGTTGATCATCCTGCCCGTACGATCCGTGTCTTCACGTTCGCCAGCTTGCCGGCGAACTGCGCGTCGGCCGTGACCAGCGTCGCATCCGCTCGGCCGGCGACGGCGGCGTACAGGCAATCATAGACGGCGTGATCGAGGGCGCGTGCGAGGGCATCGGCCTCGGCGGCGTACTCCACGCTCGGGAGCAGCCGAATCCGCTCCAAGAACGCGAGGATCAACTCGAGCGTGGGCGCGTCGCGACCGGCGCGCAGCATTTTCCACCGCGCGTTGAGCAGTTCGGGTACGAGGAGGTCCGGAGCCGAGACGTCCTCGGCGGCCCGCAGGACGTCGTCGGCACCGGCCCCGCTGAGGATGACGTAGACTGCACTTGCGTCGAGAACGAGGTTCACCGCTCGTCGCGCGCTTCTCGAATCGCCGCGATGGCGGCTTGCGCGTCGACACGTCCCGTTCGGTGTTTTCGCAGCCAGTCGACCAGCATCGTTCCTGCCGGCAACCGCACCTGGTCGAGGAGTTCCAAGGCCTCCGCTTGCACCGACCGACCGCGCCGCTGCGCTCGCGCCTTGAGCGCTTCGAGGGTCGCGGCCGGAACATTTCGGATCAGCAGGTCGCTCATGCATGCTATCATATGATGATAGCATGCGCGGAGTCAACGGTTCGGGTCGGCTCACGCCGTCACGTCTTCGCGCGGCAGCACCTGGCCGTGCTCGAAGACGACCGCGCCGTCGACGATCGTCGCGAGCGCGCGGCGGGGCAGCGTCATGCCGTCGAACGGCGTGTTCTTGCCCTTGGAGCGGAACCGGCGCGCGTCGACCGCCCACGGCCGGTCGGCGAACACCGTCACGTCGGCGGGGCTGCCCGGCGCGAGCGTGCCGCCCGGCACGCCCAGGATGTGCGCGGGGTTGGTCGACAGCAGCTCGACGTAGCGCATCACCGGGAGCTCCGGCAGCGCCAGGGCGTACGCGCCGACCGCGATCTCAAGGCCGCTGAAGCCGACCGGCGCGACCGAGATCAGCTGCGCCTTCTCGTCGAGGCCGTGGGGCGCGTGGTCGGTGGCGAACGCGTCGATCGTGCCGTCGAGCACCGCGGCGCGCAGCGCGGCGCGGTCGTGCGCGCCGCGCAGGGGCGGGTTCACTTTGGCGTCGGCGCGGTAGTCGTCGAAGCGGTCGTCGAGGAAGACCAGGTGGTGCGGCGTCACCTCGCAGGTCACCCGCACGCCGCGCGAGCGCGCCCAGCGGATGAGGTCGAGCGAGGTCGCGGTCGAAACGTGCGCGATGTGCCACGGCTTGCCGGCGTCGGCCGCGATCAGCAGGTCCCGCGCGACGATCACGTCCTCCGCCAATCCCGGCGAGCCTTCGAGGCCCAGCCGGACCGAGGCCGCGCTCTCGTTCATCACCGCGTCGCCCTTGAGGTCGGGGTCCTCGCAGTGCGAGATGAACGCGTGCGGCAGGCCGGAGGCGTAGCGGGCGGCGTTGCGCAGCACGCGTGCGTCGCGCGGGGTCGAGCCGTCGTCGCTGAACGCGACGCAGCCCGCGTCGGCCAGCAAGTGGTAGGGCGCCAATTCCTTGCCGGCCCGGTGCTTGGTCAGCGCGCCGACCGGGTAGACCCGGGCCAGCCCGGCCGTCTCGGCCCGCCGCATCACCTCGGAAACGATCGCCGCGGAATCCAGCGCCGGCTCGGTGTTGGGCATGCAGGCGACCGCGGTGAAACCGCCCGCGACCGCGGCGGCCGTGCCGGTCGCGATCGTCTCCTTGTGCGTCTGCCCCGGCTCGCGCAGGTGGACGTGCATGTCGATGAAGCCCGGCGCGACGATCGCACCGCGCGCGTCGACCACGCGTACCGCGGCGCTCGCGGACGACGAGCCCGCCTGCGTGCCGGCGTCGGCGAGGTGCTCGCCGATCCGCGTCACGACGCCGTTCTCGATCAGCACGTCGCGCAGCGCGTCGAGCCCTTGCGCGGGATCCACCACGCGCCCGCCGGCGATGAGAGTCTTCACGCGAGGACGGCCGCTCCGTTCACCAGCAGATCGAGCACCGCCATGCGCACGAACACGCCGTTGCTCACCTGGACGACGTAGCGCGAGCGCGGGTCGTCGAGCACCTCGTCGGTCAGCTCCACGCCCCGGTTGTACGGGCCTGGGTGCAGGATCACCGCGGCCGCGCCCAGCGCACCCAGCCGCCGCCGGTTGAGCTGGTAGCGCTGCGTGTAGTCCTCCAGCGACGGCAGCAGCCCGCCGGTGATCCGCTCGCGCTGGATGCGCAGCATCATCACCGCGTCCACCCGCGGCAGCACCGCGTCGAAATCGCGCTCGATCCGCACGCCCGGACCGGCGAAGTCTTGCGGCAGCAAGGTGGCCGGGCCGACGAGGGTGACGTCGATCCCGAGCGCGCGCATCCCGACGATGTTCGAGCGCGCCACGCGCGAGTGCAGGATGTCGCCCACGATCGCGACGCGCAGCCCCGCGA
>CAXTNU010000361.1:0-4195 GCA_964245595.1 uncultured bacterium | reverse complement strand
GGCTCGACGCGATCGACGCAGGCAGCGGCGCGGTGCGCGAGATCGCCGCGCCGGCGACGCAGCTCGCGTCGCCGCGCGTCTCGCCCGACGGCCGCAGCGTCGCGTTCGTGGGCGGGCTGATGAGCGACTTCGGCTCGACCGGCGGCGACCTCTACACCGTTCCGTTCGCGGGCGGCGCGCCGGCCGACGCGACGCCGGCCTTCAAGGCGTCGTTCAACGGCGTGGTCTGGGACGGGCGCATGCTGCTCGGTACCGCCTTGGAGGGTTCGCGCGCGGTCCTGGTGCGGGTCGATCCGGCGACGCGCACGACGAGCACGCTGCGCGCGCAGGCGGGGTCGCTCAGCGCGAGCGACGGCCGGATGGCGTTCTCCGCCGATCGCCGCGTGATGGCGACCGTCGCGCAAGACTTCTCGTACGCGCCCTATATCATGGCGGGCGGCCCGCGCGACATACGCGAGATCACCGCCGACAACGAGGCGCTGCCCGAGCCGGTGCGCGCGCAAAGCGTCGACTGGACGAACGACGGCTTCGACGTGCAGGGCTGGCTGCTGGCGCCGCCCGCTCCGCCGCCCGGCGCGAAGCACCCGATGGTGGTGCTGATCCACGGCGGTCCGGGCGCGGCCTGGACGCCGCGCTACGAGGCGCGCGGCACGGTGCACGACCTGATCGCGCGCGGCTACTACGTGTTCGAACCCAACCCGCGCGGCAGCTTCGGTCAGGGCGAGCCGTTCGCGCGCGCCAACGTGCGCGACTTCGGCGGCGGCGACCTGCGCGACATCCTGAGCGGCGTGGACGCGGCGGAGAAGCTCGCCCCGGTCGACGACGCGCGGCTGGGGATCGCCGGCAACAGCTACGGCGGCTACATGACGATGTGGGCCGTCACCCGCACCAACCGTTTCAAGGCCGCAGCGGCCGGAGCCGGGGTCGCGAACTGGATCAGCTACTACGGCCAGAACGGCATCGACCAGTGGATGCTCCCGTTCTTCGGCGCATCGGCCTACGACGATCCGGCGGTCTACCGCGCGGCCTCGCCGATCGAGCACATCAAGGACGCCCGCACCCCGACCTTCATATACGTCGGCGAGCGCGACGTCGAGTGCCCGCCCGCGCAGTCGCTGGAGTTCTGGCACGGCTTGCGGGCGATGAACGTGCCCTCGACCCTCGTCGTCTACCCGGGCGAGGGCCACACCATCCGCCGGCCCGACCACCAGCGCGACGTCGCGGCCCGCATCGATGCATGGTTCGAGCGCTACTTGCGCTGAGCGCGCTCGCCGCCGCGCTTGCGCTGAGCGCGTGCGCGCCGGCCGCGCCGCACGGTGAGGTGCTGCGCCTGGGGATCGCGAACGAGCCGCACGCACTGGACCCCGTCCTTTCGCAGTCGATCCAGGAGAACGAGATCTTCCGGCTGGTGTACGAGCCGCTGATCGCGTGCGACCGGGCCGGCCGGCCCGTTGCGGCGCTCGCCGCCGCGGTGCCGACGCGCGCCAACGGCGGCATCAGCGCCGACGGGCGCAGCATCACCTACCGCCTGCGCCCGAACGTGCGCTGGAGCGACGGCAGCGCGTTCACCAGCGCCGACGTCGGCGCGTCGTTCCGCGCCGTGATGGACCCGAAGAGCTCGGTCCAGACGCGGCACGGCTACGACGTCGTCGCGCGGGTCGAGACGCCCGACCCGCGCACCGTGCGCTTTCGCCTGAAGCGGCCGTTCGCGCCGTTCGTCGGCACGGTGTTCGCCGAGAGCGACGCGCCGTACTATCTCGGTAAGCGCGGGGCGATCCCGGTCGGCACGGGACCGTATAAAGTGGCGACCTGGGCCCGCGGCGACCGGCTCGAGCTGGTCGCCAACGAGAACTACCGGGGCGGCAAACCCGCCCTCGGGCGGATCGTGTTCCGCTTCGTCACCGACGAGAACACGCAGCTCGTCGGCCTGCGCAGCGGCGACCTCGACGGCGTGATCGGTCTCTCCGCGAACGCCGCCGCCCAGGCGCGCAGCATCCCGCACGTGCGGATCGCGACCTCGGCGCTCAACGCCTACTACGGGATCATGCTCAACAACGCGCGCGGCGCGACGGCCGACGTGCGGGTCCGGCGCGCGATCGCCGAGGGGCTCGACGCGGCCTCGTTCCGGGCCAACGTCACCCACGGCTACTACGCCGCGCCGCTCGCCGACCTGCCGCCGGTGCTGTGGGCGGCGGACCGCTCGCTGCACGCCGTTCCGCACGACGTCGCGAACGCGCGCAAGCTGCTGGCCGCGGCGGGTTACGGCCCGCGCCGCCGGCTGGGGCTCGACCTGGCGATCCTGCAGAGCTCGCAGACGCACCGCGCCGAGGCGGTCGCGCTGCAGAGCCAGCTCGCGCCGCTGGGGATCGACCTGCGCGTGCACGCCTACCGCGGCAACATTTTCGACGCGCCGCCGGCCGAGGGCGGCATCCTGCCGCGCGGCCGCTACGACCTGGCGATCTACGGCTGGTACGCCGGGATGGACCCGGACGACAGCGGCCAGTTCTCCTGCGACCAGCGCCCGCCGGCCGGCTACGACCACTCGTTCTACTGCAGCGCGGAGATGGACGCCGCCCAGCGCGCCGCGCTGGCGTCCTACGACGAGCCCGCGCGCAAGCGCGCCTACGCGCGCATCCAGGCGCTGCTGCTGCGCGACGTGCCGATCGCCTTCATCGCCTCGCCGGTCGCGATCTCCGCGCTGCGCGACGATCTGGACGGCTTCGCGCCGTCGCTGGTCACGCAGACCGCCAACGCCCAGCGCTGGCGGCTGCGCCGCTGAGGCTAAGCCTCGGCGGGTGGTTCGGCCGGCGCTTCGGTGGGCGCTGCTTCCTCGTCTTCCTTCGACGCATCGTAGTAGTCGCCCGAACCGGGCCAATCGGCGACGATGCTGTTCTTGATGCGTTCGGTGAGTTCGGCGGCGCCGCCGAGCTCGACCAATTCGGGGCTGGAGTAGGGGCTCTTCTCGGTCACGGAATCTCTCCTTGCGGTGAGGTGAGGATGGGATCACGAGTATGGCGCTCGCGCCCGCGCAGCCAGCATTCGAGCGTGACGGCGGAGACGAAGTGCGAGAGCGAGTGCACGCCGCCGAAGCGCACCCGGTCCAGCGCCTCGTTCCAGGCCTGGGCGCCGACGTAGCCCCGCTCGACGAGCTGCGGCCGGCGCAGCATGTCCAGCCACGGGCCCGGCGCGCGCAAGCCGGCGAAGTACGCGTGCGTCGGCCCGCTCTTGCTCGTGCGGTTGCGAATCGGTTCGGGCAGGATCCCGGCCAGCGCGCGGCGCTGCAGCGAGCGGTCGCGCTCGGGTTCGAGCTGCTGCTCCCAGGGGATCGCGGCGAGGAACTCGACCAGCGGCAGGTACAGCAGCGGGTTGCGGTAGGCGAAGCTGCGCGCCAGCGCGTCGCGGGTGCGGCCGGCTTTGGTCCCCAGGCCGAAGAGCGACTCGGCGAAGCACTGCGCGCCGACGGTCGCGCAGCGCGGCGCGCGGCGGCGCTCGATCCGTTCCTGCAGGCGCATGCCGCGCGCGAAGCGCGGCTCGATCCAGGGCGGGGTCTGGAACGGCCGGTCGCCGGTGGTGAAGACGTTCTTGCCCAGCCGGTGGCGCAGGGTCGGACGCAGCACGTCGTTGAGCAGGCGGTGCAGGGTCGAGCGCCGGGTCGGGCTGCGCCGCTGCCACGCCGCCAGGCCGCGCAGCGTCGCGGCCAGGTCGAGCTTGGCGAGCGGGTCGGCCAGATGGTACGCCTCGCCGATCGTGCCGCCGAAGACCTCGTCGCCGCCGGTTCCGGTCAGCATCACCGCCACGCCGTGCTCGGCCAGCAGCGCGTCGTAGTGCCGGAACAGCGGCCAGACCGGCATCGCCGCGTTGGGCTCGGCGAACGCGATCTCGGGCAGCTCGGCGAACGGGCGAAAGGCGTGCGCGTCGATGGTGCGCCAGGGGAGCTGGTAGCGCCGCACGACGGTCTGCATCCAGGGCCGCTCGTCGCCGCGCCGGCCGTCGCCGTACACCAGCGAGAGCGCCGGCAAGGCGCGCCCGCCGGCCGCCGCCAGGCTGGCCACGCTCGATGAGTCCAGGCCGCCCGACAGCTCGCACCAGACCGGGCCGTCGCTGTCGAGCGCGGCCTGCACGCCTTCGGCGAGCAGCTCGCGCGCGCGCTCGGCGTACGCCGCGTCGCCGTTCAGGCGCAGCGGCGCGATGCGGC
>CAXTNU010000360.1:2792-4206 GCA_964245595.1 uncultured bacterium | reverse complement strand
CCGCTCCCCAGCGCCGGCACGGCGCTCGCTGGGACCCCGGGCGGTACGCCCGCGCTCGACGCCCGCAACCTCCGAGCCCGCCGCACCGCGGGCGGCTACGTCCTCAACGGCGAGGCGCAGGTCAAGGACGGCTGCCAGGCGGCCCGCTTCGATCCCGCCGCGTCGGCGGGGAATCCGTCCCAGTTCACCCTGGTCCAGTACCGCGACCCAGCCAACCGCGGCGCGATGTGCACGCAGGTGGTCCGCTGGGTCCCCGCGACACCGCGAACCGTCACGGCCGCGAGAACTCCGGCCGCCGTCGCCATCCGCACTGCCGCCGGCACGAAGCGGATCCCGGTCCGCTGAAACCGACGGCGAACGAATGCAGCGGCTGAGGGGCTAGCGGTTCCGAGAGCGAATCCCTCGTTCATGGACGATGCGATGCAACGGCGTGCGAAGCGGCAGCAAACGTGGACTGCGCGCCGCCTCAGTTCGCACGACGCGGAGGCCGTCGAGGCGGCTGAGCGGGATTGGTGGCGCTCCACGTCGCCTGCCGAACGCATGATGATGGTCGACGCGATCTCGGCAGATGCTTTCGCCATGATCGGAATCAATGCGGTTGAACGACGACTTCAGCGATCTGTTACGCGAGTTCATCGCCGGCCAGGTTAGATTTCTCCTCGTCGGCGCCCACGCGCTCGCCGCACATGCCGAACCGCGCGCGACCGGTGACCTCGACGTGTGGGTCGCTCACGATGCGGAGAATGCCCGCAAGGTTTTCGCTGCGCTGGCACGTTTCGGCGCGCCTCTCGATGACGTCTCGGTCGACGATTTCACCAATGAGGACTTGATCTTCCAGATCGGTGTGGTTCCGCGGCGGATCGATGTCATCACGGCGATCGATGGCGTGTCGTTCGCGGACGCCTGGCCCAAGCGTGTCGAGCTCGACATCAGCGACATGACCGTCCCGGTGATCGGCCGCGCGCAGTTTCTGGCTAACAAGCGCGCCTCCGGCCGCCCTAAGGACATCGGGGATGTTGCGCTCGTGTTGCGGCACCATCCCGAAGATCGCTGATCCGCTTCGGGTAGCACACATACGAAAACGAGCCCGCCGGTTTTCCGGCGGGCTCGTTCGTTGGCTTGATTTCGGTGCTACTTCGCTTGGGCGGTGACTTCGGCTTCGGTGACCGCGTCGGCTTTGTTGCCCCAGGCGTTGCGGATGTAGGTCGCCACGTCGGCGATCTGCTTGTTGGTGAGCGTGCCCTTCCAGGGCGGCATCACGCCCTTGTACTCCGCGCCGCCGACCTTGACCGGGACGTTGTTGAGGCCGTTGAGCAGCACCGTGATGACGGCTTTCTTGTCGCCGGTGACCATCGGGTTCTGCGCCAGCGGCGGGAACACGCCGGGCTGGCCCTGGCCGTTGGCGCCGTGGCAG
>CAXTNU010000360.1:0-2782 GCA_964245595.1 uncultured bacterium | reverse complement strand
CGACGAGCTCGCGCCGCCGGCCGCGCCGTTACCGCCGTTGGTGTTGACCTGCGGCGCCTGGTCCAGCGAGCTCTGCGCGTTGGCGTGGCTCGCGCCGACCAGGCCGTTGCGGATCTGGCCCTCGACGACGTTGTACTGGCCGAAGAAGCTCAGCCCGACCGCCAGCAGCATGATCAGTGCGGTCACGCCGAGCACCCAAGGCCGGCGCGAGGGCCGGCGCGAGGGATTACGGTCGACGAACGGCAGCACGATCAGGAGCACGATCAGCAGCGTCGGGCCGACGATCGTCGCGAACAGGGTCGCGATCTGAACGATCGCGGGCGGGAACTTGCCGACGACGTCGAGCAGCGCGTAGAGCGCCAAGAAATACCAGGCCGGGTAGGGGACGAAGGTGGTGTTGTTCGGGTCGGCTTTGGCGTCGAACGGGGCCGGGGCGAACACCGCCAGCGCGACGATGATCACGAAGATCGCGCCCGACAGCACGGTGTCCATGAACATCTGGTCCGGCCAGAAGCGGCCCGGCTTGAGCTTGGGCGCTTCGTCGAGCGGCGGGCCGGCGGGGCCGTTCCAGCGGAAGATCGAGAGGTGCGCGCCGACCAGCGCGACCAGCAGCGCCGGCATCAGCCAGACGTGGATGCCGAAGAAGCGGTTGATGGTGAGCGTGCCGATGCCGCTGCCGTCTTGCAAGAACGCCAGGACCGCTTTGCCCGCGACCGGCGCCGAGCCCGAGATCTGGATCGCGACCTTCGAAGCCAGCAGCGCGTTCAAATCCCACGGCAGCAGGTAGCCGGTCAGCCCGAGCACGAGCGTGATGATGAACAGCAGCACGCCGACGATCCACTGCAGCTCGCGCGGCTTCTTGTAGGCGCCCCAGAGCAGCACTTGCAGCAGGTGCATCGCCATCAGCGCGATCATCGCCGAGGCGCCCCAGTAGTGCAGCGAGAGCACGAAGCCGCCGGCCGGGACGTGGTGGATCAGGTAGTCGGTGGACTCCCACGCCGTCGCCGTGGACGGTGCGTAGTAGAAGCACAGGAAGATGCCGGTGACGATCTGGCAGATCATCGCGAACACCGTCGCGCTGCCGAAGGCGTACCAGTAGGAAGCGCCGCCGGGGACGTCCTCGGTGAGGAAGTCCTTCGTCATCGTGACGATTCCGGTGCGCTGGTCGAGCCAGGTCAGCATGCCGTGTCCCCTATCCGACCTTGAGGATGACGTGGTCGGGGGTGCCCTGCTTGTACTCGATCCACGTCACTTCGACTTTGCCGTTGAAGTCGCGCAGCGGGAGCGGGTCCAGGCCGCGCAGCGCCGGGCCGGCGACGTGTTCGCCGAGGTTGGTGAACTGCGAGCCGTGGCAGGGGCAGGCGAACTTGGACAGGCCCTGGTTCCAGGCGAAGCGGCAGCCCAGGTGCGGGCAGATCGGGCTGAAGATCGAGAAGCCCAGCGCGACGACCGGGTAGGGCACCTTCTCCGCGCCGGTGAACAGCTCGGGCCGCTTGGCGCGCATCTGCTGCTCGCTGTTCTTGACCGCCCAGAAGAACTGCTCGGTGTCGGACGCGCCGAAATAGCCGTCCGTCTCGTGCAGGTTGAAGGTCACCTTGATCGGGGTGTCCGTCGCCTTCTTGAGCGCGTCGGCTTGGGCCGAGGTGAGCGGCGACCACTCGCTCGCGGTCGCGTCGGCCGCGGGGATCAGCGAAGCCAGGCACGGCACCGCCAGGCCGAGTCCGATCACGCCGCCCAGCGCGACGACGGCATTGGCCATGAAGGTCCGCCGGGTTTGCTCTTCCGGCGTGCCGGACTCTGTGTACGCCTGTGCGTGGGCCATGATGCTCCTGTGGGTGGGGGCCGTTCCAGCGTAGTGTAGACGGACGCCCGACAAAACTCGCGTACCTTCGTAGGAATCGCGAGCGGAGTCCTCCGCGTGATAGACTGATCGAATGTCCTACGCGATCCTGGTGGTCAGCGCGATCCTGGTCGAGCTGACCGTCAACCTGCCGACCGGATCGCTGCCGCTCGCGCTCGCCGCCGACGGCGTCAGCCCAGCCGGGATCGCAACGGTGGCGTCGATCGCCGCGGTCGCGCCGCTGCTGGGGAGCGTACCCGTCGGCGGTCTGGTCGACCGCTTCGGGCGCATTCTCGCCTGCCGGGTCGCGGCCGGCGCCGCCGCGCTGGCGCTGCTCGCGCTCGCGTACGTCCACGGCATGGCGGGCGCGGCGGCGGCGATGGCGCTGCGCAGCCTGGCCATCACCGCTTTCATCACCGCCGAGTTCGCCTACGCCAGCAGCATCGTCGCGCCCGAGCGCGCGATCTCCGCCGTCGCGACGCTGGGCATGGTGGGCAACCTGTCCTTCGCGCTCTCGCCCGCGCTGGCGGTGTGGCTGTGGCAGCACGGGGTCGGGCGCGAGCAGTACCTCTGGGGCTGCCTCCCGGCACTGCTCGGCGTCGCGATCCTGTTCACCCTGCCCAAGCAGCACGACGTGCGGATCCGCCGCTCGCGGCGCATCTTCATGCGCTCGGCCTGGCTGCCCGCGATGAGCTTCCTGGTCGGCGCGACGCTGGTCGGCGGGGTCAACACCGCGCTCGCGGTGATCACCTTCCACCAGCGCGGGATCGCCAACGCCGCGCTGCTGTTCACCGCCCTGGCGGTCGCGACGTTTGCCCTGCGCTACCCGGCCGGCCGGCTCGTCGACCGCTTCGGCCCGCGCCGGATCGCGCTCCCGACGGCGGTCTTCCACCTCGCCGGCGCGCTGCTGGCCGCCGGCGCCCACACCGCCGGCGCGGTGGT
>CAXTNU010000359.1:0-4207 GCA_964245595.1 uncultured bacterium | reverse complement strand
GGGCCAAGCAGATCAAAGAGGGGGCGCCCGTGCTGATCGACACGGGGTCCACCATCGTCAACGCGGCCGAGGCGCTGTTCGAGCAGCGCCAGCCGGCGCGGATCGCGCGACGTCGCCACCACCCGCAGATCGTCACCGCCCAGCAGCGCGCGAACGATTCCCTCGCCGACGCCGCCCGCCGCTCCGGCGACCAGCACCGTGCGCACTAGACGTCGTCGACCGCCGCACCCTCACCCGGCAAGGGCCCGGTATCTTCGAGCGGGACCGTTTCCTGTTCGAGCTCGAGATCGGTCGCGTCGTCGGGGGCGCCGTGCTCGCGGCCGTGGTGGCGGCCCCGGCGGCGCTCTAAATTCTCATCGGATTCTCGCTCCATGCGCCCAGCGTACCCGCCCGCGCTGGGTACAGCGACGGCATGCTGCGCACGGTCACGGCCCTGGTCCTGGCGCTGATCGCGACCGTCGCGGTGGCTTCGGCCGCGGTCGTCGCCTCGGCCCGGCACGCCGGCGACCAGACGCTCGGCGTCACGATGACCGCGCAGGGCTCGCGGATCGAACGCCTCGACGGCTACACGGCCGCGCGCCCGATCGTGCTCCGGGTCGCTGCCCTGCGCGCGCGCGGCGTGACGCTGGTGGGCACCGCGCCCGACGGCGGCAGCCTGCGCGTGCCGCTGGCTCGCGCCGCCGACGGCAGCTTCGGCGGCGAGGTGACCCTGGCGATGCCCGGGGTCTGGTCGCTGGCGATCTCGTCCCACCTGGGCGACGCGGAATCCGCCTCGGAGTCGTTCGCCATCACCGTGGTCGAGGGCGTCTCGCAGCGCGCCCTCACCGTGGTCCTCGCGCTCGCGCTGGTGCTGCTCGCCGGCGGACTGGCCCTGATCGGGCTGGGGCTCGCGCAGGCGTACCGGCGCAGCCGCCCGGTCGTCCTACCGGGGTAGGCGTCATCGGAGCGGTGGCGAAGCGCCGCCCATGACCTGCCCGAGCTGTCAGAACAACGTCCCCGATGGGTCTCGCTTTTGCCCCGCGTGCGGCGCACCCGCGCCGCAGACCGTCTCGGTCGGCGCGTACACCGAGCCGGTCGGCGAGAGCGACAACCCGCGTGAACCGATCCGCGTCGGCGACACCACGATCCGGGTCGAGGGCGAGCTCGTTCCCGTCGTCGACATCGAGCTGGGCGCGCGCACGACCGTCTACTTCGAGCACCACATCCTGCTCTGGAAGCAGCCGCAGGTGCGCTTGGGGTTCATGGGCCTGCAGAACGCCGGAAAACGTTTCTTCGCCGGCTTGCAGATCTTCATCTCGACCGCGCAAGGCCCGGGCAACGTCGCGATGTCGCGCGAGGCGCCGGGACAGGTCGTCGCGCTGCAGCTCGACCCGGGTCAAGCGGTCGACGTGCGCGAGCACCAGTTCCTGTGCGCGACCAATTCGATCGCCTACGACTTCTACTGGCAGACCGGGCTCGCGAACGTCTTCTTCTCGCGCAGCGGGCTGTTCATCGACCGCTTCACCGCCACCAGCGAGCGCGGCGCGCTGCTGTTGCACGGTTACGGCAACGTGTTCGAAAAACAATTGCGCCCGGGCGAGCAGATCGACGTCGAGCCCGGCGCGTGGCTGTGGAAAGACGCGTCGGTGCAGATGACCACCGTCACCGTGCTGCAATCGGGCGGGGGCGGCGGGCTGCTGGGCGCGCTCGGCGCGCTGGTCGGCGGCGCGTCGCTGATGATGAACCGCTTCACCGGCCCGGGACGGCTGGGCTTGCAGTCGATGACCTACCACGAGCCGATGCAGGAAGGCGCGGCCCAACAGGGCGGCACGAGCAACGTCGGCAACGTGCTCGGCTCCCTATTCGGCAACCGCCAGTAGCTACGCGGTCTCGACCTCGCACAGCAAGAACTTCACGCCGCCGGTTCCGATTTGCACGGCGTCGGCGATCGTGGCTTGTCCTTCGGGCGACGCGGCGGCGGCACACGCGGTATCGTAGTCGTCGAAGTAGAGCTCGGCGACGCGATAAGCCGGGGTCGGGCTGCCGTCTTCCTTCGGGAACACCTTCGCCAGCTCGACGCGCTTGACGTTCTCGATCTTGCCCGCCAGCGGCAGGTGGACGTTCTTGTAGTGCGCTTCGAACGCGGCGGGATCGGTCGGGTTGTCGTACACGACGGTCAGCTTGACGCTCATGGGCTTAGTCCTTTCGCAGCGTGCGGTCGCAGGGATACTGCGCAACGCATACCTTCTTGGACGTCGCCGGCCGCGCGCCGGATTCGCGACCGGGCCGCGACTACGGGAAGCGGGCGGTCAGAACCGCGACATCGTCGCGCAGGCCGCGCTCGCCGGCGTGCGCGGCGGCGCGCGCGATCAGCTCCTCGACGATCGTTTGCGGCGGCGCTTCGGCCAGTTCTTCTGCGATCGACAGGAAGCGCTCGATGCCGAAGAACTCGCCCTCCTCCGAGCGCGACTCGGTGACGCCGTCGGTCGTCGCGACGAGCACCGCGCCGGGCGGCAGCTCGACGTGCATTTGCCGAAAGAGATGGTGCTGGTCGTCGAAGACGCCGATCAGCGGCGCGGTCGGCGCAAGCAAGCGCGGCGGCTCGCCCGGCACCAGCAGCGCCGCGGCCTCATGGCCGCCCGAGGCGTACGAGAGCGAGCGGCGCGTCGCGTCGACCACGCCGAAGAACACGCTGGCGAAGGACTCGATCCGCTCGAAGGCCGCGTTCTCGAGGTACAGGCGGTCGAGCGCCCGCAGCACGTGCTCCGCGGTCAGGCCCTGCGAGGCGTACGCGCGCAAGCCGTACTTCACCAGCGCGGCGTGGATCGCGGCTTGCGAGCCCTTGCCCGAGATGTCGGCGATCGAGAACGAGACCGCGCCGTTGTCGAAGTGGTAGACGTCGGCGATGTCGCCGCCGGTCAAGCCGTGCGCGAGCCGGTAGCCGACGGCGTAGTCGATTCCGGCGATCTCGTTGGACGAGCGCGCGAACAGGTGCTGGACCAGCACCTTCGCGGCGGTCCAGTCGGCGACGTCCGCCAAACCGTCGGCGTGCACCACCGCACTGCCGTCCAGCTCCGAAAGGCTGGTATGGAGCAGCGGCACGTCGGGAATGGTCGCTAGCGGCGGTGGTAACGGCGTGGACATGGGCACCTCACGGATTCTCTACGACGAACACGCGGCGATTCGCCGTTACCACGGCGGAACGCACAGAGACTTAACGCACGACCCGCACGCCGCTCGCTCGGTTATAGGGGCGGCGTTCAGCTCACGTACGAGACGTTGACGCTGTAGCCGCGCGCCTCGGCTTGGCGCAGCACGCCCAGGACCGATTCGATCTCGCCGTCGACTGCGATCATGTCGCCCGCGCTGATCCCGACCGGTCCGGCGTTGGCCCAGAGCAGGCGGCGGGCGGTCTGGAAGGCGGCGCGCAGGCGCTGGGGCGTGGCCTCGAGCACCGGCCAATCCTCGTAGGAGACGGCCGGAACGATGCGCCAGCCGTCGCCGGCGCACTCTTCTTCGTCCGCGTAGGCGTGCGGGACGTTGGCCAGGACGTCGAGGTGGACTCGGTCGGCCGCGACCACATCGAGCGGGGCTTCGCCCAGGCGAATCACATAGCGATAGAACGCCGGGTTCGCGACGGAGCACATCCCTGCCAGCGATCCGACGTTGACGCTTACCATTGGCCGAGGGCATTCGCCCGCGCGGAGGCCGCCCCTCTCGCTCGCCTGCTCATGCCGAGACGGTCTCGGCGACCCGGACGCCGGCGGGCGCCAGGCCGAGTTCCAGCGCGTGGCTGGCGACCCCGTGCGCGGCGAAGATCGCGGTCAGCGCGCGCCCGACCCGCTCGGTCTCGCCGCGCACCAGCGCGAGCACCGACGGTCCCGCTCCTGACAGGGCGACGGCGACCACCGCGGGGTCCTCGAAGGCCAGTAGCTCGGTCAGCCCCGGAATCGCCGCGGCGCGGTACGGCTGGTGCAGCCGGTCGCGCACGGCCGCCCGCAGCAGCTCGATCCGGCCGCTGGCCAGCGCGGCGCCCAGCAGCGCGGCGCGCTGCACGTTGTGGACGGTGTCCGCTTGGCTGTAGGTCGGCGGCATCAGCGCGCGCGCTTGCGCGGTCGGGAGCGCGATCGCGGGCACGGCCAGCACGGCCAGCACCGGCGGGGGCGCGAAGCGCGCGACGGTGAGCCCGTCGTCGCCCTCCGCCGCGACGACGGCGCCGCCGTACCAG
>CAXTNU010000358.1:0-4214 GCA_964245595.1 uncultured bacterium | reverse complement strand
GTACACGCCGTAGAGGCTGTACTGCTGGAACGGGTTGCCTTGAGCCGAGACCATGCCGCCGTAGCGCGCGGCCATCTGCACGCGCTCGCCCAGCACGCCCGACTGGAGCGACCAGATCACG
Source organism: uncultured bacterium (assembly GCA_964245595.1). GTDB lineage: Bacteria > Vulcanimicrobiota > Vulcanimicrobiia > Vulcanimicrobiales > Vulcanimicrobiaceae > Vulcanimicrobium. Next base: position 4,093 of record CAXTNU010000358.1, on the reverse strand, counting down.
CCGAACATCGCGATCAGGAACACCGGCAGCGCGATCGCGGTCTCGATCAGCGCCTGGCCGCGCGCGCGCATGCTCAGGAGGTCGCGCATGTGAAGCTCCCCTGCGCCAGCGCGCCGCTGTAAGGCTTGATGGGAATCGTGCTCCACCAGCCGGTCACCGCCGAGAACTCCGGCCCGTTGATGCGCTCGCTGTACGCGTCGGAGAGCGGGTACGCCTGGGCGGCGTTGCCGCCGAAGTCGTTCACGAACCAGTTGTGGCCGTTGGGGCCGGTCGCGGTCGTCGTGCCGCCGCTGAAGTCCTCGGGCGGCTGGAACGGTTTGCCGGTCTGCGGGTTGACGATCACCCCGGGCTGGATCCACTCCTCGGTCACCATCGCGCTGGTCGCGGCGGCGCGCCCGACGGCGGTGAACGTCGGCGGGGTGAAGTTGAGGAAACCGGGCACCAGCGGCGGGACCTTGGCGCAGGTCACGATCTCGATCTGGGCCGGCGTGTAGTCGTCCTTGACCCGCGCGGGCGCGACGCCGTTGACGACCCATGCGCCGCCGTCCTGCTCGACGTCGTTGAGGTTGCCGACCCGCTTGCGCATGTCGGTCACGGTGTACTTGAAGCCGCAGTCGCCGCCATTGGCCTGGCCGCAGTTGCGCTCGAAGTCGGCCACGATCGCCTTGGCGTCGGCCTGCGCCTGGGGCAGGGTGGACTGCGAGACGCGGCTCATGAGCTGCACGTCGGTGGTGTAGCGCGCGACCGCGCGCGCGTACTGGTCCTTGAGGCTGTTGTAGACCGGCTGGCAGTTGCTGCTGTTTCCGCGCGCGCAGCTCGAGTCGCCGGCGGACGCCACGACCATCGCCTCGAGCAGGTTGCGGATGCGCCACTCCTCGACCGAGGCCGCGTACATCACCGCCATCTGCTGGTTCCAGGCCGAGGTCTGCACCGACAGCGCGCCCGCCGCGGCCGCGTCGGCGGCGTTCTGAGCGCGAATCTGCCAGCGCAGCACCTCGCCGTACTGCAGCGCCGAGAAAGCCAGCACCAGCGCCGCGCCCAGCCCCATCGCCCAGATCGGCAGCGTCTGCCCGCGCGCGCGCAAGCCTAGCATGCCGGGTTCCGGTAGAGCGGGTTGAAGGGATAGAAGCCGATCGCTTTTTGGCCGATCGGGTAGCCGGCCGGAACGTCGACGTCCCAGGCGGCGACGGTCTGCAGGCAGGGCGTGGTCCAGGTGATCGGCCGGTTTCCGCCGCCGATCGACTGCGGCAGCTCGCCGTTGTTGAGGATGTTGGCGAAGACTTGCTGGTGCAGCAGCATCGCGGCGTACACGGAGCCCGGACCGACCCCGTTCGCGGGCTGGTTCCAGTTGCTGCCGTCGAGATACTCGGCCATGCCGAGCGCGGCCATGACCGAGCCGCCGCAGCCGTTGTCCTGCACCGGCGCGCTGCAGTGCCACATGTAGCGGAAGCCGATGAAGTACGGCGGCGCGTTGCCGTCGTCGGCGAAGTAGCCGTTCCGGATCGCGTTCGGGTCGTTGATCGTGTTGCCGGCCAGGTCGAAGCCGGTATCCGAAACGAGCATGTTGCCCTCGATGAAGGCCCCGGCGATGTCGAACTGGCCCAGCACGCCGCCGCCGATTCCGCCGGTCTGGTCGACGGTCACCTGGGTGTGCGACGGCCGCACGACCTGCACCCCGCCGTGGCGGTTGCTCTGCTGTGCCTGACCCGACTGGTAGTCCACCGGCACGTTGGTGTTGTCGGGCGCGTTCTGGGTCACCGTGACCTTCGCGCCGTTGGCGATCGGAAAGGGCGAGGCGATCGCGGCGACCGGGTCGCTGCCCAGCACCGAGGCGTGCGCCGCGACGAAGGCCGCGCCGTCCGACGAGAGCTGCGTGTAGCCGATCAAGCCCAGCTCGAAGGTACCGAACAGGAGCGTCAGCGAGAGGCCCAGCACGATGACGGTTTCCGGCAGCGCGGCCCCGCGCGAGAATTTCACGACCCGGTCTGCGCCGCGAAGAGGGTGTCGGCGAGGTTCTGGAGCGTCTTGCTGAGCTGCCCCGAGAGCCCGTAGAGCGCCACGATCGAAGCGGCCGCGATCACCGTGAGCACCAGCGCGTACTCGGTCAGCGCGGCTCCTCGCTCGTCGCGCAGCAGCGCGAGGAACACGTTCATCGGCTGATCACCTCCGGGGTCATGACGAACACGACGTCGGTCTCGGCGCTCTGGTAGCGGGTCGAGCGGAACAGCCGGCCCAGGATCGGCAGATCGCCCAGCCCGGGGATCTTGTCGATGTTCTTGAGTTCCTGGCGGCGCAGCAGGCCCGCCATGACGATGCTCTCGCCCGCCTTGGTGACGACGTCGGTCGTGATGCGGCTGGTCTTGAACGACGGCAACACGTAGCCCGCGACCTGGATGCCGTTGCTGAAGTCGAGGTCGGAGACTTCGGGCGTGATCTGGGTCTCGACCCCGCCGTCGGGCAGGATCTTGGGCGTGAGGTCGAGCTTGACGCCGTACTCCTTGAACTGCACGTTCACCGCGTTGAGCCCGCTCGGAATGATGTACGGGATCTCGCCGCCGACCAGAAATTTGGCCTGCGTGCCCGGCATCGTCACCAAGTTGGGCGACGACAGCACGCGGGCGTGGCCGTTGCGGATCAGCAGGTCGATCGTCGGGGCGACGAAGGTCGCGCGGATGAAGCGGTCCAGCCCGAACGCGCGGCCGGTGGCGGTCGTCGCGGCCGCGCCCTTGGGGGCCGCCTGGCCGTTGCTGTTGACTTGCGCGCCGTTGTCGAACGCGGTGAAGGACGGGTCGCCGTAGGTGACGTTGCCCGACGGGTCGATCGTCGCGTTCTGCAGCCGCACCCCGAGCTGCTGCAGCCCGGTGCGGTCGACTTCCAAGATGTAGACGTGGGTGTCGACCTGCTGGGTCGTGTCGAGCACGAGCCGGTCGACCAGCGTGCCCTTGACGTCGAGGTTCGCGCCGGCGTAGCCGCGCACGCGCTGCAGCACGCCCTCGGCGGCGGCGCGGTCGCGCACCTTGCCGCTGACGTAGACGTTGCCCTTGGTGTCGTAGTCGACCCGCACGTCGCGCGCGCCGGCGCTCGTGCCGAGCGCGGCCTGCAGGTCGCCCAGCGGGTGGGTGACCGTCACGGCGTCGACGATGTCGTACTTCTCGTTCTTGGCCAGCGACGTGAAGCGGCCCAGCACGTCGGAGACCCGGTTCGCGTGGGCCTGGTCGGTGACGTCGCCCTTGACCACCAGCGCGCGGCCGGCGGTCTGGACGCTCACGCCCGGGTCGTCGATCGAGGTCCGGATCATCTGGGCCAGATCGTCGAGCGTCTGTTCGGTCACGGTGACGTCGAACTCGCGCCGGCCGGCCCGGCCCCAGACCAGCAGCGTGGTGTGGCCGGGCGCCTTGGCGTTGACGATCACCTGCTGCGTGCCGACCGGCACGACGCCCGCGATCTTGCCGTCGCCGACCGCGACGCGGGAGAGCCCCGGCGCCTCGATCGTCGTCGAACGGCCCGAGGTCAGCGAGATCGCGTCGATCTGCTGGGCCCGCGCGGGAGCCGGGACTGCGACCGCGAGCGATGCGGCCAGGGCAAGGAAAACGTTGCGCGTATCCACCGCAATCACTCTGCCCGCGGACGGCGCGTCAACGCGTGAACGGCGCGTCGACGCCGCGTAAAATCTCGACCGTTCACGCGAGAAGCGGGTGCGAGCACGGTATGACCGATCCGTGACCATTCCGATGCGGCGCCTCGCCGCGGTACTTGTCGCTACGGCACTTACGGCCTCTCCGGCTATCGCCCATGCCGGAACCTCGCTCGAACGAGTGGCCGACCAGGTGGGCTATGCGTATGCATGGTCGGCGTCCGCATCGGAAGTCACGCTCTCGCGCCCCGGACTCACGGTCGTCCTGCGACCCGGCAACCGCCGCTACCAGATCAACGACCGCGTGGCGTACGCCGGCGAAGCCCCCGTCTACGAGAACGGCGACCTGTCCGTTTCCGCCGACGTGGTGGCCGAGCTGCGCGTACTCGCCGGGCGCTACCCGGTGTCGCGTGCCACGGAGGGCACGCGCGTCGGTACGAGCTCGAATCCCCTCAGCCC
>CAXTNU010000357.1:1022-4242 GCA_964245595.1 uncultured bacterium | reverse complement strand
TCCGCGACAACAAGGGCGACGTGATCGGGTTCGGCGCCCGCAAGCTGCGCGAGGCGGGCTTGAGCGTGCTGCGCCGGCCGGCCGACTGGGCCGGTCACGACAGCGCCCGGGCGGCGGTCTTCATCCACTTCGACGGGGCCGCGCCGTGCGCGAGCGGGGCGTCGCTGGGCTTTCCCGCCACCACGAGCCGCGCGTTCGTCGACGGCTGGGAGACGCCGTACCGGGCCTGGTTCCCGTTCCGCTTCGTGGGCGAGAACTTCACCGAGAACGAGCACGCCTACTACGGCTTCCGCAAGGTCGACGCGCCCGAGAAGCTGCTGATCGAGTTCGGCGAGATCACCTGTCCCGCCCAGCGCGCGTGGCTGGAGCCGCGCCTGCGCGAGCTGGGCGACCGGCTCGCCGCGTTCCTGATCGAGCGCCTCGCGCGGTGAAGCGGCTTCGCTTTCTGGGCGGTGCGGCGGGGACGCTGGCGGCGGCCGCGCTGCCGCGCGGCGCCGCGGGCGCGCCGGTGCTGGACGTGAGCGACATCGTCGCGCGCGTCCCCGGGGTGACCGGCGTGCTGGCGCGCACGATGGACGACGCGCCGCCGCTGCTGGCGGTGCGCGCCGGCGAGCGCTTCGCCTCGGCCTCGGTGATCAAGCTGGCGATCCTGGCGACGGTCTACCGCGCCTACGACGCCGGCACCGCGGCGCCGGCGAACACCGTCCGCACCCGCGCCTCCGACCTGATCGGCGGCTCGGAGGTGCTGGCCGGCTCGCCGCCCGGCAAGGCCTGGACGCTCGACGCGCTGGTCAAGGCGATGATCCACGTCAGCGACAACGCGGCCTCCAACACGCTGATCACCGCCTTCGGGATGGATACCGTCAACGCCACGATGCGGGAAGCGGGGATGACCGGCTCGCACCTGGGCCGGCACTTCGCCGACGTCGTCCCGAGCTGGCACGTCAGCGAGAACGTGATCACCCCGGCCGACACCGCGACGCTGCTCTACGCGATCGAGCGCGGCTCGCGCGAGGGCCTGCCGACCGTCGCCAGCCCGCAGAGCTGCCGGGCCATGATCGAGGTGCTGTTCGGCAACGACGACCGGACCAAGATCGTGCGCGGCCTGCCGCCCGGCACGCCCTGCGCGCACAAGACCGGCGAGATCACCGGCGTGCGCAACGACGCCGGCATCGTCGACCCGTTCGGCGACACGCCCTACGTGCTGGTCGTCCTGACCAAGGAGCTGCGCGACCAGAGCGCCGGCAACGCCGGCATCGCCGCCATCGCGCACCGCCTCGACGCCGCCCTCCGCACGCCCGGGTAAAGGACTGTCCTTCCCGGCACCGCCGCCTACCCAGTTTCCGGTATGGTCCCTCCCCGAGCCCGGCCCTACGCTGGATGGACAGGAGGACCCGTATGAAGAAATTGGCAGCCGTCGCGCTCACTGTGGGCGTGGCGACGGCATCGTGCTCGGGTGGACACGGCGGCAGCGCGGTGTTGCCCACGACGGCGACCCAGCCGCAAGGCGCCGCGCGGACCGTTCGCTCCGCCCCGGCGGGCTGGGCCAACACCGCGACCCAGGTCTTGAACCTCACCAACGCGACGGACCAGGGCGCGCTCGCACCGTCCAAGCCGCTCACCGTCCGGGTCGGCCTGCAGCTCCACAACGTGCCGCAGCTCCAGACGGCGATCGCGAGCGGGCAGACGGTCGCGCCGGCGCAGTTCGCGGCGACCTACGGCCCGACCGCGGCCGAGGTGCAGCAGGTGACGACCTACCTGCAGAGCCAGGGCCTGACCGGGGTCACCGTCGCGCCGAACCACCTGCTGGTCAGCGCCAGCGGCACGGCGGCGCAGGTCGCCGCGGCGTTCGACACCACCCTGCACGGGTTCTCCCAGAACGGCGCCAGCATCTTCGCCAACACCGCCCCGGCCTACGTTCCGGCGGCGCTCGACGGCATCGTCCTCGCGGTGCTGGGCCTCAACAACGCTCCGGCGTTCAAGCCCAACCTCCACGTCGGCCCGGCGGCCGGCACGCCGCCCTCTCCCTGCCTCGTGTCCGGCGTGCCGGCCTGCGTGCGCAGCTACGCCCCGGCCGACTACTGGCGCGCCTATGACGTCGGCAGCGTGCCGGCGGCGAGCGGCGTCAACGTCGCGATCATGACCGAGGGCGACGTCTCCGGCGCGATCGCGGACTTCCGCACCAACGAGCAGAACGTCGGCCTGAGCCAGGTGCCGGTGGTCGTCAAACCGGTCGGCGCCGCGAGCAGCGACACCGCCGGCAACGACGAGTGGACGCTCGACATGTTCGCCTCGAGCGGCATGGCCGGTTCGGTCAACACGCTCTACCTCTACGACACGACCTCGCTCGACGACGCCGACATCGCGGCGGAATACAACGCCTGGGTCAGCGACGACATCGCCCCGGTCGGCAACTCCTCGTTCGGCGGCTGCGAGTTCGGCCCGGTCCTCGACGGCTCGCTGGCGATGATCGACCAGATCCTCATGCAGGGCGCGGCCCAGGGCCAGACGATGTTCGCCTCGTCGGGCGACACCGGCTCGTTCTGCTCGGTCGGCACGCCCAACGGCGTCCCGGCGGGCGTGCCCGAGGTCGAGTACCCGGCCGCGTCACCCTACGTCGTCGCGGTCGGCGGCACGACCCTGGTCACGACGGCGGCCGGCTCGTATCAGGGCGAGGTGTCCTGGTACGCGGGCGGCGGCGGCATCAGCACCTTCGAGGCCGCGCCGGCCTGGACGAGCGGCGTGCAGCCCGCCAGCGCGGTTCGGCGCGGCGTGCCCGACGTCGCGATGGACGGCGACCCCAACACCGGGATGAGCATCTACACCGCCAGCACCGGGGCAACCGCGATCGGCGGCACCAGCCTCTCCTCGCCGCTGGCGGCCGGCGTCTGGGCCCGCATGATCGAGACCCACGGCGCGCTCGGGTTCGCCGCTCCGCGCCTGTACCACTCGTTCTCGGCCACCAGTGCCGGCTCGCCGCTGCTGGCGGCACCGCCCACGATTCCCCACGGCGGCTTCCACGACGTGATCGCCGGCGTGAACGGCGCCTTCAGCTCGACGCCCGGCTACGACTACAACACGGGCCTAGGCACGTTCGACGTCAGCGCGATCAACGGCTCGCTCTGACCGACCACCGCTCCACCGGGTGTGGAAGGGGGCCCGCCCAAGCCGCGCCCCATCGTCGGTCCGGCTCAGCGCGCAGTACTCCGGCGGGGGGGGC
>CAXTNU010000357.1:0-1012 GCA_964245595.1 uncultured bacterium | reverse complement strand
GCCCCCCCCCCCCCCCCCCCCCCCCCCGGGGGGGTGTGGGGGCCCCCCCCCCCGGGCCCCCCCTTCGTCGTTCCGGATCAGCGCGAATTCGTCAGCGGGTGTGGTCGCCGCCTTGGACGGTTTCGAACAGGAACCAGATGCGCTGCTCGGTTTCGTCGATGAAGTTTTCCAGCAGCGAGGCGGTCGCGACGTCGCCGACGTCGCCGCACAGGGCATGGACTTCGCGCATGCGCGCGTTGAGGCTCTTGTTGTCCTCGACGAGCTGGTGCAGCATCGCGTGCGGCTCGACGTACTCGCGGTCGTCGTCGTCCACGCGGGTCGCCGAGGCGATCTGTCCCACGCTGCGCAGCGCGGGCTGGCCGAGCTTGCGCGCGCGTTCGGCCAGGATGTCGATGTAGGCGAAGAGCTGGGCCGCTTGCTCGTCGAGCAAGAGGTGGTACTCGCGGTAGTGGCTGCCCGAAACGTGCCAGTGGTAGTTCTTGGTCTTGAAGTAGAGCGCCACCACGTCGGCGGTCAGCGGCAGCAGCGCCTGGCCCAATTCCGTTCGGCCGCCTTCGGCCAGATCGGACGGCGTGCCCAGCCGGGCCTTGAATTTGGAAACTGTCGTCGTGTCCATAACTCGGTGTAGACCACGCTCGGCCGCTGAAAGTTCCCGCCGCGTCAGCGGTTGCCGGCAGCCGTTTCGAGCAGCGCGACGGCGGTCGCCACGTCCTCGATTCCCAGCCCGAGCGAGATGAACGCCGATGCGCGCCCGAGGCGCGGTACGGCACGGCCGGCGAGCACTTCGCCCAGGGCCACGACGCCGTCCCACGATGCAACGCCCTCGGCCACCGCGAGCACGACGTCGCCGGCCTCGGCGCGCGCGGCGGCCACGTCGTCCACGACCAGCGCCGCCGCACCGACGAGCGCACCGGGCAGCTCGCGCCGGTCGGGAACGCACGCGCCGACAGCGTTCACGTGCGCGCCGTCCGCGACCGAATGGGCCGCGAACAGCGGGTCGGTCGTACCGGTG
>CAXTNU010000356.1:0-4249 GCA_964245595.1 uncultured bacterium | reverse complement strand
GGCCGCCGCCAAGAAGGCGCCGGCCAGGGCCACGGCCGCCAAGAGCGCCGCCGCCAAGCAGGCGAGTGCCGCCAAGGTGCCCGCCCGCAAGGCGCCGGCCAAGAAGGCGACCGCGGCCAAGTCGACCGCCCTGAAGTCGAGCGCCGCCAAGCCCGCCGCGAAGAAGGCGACGGGCACGCGCAAGGCGGCCCCGGCCAAGAAGACCGCGCCGTCGCGCAAGAAGCGCTGACCCTCGCGATCTTCGTCGACTACGACGGGACGATCACGGACGCCGACACCTTCGACGTCCTGGTTCGTTCCGGCGGAGGCGACGGCGCGTGGCGGCAGTTCGAGGACGCGCTGGCCGCGGGGCGGATGACGCTCCGCGAAGCGCTCGCCGCCGAAGCCGCCACGATCCGGCTCTCCAAAGCCGAGGCGCTGGCGTTCCTCGAACGGCACGCCCGGGTCGATCCGGCCTTCGCCCCGTTCGTGCGCACCGCGCGCGCGCACGGGGCCGAGGTCAGCGTCGTCTCGTCCGGGCTGCGGCAGATCATCGGCCCGGCGCTCGAGCGGGCCGGGGTCGACGTCACGGTCTTCGCCAACGACGTCCACTTCGAGCCGGACGGCTGGCGGATGACCTTCCTCGACGATTCGGCCAACGGCCACGACAAGGCCGCCCGGGTGCGCGAGGCCAAAGCGCGCGGTGCGCGGACCGTCTACGTCGGCGACGGCATCAGCGACTTCGAGGCGGCGCTGGCCGCCGACGTGCGCTTCGCCAAAACGAACCGCGCCCTCGAGCAGTACTGCCGAGAGCGCGGGGTGGCGTGTACGTCGTTCGCCTCGTTCGCCCAGGTCGAGCGGGCGCTGTTCGCTTAGGGCCGGCCCACCTGCGCGGCGAGCTTGCCGTTCACGAAGTTGACCGCGGTCACCAGCTGCGGGTCTTGCTTGAGGTCGCCCAGGCGGATCTTCTGGTCCTTGGCGAGCTCGCTCTTGATCTCGGGCTCGATCCCGACGCTGTTGATGTCGCGGCCCTTGGGGGTGAAGTAGCGCGCGGTGGTGATCTTCACCGCCGAGCCGTCGCGCAGGCCCCAGATCGACTGGACCACGCCCTTGCCGAAGGTCTTGGTGCCGATCAGCGTGCCGACGCCGCTGTCCTGGATCGCGCCGGCGGTGATCTCCGAGGCCGAAGCGGTGTACTGGTTCACCAGCACGGCCAGCGGGCGCGGGGCGATCGCGGTGTTCTCGGCGTCGTACTCGGTGTCCGTGCCGGCGCGCGACTGGACGCTCACGATCGGCCCGCTCGAGATGAACTTCGAGGAGACGTCGACCGCCGCGTTGAGGTAGCCGCCGCCGTTGTAGCGCAGGTCCAGCACGTACGCCTTGGCGCCCTGGCCGTCGAGCCGCTTGAGGGCCGAGTCGAGCTCGTGGCCGGTGGTCTGGCCGAACACGGCGAGCTGGACGTAGCCGATCGAACCGGGCAGCATCTTGGCGGTGACGCTGGGCTGGCGGATGGTGTCGCGGACGATCGCGACCGGGCCGAGCGACTTGCCGTTGCGCTCGACCGTCAGGCTGACCTTGGTCCCGGGGTCGCCGCGCAGCGCCTTGGTGACGCGCTTCTGTTCTTCTTCGAGGACGGTCGCGCCGGCCAGGAGCTGGGCGGTCGGCTTGCCGTCGATCGCCACGATCGTGTCCTCGGGCTGCAGGCCCGCCTTTTCGGAGGGACCGTCGGGGATGACGTTCTCGACGTGCAGCGCGTGCGTCTTCTCGTCGAGCGAGTACGAGATCCCGACCCCGCCGAACGAGGTGCCGTCGAGGCCTTCGTTCAGGTCGGCGAACTGCTTGGGCGTCAGGAACGTCGTGTAGCGGTCCTTGACCGAGCCCAGCACGCCCGAGATCGCGGCGTAGGTGAGCTGGGCCGCGGGCGCGAGCGAGTCGACCGGCTTGAGGGTGGGGCCGTAGCTCTCGACCGCGGTGTTGACCTCGCGCTCGAGCGCGCGCATGTTGGTCTGCTCGTCGTCGGTCGCCTTGAGCGCGGGCAGGGCCGGGTTGGCGACCTTGTTGGCCTTGAGGTAGGCCAGCAGCGCGTCGTGCGCGCCGGTCAGCGCCGCCTGGCGGTCGACCTTCTTGTAGAAGTCCTCGACCAGGTGGGCGTAGCTCGTGATCAGCTCTTCGCTCTGGACGCGCGACATCGCGGCACTGGGCGCCGCGGCGGTCGCGGCCGGAACGCGCGCCGTCGCGAGCGCGAGTGCCGCGACCAGCACGGCGGGAAACAACCGGTTCATCACTCGTCCTTCTTGCTCTGGATGATCTTCTTGGCGGCCGCGAGCTGCTTGTCGGCGGCGGTGTCCATGATCGGCGCGCCGGTGCCTTCGACCAGCTGCGGCACGTTGACGTCGGGCACGATGCCCTTGTGGTGGATGTCGCGCCCCTTGGGGGTGACGTAGCGCGCGGTCGTGATCTTGAGCGCGCCCCGGTCGGGCATGGTGTAGAGACTCTGCACGACGCCCTTGCCGAACGTCTTGGTGCCGACCAGCGTCCCGACCTTATAGTCTTGGACGGCGCCGGCGGTGATCTCCGAAGCGCTGGCGGTGTACTTGTTCACCAGCAGGACGAGGGGCTTGGCGTCGATCGTCTTGCCGGTCGCGCTGCGCACGTCGCGGTCGCCCGCCCGGTCGATCGTCGAGACGATCGGGCCTTGCGAGATGAACAGGCTGGAGATGTCGACCGCGGCGTCGAGCAGGCCGCCCCCGTTGTTGCGCAGATCGAGGATGTACCCGCGCGCACCGTGCTTCTTGGCGTCCAGGAAGGCGCTGCGCACCTCGTCGGCCGAGCTGGAACCGAAGTCGGCCAGGCGCACGTAGGCGATCCCGTTCTCGAGCTTGGCCCGGACGCTTGGGACGCGGACCTCGGCTCGGGTGACCTGGATCGTCGAGGTCGCCTTGCTGGCGTGGTGCTGGATGGTCAGCGAGACGACCGAGCCGAGCGGGCCGCGGATGGCCTTTTCGACCTCGTCGGGCTTCTGGTGGGTGGCCGGCTTGCCGTCGACCGCCAGGATCACGTCGCCCGGCTCCACCCCGGCCTTGATCGCCGGGTTGCCCTCGATCGGGGTGACCAGGAACTGGCCGCTGCGCGGGTCCTGGACGATGTAGACCCCGATCCCGCCGAAGTGGCCGCCCTGGAGCTGCTCGTCCAGGCCGCGGATCTCGCGCGGCGAGAGGTACGTCGTGTAGGGGTCGCCCAGGCCGCCGAGCATGCCGGCCAGCGCGACCTGAGTGTAGGTGTCGCGCGGCGCGACCGCGGCGTAGCGCTTTTGGACGCTGGTCAGCGTGCCCTCGAGGATCGCCAGGTCGCGGTCGCGGTCGCCGGTCGCGGTGTTGCGCGGGACCTGCGGGCTGGCGACCTTCTTGAGCTTGAGGAAGTCGGACAGCGCCTTCGCCTCGCCGGTGACCAGCAAGTTGTCGGCGACGGGCTTGTAGTAAGCGTGCTCGACCCGCTCGTAGGCCAGCTCCACGAGCTGGCGGTCCGAGCCGCCCTTGCCCAGCAGGCTGGCGAGGTCGAGCCCGACGATCCGGCGGCCGTCGGCGGTGATCGTCGCCGCCGCCTCGCTCGGTGCCGGCGCGGCGCGCTGCGCGTAAGCGGCGCCGCCGGCGGCGGCGAGCACCACGACGAGCGCGGCAGACAACAGACGGGTGCGGGCGGTCAAACGGCGGTCCTTCGGAGGCGGGGGTCGCGGCGGGTTCGTGTGAACGGTAGAACCCGCCTCGTGCCCGGTTTGTTCCGCCGGATCACGGGCCTTTAACGATGCCGTAGCTCACTTGGACGCGGCTGGGGCCGGCCGGCCCTGTCCGGATCAGTGCAGATAGCCCATCGGGTCGACCGGGTTGCCGTTCTGCATCACCTGGAAGTGAAGGTGCGGGCCGGTCGCGTCGCCGGTCGCCCCGACCGCCCCGATCGCCTGGCCGCGCTGGACCTCCTGACCGGTGCCCACGAAGATCTGCGAGAGGTGGCAGTAGGTGGTCGACAGCCCGCCCTGGTGGTCGAGCGTGATCATGTTGCCGCAGTTGCCGCCCCAGCCGGCGATGATGACCGTGCCGGCCGCCGCCGCGGCGACCGTCGTGCCGGTGGCGGCGGCGATGTCCATTCCGGCGTGCAGGATCATGCGGTGGAAGACCGGGTGCATGCGGTAGCCGAAGGGCGAGCTGATCGGCCCGGAGACCGGCCACATCAGCGAGCCGGGCGCGCCGGTCGTCTCCTCGGAGACGGTCGGGCC
>CAXTNU010000355.1:0-4255 GCA_964245595.1 uncultured bacterium | reverse complement strand
CATCGGCCCAGTGCGCCGCCGTGGTGCTCCGAGCGACGTCGGCGCGCTGCTCGAGTCGCACGGCGAGGTTCCGCTTCCGCCGTACGTCGGGCCGGGCGACGCGGCCCGCGCCGACCGCTACCAGACCGTGTTCGCGCGCGTGCCCGGCAGCGTCGCCGCGCCGACCGCCTCGCTGCACTTCACGCCCGAGGTGCTGAGCGAGCTGCGCGCGCGCGGCGTGGTGCTGGCCCCGCTGGTGCTCGACGTCGGGATCGGAACGTTCCGCCCGATGAGCGGCGAGCGGATCGACGAGCACGTCATGCACGCCGAGCGCTATGCGATCCCGCCGGAGACGGCGGCCGCGGTTGCGGCGGCCAAGCGCGAGGGCCGGCGCGTGATCGCGGCCGGCACGACCGTGCTGCGCGCGCTCGAGGGCGCGGCGCGGGACGACGGCACCGTTCCGGCGGGCGAGGGGGAGACGGCGCTATTCGTCACCCCGGGCTTCCGCTTCGCGGTGGTGGACGCGCTGCTGACCAACTTCCACTTGCCGCGCTCGACCCTGCTCGTACTGGTCGCCGCATTCGCCGGCTACGAGCGGACACTCGCCGCGTACCGGGCCGCGATCGCGGCGGAATATCGCTTCTTTTCGTTCGGCGACGCGATGTTCGTGACGGGCCGCTAGCCCGGGCGGTGCGGATCGGTCCGCATCTTGCCGATAGCTTTACAGTCCAACATGGAAGATACGGTCGCCCTCAGCCTCTCGACGTTCGTCGCCACGCGCCGCCACATGCGGTTCGCGGGCGCCGTTGCCGTTCTGCTCACCGCGGTCGCCCTGGCGCTGGTCCCGGTGGCGCATCGCCCGCTGACCGTGGTGCCGGCGTTCCTGCCGGCCTTCATCGCGTTCATCGCCGTCACCGACCTGCTGACCGCGTTCCTGATCTACCGCGACGCGCTACTGGTGCGCTCGCTGCCGCTGGCGCTGCTGGGCTCGGGGTACTGCTACACCGGCTTGATGGTCATCCCGCACGTCTTGACGTTCCCCGGCGTGTTCAGCGCGACCGGGCTGTTCGGCGCGGGTCCGGAGGCGGCGATCTGGTTCTGGGTCTGCTGGCACGGCGGGTTCCCGCTCTTCGTGCTGGCCTTCGCGCTGACGGCATGGCGCTTTCGGCCCTGGCGCGAGGGGCAGGCGCGCCTGGTGATGATGGCGACGCTGAGCGGAGCGCTGCTGTTGGTGGCGCTCGTCACGGCGGCGATCGTGCTGGTCGGTCCGGCGCTCCCGCCGCTGGTCGCCCGGGTCGGCTTCAACGGGCTCGTCCGCTCGGGGATCGGCCCGGGCATCATCCTGCTGGCCGCCGTGGTCATCGGCACGTTGCTGAAAATGCCGCGCAAGCCGACGGTCGTCCGGGTCTGGCAGGCCGTCGCCTGCTATGCGCTGCTGCTCGACGTGCTGATGACGCTGCTGGGAGGAGGGCGCTACAGCTACGGCTGGTACGGCGCGCGCGTGATCTCGATGATCTCCTCCAGCATCGTGCTGATCGCGCTGCTCTACGAGACGGGCCGGCTGCTCGACACCATCGCCAGCGGCGAGCGCCGCCTGCGGCAGGTGGTCGACGGGGTCGGCGACGCGTTGCTGGCGGTCGACGCCCGCGGCCGGATCACCGACGCCAACCCGGCCGCGGTGGCGCTGTTCGGGACGCCGCGCGAGGGCCTGCGCGGCCTGGACGCCCAGACGGTGGTCCGCGCCTGCGAGCTGCCGCTGGAAGTCGGGGTGGGCGAGAACATGCTCATCGCGCGCGACGTCAGCGAGCGCCGGCGGGCGGAAGAAGCCTCGCGCGAGGCGATCGCCCGCGCGATGGAAGCGGGCGACGTCAAGGCGCGCTTCCTGGCCACCATGAGCCACGAGATCCGCACCCCGATCAACGCCGTCGTCGGCATGTCGGAGCTGATCCTGCAGACCCCGCTGACCGACGAGGCCAAGGATTACGCGCACGTCGTGCGCGACTCGGCCGAGGCGCTGCTGGCGGTGATCAACGACATCCTGGACTTCTCCAAGATCGAGGCCGGCGCGACCGAGATCGAGCGGGCCGCCTTCTCGCCTCTGGTCGCGGTCGAGAACGCGGCCGACATCCTGGCCATGGCGGCGCGCACCAAGGGCCTGGCGCTGGCGACCTACATCGCGCCCGACGTCCCGCGCCGCGCCTACGGCGACGCGCACCGCTTGCGCCAAGTGCTGCTCAACCTGATCTCCAACGCGGTGAAGTTCACCAGCAACGGCTACGTCACGGTCCGCGCGGTGGTCGAGCGGGTGCAGGGCGAGCGCACCGCGGTGGTGCGCTTCTCGGTCAGCGACACCGGGATCGGAATGCCGCCCGAGGCCCAGGCGCGCCTGTTCACGCCCTTCAGCCAGGCCGAGGCCGGTACGGCGCGCCGCTACGGCGGCACCGGGCTGGGCCTGTCGATCGCGAAGCGGCTGGTGGAGCTGATGGGCGGCGAGATCGGCTTGGAGAGCGTGCCCGGGGCCGGAACGACGTTTTGGTTCACCCTCCCGCTGGAGCGCATCGACGCCTCGCCCGAGGACACGCCGGGCCCGGCGCTGCGCGGCGCGCGCGTGCTGGTGATCGACCCCGAGCCGACCGGCCGCAACGTGCTCGAGAAGTACTTGCTGGCCTGGGGTGCGGTCGCGATCGCGACCGACAATCCCGCCCACGCGATCGCGCTGGCCATGGCCGGCCAGGCGCGCGGCTCGGGCTACGATCTGGCGATCGTCGCCGACGGCAACGGGCACGACGCGTTCGCGAGCCTGGTCCGGCTGCGCGATGAAGCGCACTGGCACGCGCCGGCGATCTTCGTCTCGGCGACCGACGAGCCGGGCCAGGCCCAGGCGGCGCAGGCGCGCGGGTTCGCGGCCTACTTGCGCAAACCGCTCAAGCAGTCGATGCTGCACGACGCTTTGGCCGGCGCGCTCGACGGCCGCCCGGCCGGCATGCCGCCGGCCGCGGACGTGCCGCTTCCGGCACTGAGCGACCTCGCGATCCTGGTCGCCGACGACAACGCGGTGAACCGCAAGCTGACCCTGCAGCAGCTCAAGAAACTGGGCTACCGCGCCGACGCGGTGGAAGACGGCCGCGAGGCGGTCGAGGCGGTCGCGCGCGGGTGCTACGATCTGGTCCTGATGGACTGCGAGATGCCGGTCCTGGACGGCTACGAGGCCACCCGCGCGATCCGCGCCGCGCAGGCCGGGACGGACGCCCGGGTGACGATCGTCGCGATGACCGCCAACGCGATGGAAGGCGACCGCGAGGTCTGCCTGGCGGCGGGGATGGACGACTACCTCGCCAAGCCCGTGCAGCTGGCCGAGCTGCGCGGCGCGCTGGAGCGCCACGCGGTGGTGCCGGCCTGACGCACCGGCAGCGAAGTCTTGACACGAATCGGCGCGCGCCGAACGGGCACCGTACCGCGCGGGGAGAATCGGCGCTCGATGGGGGTGCGGCGTGCCGGATAAACGGGTCTTGGACCTCGAGCGGCTGGAAGAAGCGTTCGAGGACGATACGACGGGGATCGCCGACTTGCTGGAGATGGCGCTCGAGACCGGCGCCAAGCACCGCCGTGCGCTCGAAGCGGGCCTCGCCGCGGGCGACCCCGAGGTCGTGCGCCGCGCCGCGCACTCGATCAAGGGCAGCGCCGGCAACATCGGCGCCAGCGACGTGATGCGGCTGGCCGCCGAGCTCGACGAGCGCGCGCGGGCCGGCGACCTGAGCGACGCGCGCACCCGCGTCGACGCGATCGGCGCGGCATACGACCAGGTGGCCGCCGAAGTGCGGGCCTACCGTGCGAGCCTGACGTGATCGCCGCACCAGCCGCCACGCTGCCGGTGCTCGTCGTCGACGACCACGAGCCCAACCTGGTGCTCTACGCCAAGGTCTTGAGCAAGATCGAGGGCGTCGAGACGCACAACTACACCGACCCGCGCGCGGCGCTGGCCTGGGCCCAGACGCGCATCCCGGTGCTGGTGATCCTCGACCACCAGATGCCCGAGCTGAGCGGCTTGGAACTGCTCAAGCGACTGCACGCGATCCCGGGCCGCGAGAGCGTGCCGTTCCTGATGGTGACGGCCAACGACGAGCGCCCGCTGCGCCGCGAAGCGATGCAGCTCGGCGCACTGGGCTTTCTGTCCAAGCCCGTCGACCCGGTCGAGTTCCTGGCCCTGGCCACCAACGTGCTCGGCCTGGACCGCCGCCGGCGCGACGCGCTGGCGCGCGCCGACGAGCAGCGCGGG
>CAXTNU010000354.1:0-4275 GCA_964245595.1 uncultured bacterium | reverse complement strand
CTCTCGGGCAATCCCGCCGGGCCGGGCTTCTCGTACGCGCACGCGTCGGCGTTCCGGCCGGCCGGCAGCGCGCTCCAGAGCGGCCTGGGCTCGCCGCTGGGTGTCGCCGGCCTGTAGCCCTTGCATCCGACCAGCGAGCCCGGCCTGTCACGGTTCCGCAATGACGCCGGAGACGAGGTATTCGTCCACGCCTGGGTGCCGCCAGGTACGGTGCCGACGGCGATCACGCGAGCGAACGCCGTTCGGGCGGTGGTCCTGGTCGCGCACGGGATGGCGGAGCATGGGGCGCGCTATGCCCGCTTCGGCGAGGCGCTGAGTGCACGCGGCTACGCGGTGTACGCGCCCGATCACCGCGGTCACGGCCGCACCGCCGGCAGCGACGACCGGCTGGGCTGGGCGGGCGCGGACGGCTGGAATGGGATGGTGCGCGACCTCGAGCGGCTGCTCGATCTCGCGCGCGAAGTGCACCCGGGCGCGCCGCTGGTGCTGTTCGGCCACAGCATGGGCTCGGTGCTGGCCCAGCGCGTCGCGCAGCGGCGCGGGGGTGAGTTGGCGGGGCTGATTCTGTCGGGCACGATGAGCGCGGCGCCGGGTCTGTCGCTAGCCATCGCCGCCGCGAGCGCGCTGGCGCTCGGGCCGGGCGCGCGCAGGCCGTCGCTGCTGCTCAAGCAGCGCTTCGCCGAGTTCAACCGGCCGTTCGCATCCGGCGCGACGGACGGGGCCGCCGCAACCGATCCGACCGGATTCGAGTGGCTCAGCCGCGACGAAGCCGAGGTGCGCAAGTACGCCGACGACCCGTGGTGCGGGTTCGCCTTCTCGAACCGCCTGACGCTCGACATGCTGCGCGGCTACGGCGACGTCTGGAAGCCCGCCAACGAAGCACGGCTGCCGAAGGAACTGCCGGTGCTGCTGTTCGCCGGCGAACGCGATCCGGTCGGCGACGAGACCGTCGCGGTGCGCGCGCTGGCCGAGCGCTATCGTGCGCTCGGGCTGCGCGGCGTGCGGACGGCGTTCTATCCCGACGCCCGCCACGAGACGCTCAACGAGACCAACCGCAACGAGGTGGTGCGCGACGTGCTTGGGTGGTTGGACGGCCAGATCCCGGCGGTGGGAGAGACAGCCTAAGAAAAAAGCCCCGGGGTCTCTCCGGGGCTTAAGGTACGCGGACTATCGCCGGGCCCACACGTCGCGGTGGGTCAGCGGAGCGTTAGGGTCGGGCGTTCGCGGCTTGGTGTCTTCCAGCTTGTAGCCTGTCACCCATAGGATGATCCGCCAAAGCGGGTTTGTGAAAAGCATTGCAATAGGATTGTACCACGGGGATGGCCCAGGTCGCCACAAGTACTGCTGTGACAAGGACCGCAAAGCCGAGTAGGGCTCGCTTGCCCAGCAGCTTTTCACGATTGGCTTCATAGCCTGAGGCAAGCTCGAGAGTCGCTTTCCTCATGCTCGACTCATCTGCCCGGAGCGCTGTCACTAGGCTCACCACGGGACTTTCGGTTCGAATTCGAAAAAGTCCGACCGACACGGCGAGGATCGGCCCAACCATGAACCATGCGGATACCAGAGCGATGTAGCCTTCGGCATGCTCGAACATCGGGATCGCCAGACCGCTCAACACGGCCAAGCCGACGCCTAGGGTTGCATCCAAAGCGCCAATCTCGAATGTTTGTGCGCTCACCATTCGAACCATCGTTTCGAAGCGCAATCGTTCGTCGTCGGAGCGCTCGTACCGGCGTTCGCAAGGTGCGTTTTGTGAAGTTCCGCACCGGTTAGGAGCGCTGCTCGTACCAGACGCTCCAGCCAACCATTGCCGTGTCGTGACGAGCCTTCACCCGAATGCGCTTTCATCGCACACTATGTTACAACGTAGAGCACTGCCTATCAAGGTGAACCGCGCCTGGTCGTGCTGCGATGCTTTCAGTCGAGGAAGATGTCGTCGGCCAGCGGAGTCGTCGGGTCGACCGCATAGCGGGCGAAGTCGGTGATGCCGGTCTCGCGCAGCACGTCTTCGTCGATCAAGCACTCGCCGCTGCGCGTTCCGGTGAGCACGGCGTGGGCGGCTTCGGCGACGATCTGGGGCATGCGCGAGGCTTTGATCACCGCGTCGCCGCCGAGCAGGTTCTGCACCGCCGCGGTGGCGATGGTCGTCCTGGGCCAGAGGGCGTTGGCGTGGATGCCGCGCGCGCGGAACTCCGCCGCGAAGCCCAGCGTGAGCAGCGTCATGCCGTACTTCTTGAACGTGTAGGCGGGCGAGCCGCCGACCCACTTCGAGGCCAGCGCGATCGGCGGCGACAGGGTAAGCACGTGCGGATTGCGCCCGGCCTTCGCGGACGCTTCGAGGTGCGGCAGTACGGCGCGAGTCACCAGGTACGTCGCGCGCGGGCCGATCGCGGTCATCAGGTCGAACGCCTTGGCGTCGACTTGCGCGGTGCCGCCGAGGCGAATCGCGCTGGCGTTGTTGACCACGATGTCGATGCCGCCGAAGCGCTCCACGCCGGCCGCGACGGCGGCGGCGATCTGCTCCTCGGCGCGCACGTCGCACACCACGGCGAGCGCGTGGCCGCCGGCCGCTTCGATCTCGGCCGCGGCGGTGTGGATCGTGCCGGGCAGCTTGGGGTGCGGTTCGACGGTTTTGGCGGCGACGACGACGTTCGCGCCGTCGCGCGCGGCGCGCAGGGCGATCGCCAAGCCGATCCCCCGGCTGGCGCCGCTGACGAAGAGCGTCTTGCCGGCCAGGCTCACGCCCGCGCGCCGGCCTTGTCGAAGAAGGCGCTCATGATCGCGCGCGTCTCGGCCGAGGCCAGCCGCTCGCCGAAGATCGCACCTTCGCGCCGAATGGTGGCCGAGATCTCGTCGCGGTCGTGGTTCATCAGCCGCTTCATCGCCCGCGCCGCCTCGCGCGGCTTGGCCGCGACCGTGCGCGCCGCCGCTTCGGCCGCCGCGTCGAGCTCCGCGTCGTCGACCAGCTTGGTGACGATGCCGCCCGCGAGCGCGGCCTGCGCGTCCACCGCCTCGCCCAGGAAGAACGCGGCGCCGGCGCGCGCGCGGCCGATGCGGCGCGGCAGCAGCACGCTGCTGGCCGCTTCCGGCACCACGCCCAGGTCGAGGAACGGCACCTTGAACGAGGCGCTCGGCGCGGCGTAGACCAGGTCGCAGTGCAGCAGCATGGTGGTGCCGATTCCGATCGCCGCGCCGCGCACCGCGGCGACGACCGGCACGTCGGTCATGACCAGGCCGTGCAGGAAGCGGAACACCGGCGCGTCGTCGCCCTGGGGCGGGTGCTCCAGGAAGTCGCGCAGGTCGTTGCCGGCGGTGAAGGTCGTGCCGTTGGCGCGCAGCAGGAGCGCGCCGACGCCGTCGCCGCCGGCCGTCACGACGGCGTCGGCGAGGGCGGCGTACATCGCCGCGGTGAGGGCGTTCTTCTTGTCGGGGCGGTCGATGACGACGTGCCGCACCCCGTCGCGGTCGTCCACCGAAATACCGAGCGTTGCCATCCCGGGCACTCCCCGCCAGGCCGCGCCTTTCCCTCTCGCGCGCGGCCGCTGCAACGCTCGCCAGCCGTGGCACGAGGTCGCGGGCGTGGTCGACGCGCTGGGCGCGGGCGTGACGAGCGCCGCGCCGGGCTTCGAGACGGTCGCGATCGCGCGCGGCACCGACAAAGAAGCGCTGGCTCGCCGGCTCGGCGCGGTCGACTACATCACAGCCAGACCGAGATCGTACGTACCCGGCTAGAGTATGGTAAGGACGAGGCCTATTACACTTTAGCGTGCCAGCAGCGCTGCGGCGACTAACGCCAGCGGCGTCGTCGCCAGGCCGACCGCGGCGAATTTCAGCGGCGACACCGCGACGTTCGCGCGGCGCAGGATCGCCAGCCACAGCACGGTTGCGAGCGAGCCGTTCGCGCTGAAGTTCGGGCCGACGTTGACCCCTATCAGGGCGGCGGCGCTGAGAGCGGCCGCCGGGTGCGCGCTGCCGACGTACTTGCCCAGCTCCAGCCCGACCGGCAGGTTGTTCACCCCGTTCGACGCGACCGCTGAAGCGAAGGCGATGCCGAGCTGCGCCAGCGGCTCCGTCTGGTGCGCGGCCCAGCCGAACAGCGTGCGCGGCAGCGATGCCGCCCCCGCGACGTCGAGCGCTTCGACGATCACGAACAAGCCGGCGGTCAGCCCCACCACCGGCCAGGCGATCCCGCGCGCGATCGCCAGCGGCGCACCGCGCTCGCGGGTCGCGGCGAGCAGCGCCGCGCCGACGCCCAGGGCGAACGTCACCATACCC
>CAXTNU010000353.1:0-4280 GCA_964245595.1 uncultured bacterium | reverse complement strand
GGCGGTGCGAGCGTGGCGGGCAGCGTCGCGCCGCGCGCCGCCGCCGCCGCCGACCCGAGCGTGGAGACGAACGCCGCGGCGAGCGCGATGTAAAGCGATCCGAACCGGGGCCGCGCCACGAACCGCCGCGGGGATACGTTAGGGTTCACGCGTGCTGCGCCTCATCGTCGTCATCGTTTCCGCCCTGGTCGTGCTCTTCGGTCCGGCCGCGCCCGCGCGCGCCGAGAGCGCGGCCGACGTGCTGCTCGCCAAGCTCGCCGCCGCCGATCCCGACTTGCGAACGTACCGCGCGGACGTCGCGTTCGACGTCGGTCTGCACACCTTCCCGTACCTGCGCAAGACGCTGCACGGCAACGCGTACTTCAAGCGCCCCGCCCGCATGGAGCTGGTCTTCAGCGACCTGCCGCCCATCGCGCGCGGCTTCCGCAACCTCTACGTCGGCCTGGGCACGCCCGGCGACTGGGCTCAGAAGTTCGCCATCACGAGCGCGCGCGAGCGGCTCGACGGTCGCGAGGTCGACTACCTGGTGCTGACGCCGCTCGCCGCCGACCACCGCCTGCGCGAGGTCGACGTCTACGTCGACGGCGCGGTCGCGCTGCCGCAGCGCATCGTCTGGCGCTACAGCGACGGGCGGGTCGAGATGCGCCAGCGCTTCGGCCGGGTCGACGGCCACGACCTGATCGTCGCCCAGGACGCCGACATCCGCCTGCCCGCCGTGCACGCCTACGTCAACGCCCGCATCAGCAACTACGCGCTCAACGTCGACGTCGACGACGCGGTGTTCACCCCCAAGAAGAAGTCGCCGTAGCGCTCGGTCGCAGCGGCTAGCGGAAGACGCCGACCGCGAAGATCACCACGGCCAGGGCGGAGGCGATGCCGGCGACGAGCGGCAGCAGCCGGCGCGAGCCGACCAGCGCGGTGATCGAGACGAGCACGATCGAGACCTCGAACAGCGTCGTCGCGATCTCGATGATCTCGTGCGAGCGCAGCAGCCGCTCCGACTGCACGTTGAGGTGCTCGGCTTGGGCCACGTAGCTTTCGGCCTTGCTCAGCAGTGGCGGGCCCCTTGCGCTTCTCGCCGTTCGCGGTCGCCGCCAGCTTGGCCGGGTCGCGCGCGGTGCCCGCATCGCTGGCGGCCTGGTAGACGTAGTACTTGATCCGCCCGGCCTGATACTGGGCATAGGTGTCGGAGGCGTGCGTGGTGGCGATGATCGCGTCGTTCTTGTCGACCAGCGCCGCGGTCGCGCGCAGATTCGAGACGAAGCCGCTCAGCGCGGCCAGCACGGCCAGGACCGCCGCGGCCAGCGGGACCCAGCGCGGGCCGCGCTCCCCGGCCGCCTCGTGCCGCTCGTGGGCTTCTTGGAACTGCTCGGACGGCGTGCTCACGCGGGTTCCCGCGTGATGGCTGCCACGCGTTCGAGGCCGGCCCGCACGTCGGTTTCCGGCGCGACGTGCCATGTCTCGGTGCGGCGGCGGTCGAAGGCGAACCCGGCCAGCTCGTAGTCGCCGAAGGCGCCCGCCACCACGACCCCGTCGGGATCGACGGCGTAGGCGCGCCGGCGCGGCGTGTCGAGCACGACCAGGTAGGCCCGCAGCTCGGTCGCGCGGGTGCGGGCGAAGGGCACCACCCAGGCCTCGTCGATCGATGCGCTCCAGACGAACAGCCGGACCCCGGCCAGGCGCGGCCCGACCAGCGCGCGCGGGTCGAGCACGTCCTCGTCGTCGACCAGCGCGACGTCCTCTGACTCCGGGCGCGCGTGCGGGTCGATCACCAGCCCGGCATCGGCGAGGCCGGCGAGGCGGTGCAGTTCGGGATCGGCATGGGTGGCGAGCGCGATCCGCAGCGTGTCGGGCAGGCGCGGCCCGGTCAAGCGCGCGACCGCGGGAAGCGCGGCGCGGAGCGTGACGAGGGGCGGCCCGATCGCGACCGTGCCGTGCAGGATCGTCTCCTCGTGCTGACCGGCCAGCGCCACTACGCTCCCGTCGGCGGCCAGGATCTGGCTCTTGCCGCAGTACAGCACGCTGCGCGCCTCGACCCCGACCTTGTTGGCCGCGATCATCGGCACGCCGTTCTCGCGCGCCCGCACCGCGGCCATCAGGTCGGCCTGGACGTTCTCGAGCGTGCGCGGGTCGCGCCCGCTGCTGACCCAGGCGGTCGGCATGACGAGCACCTCGGCCCCGCGCGCGGCCAGCGTGCTGGCGATGGTCGGGATGCGCCCGTCGGCGCAGATCAGCACCCCCAGCTGCCCGAGCGGCGTCGCGACCGGCGCGAGCGCATCGCCCGGGGTGAACCAGCGCCGGTCGAAGTGCCACAGGAAGTTCTTGTCGGCGAAGCCCGCGATGCCGGCCGGGGTCACGACGTACGCGCTGTTCGCCAAGCCGAGCTCGTGGGGGCGCGCGCCGCCGTAGACGATCGTCGCGCCGGTCCGCGCTGCGACGCCGATCACGTCTTGCGCGGCGCCCTCGATCAGCTGCGGGTCGACGGGCTCGGTGCCGATCACATATCCGGGGACGGTCCCCTCGGGGACGACGATCAACCGCGCGCCGGTTTCCGCGGCCTCGGCGATCCGCGCCAGCAGCGCGGGCCACCGCTCCGCGAACGCGGCGCGATCGTGCGCGCGCGTCTGCACTGCGGCGACGGGTGTCGGGCGAACACTCACCTAATTACGTCTCCAACAATGAGCGCCGTCACTTGTGATCGGCGCCGATACGCGCACATACCAGAGGATCGTTGCGTGAAACGACTCATCGCCTGTGTTTCGCTCGTCGCCGTCGCGACCACTGCGGCCGTCTCGTCGGCGGCGGCACCATCGCACCCGGCCGCGCCCGCCAAGCCCGCTCTCAAGAAGGTCACTGTCGCCGCCAAGGTGCCCAAGTGCCGCGTCGCGCCGGCGGACGAGTATTTCGGCAAGCTCAAGATGAGCATCCTCGGCATCCGCAACACCATCAAGGACCAGGGCGCGAAGGTCGATTACTACCCCGACAAGGCAGACGGGACCCTCAACGCGATCGCGCTGACCGAGGACGCGCTCCACGACTGGCAGCGCAAGTACCCCTGCGACTCGTGGCTGCCCGGCTCGATCTACGCGCTCGAGCACTTCTACGCCAAGCTCCACACCGCCGACGGGGTGAAGCACGTTCACGCCACCTACGCCTGGCTGCGCCACGACTTTCCGCGCGACCGCGTCGTGGCCGTCGCGCTCAAGGAGGACGGCGCCGCGGCCGTCCCCAGTTCCAACCCGGTCGCCGCCGATCCGGCCGCCGCCACGGCGACCGCGACCACCGACGGCGACGCGACCGCGCGGGTTCCGAACGCCGGCGCCGCGGGGGCCGCGCCGGCCGGCGCCCCAACCGCGCAGCCGGGCATCATCCCGGCCCAGTCGCAGGCAACCCCGGTGCCGGGCACCGCGCCGGCCAGCGTGATCAACGCTCAGAACCCGCCCTCGCCCGCCGCCACCGCGGCTCCGTAGCCCGCAGCCCAGCGGCGGAAAGAGAAAAGCCCCCGGCGCGAGCCGGGGGCTTTCTTCGTTCGCTGCGCTTGCGCGCTTAGAACTTGAGACCGAGACCGAGGTACCCACCAGCGTGCGACGCATCGGACGGCGAGAGGTTCTTGCCGCGGATGGTGTCGCCCAGGAAGCCGCCGTCCAGGAACAGACCGGAGCTGCCCAGGGTCAGCGTTCCGCCGATCTGGTACTTCAGGAAGCGCTGCTGGAACTTGTCGGTGGTGCCGACGAGCGAGAGCGGCGCGCCTGCCGGGAAGGTGTAGTTGCCCGAGATGCTCGGGTAGTACCACACGCTGCCGTAGACCGAGAAGGGCTGGTCGAGGTCGGGGAGCTTCTCGGCGCCGAAGCCGAAGCCGTTCTGCTTCGGATAGCCGTAGTTCTCCTCACGGTGGAGGTAGCCGACGCCGATGTAGATGCGCGGGTCGGCGATCTTGAGCGCGAAGCGGCCGTCGAAGTCCGTGTCGCGAGCGGTGAAGCTCGGGACCGCGGTCTGGCCGTAGCCACCGATGACGGTGACGCAGCCCTGGTCGATGGTGCCCGTGCCCGGGCCGCAGGCGCCGCCGGCGACGGCCGCCGGGCTCAGCCCGCTGTTGTGCGGATAGCTGTACGAGCGGTAGTCGCCCTCGAGCATCCAGGGGAGGCCGAAGAGCGGGAACTCGACCGCGCCGCGGACGGAGTAGGAGCCGCCCTTGCCGGAGTTGCCGGGCGAGAACTCGTTGTAGACCTTCGGGTTGAAGACGTAGTCGCCGACGACGAAGTGCTCGTACGGGTTACGGG
>CAXTNU010000352.1:3812-4296 GCA_964245595.1 uncultured bacterium | reverse complement strand
GTGCGGCGCTACGGCCCCTCCGAGCCGGTCGCGCTGGTGCGCCTGGCCGAGCGCGAGCAAGGTCTCGTGCTCGCGCCCGGCAACCCGCTGCGCATCGCGGCGCTGGCCGATCTCGCGCGCACGCGCGCGCGCTACGTCAACCGGCAGCAGGACGCCGGCACGCGCATCCTGCTCGACGCGCTGCTCGCGCGGCACGGTATCGCCCCGGATACGATCGAGGGCTACGAGCGGCTGGAGTTCTCGCACCTCGCGGTGGCGCAGCTCGTCGCCAACGGCAGCGCCGACGCGGGCCTGGCGATCCGCGCCGCGGCACGCGTCTTCGGACTGGATTTCCTGAGCATCGCGTGGGAGCCGTACGAGCTCGCGCTCCCGGCGAGCGCGCTGGCCGAGCCGCGCATCGCCGCGCTGATCGCGGCGCTGCGCGAGCCCGCGTTTCGCGCGGAGATCGAAGCCCTGGGCGGCTACGACTGCGCGCGCGCAGGCG
>CAXTNU010000352.1:0-3802 GCA_964245595.1 uncultured bacterium | reverse complement strand
AAGGCGCGCATCGCCTCCTGAGGGCGGCCCGCTCGTCCGCGTGATCGCGCCGCTGGCGGCCGCGCCGTGATGGCCGTGCGGGCCGAGGTCGGGCGATGACGGTCGAGCTGTTCGGGATGGCGCGCGCGCTGGCGGGCGTGTCGCACGTCGTGCTGGCGGTCGACGGGCCGGTGACCTACGCGGAGTTCCTGCGCGCGCTGGCCGATGCCGTGCCGGCGCTGGTGCCCGAGGTGATCGCGCCGGCCGGCGACGAGCTGGTCGAGCCGAACCTGCTGCTGCTCGACGGCCGGCGCGCCCCGCGCGGCGCGGAACGCTTCGGCGCGGCCGACCGCCCGTGCGTGCTGTTCCTGGCGAGCGGCGGCTGATGCTCGCCCCGCATCCGCGCGGCGGTGCCGGCGCGTACGCCGGACCGCGCGACCTGCTCGAGATCGACCTGAGCGCGCGCACTTGGCGCCGCACCGCGCTGGCCGACGAGGTGTTCGCCGACGCGCTGGGCGGCGTCGCGCTGGCCGTGCGGCTGATGGAGGAGCGCGTGCGCGGCCCGCTCGACCCGCTGGGGCCCGACAACCCGCTCGTGTTCGCGGCGGGTCCGTTCGCCTCGACCCCGGTCCCGGCGGCCAACAAGCACGCGCTGGCGACGATCTCGCCGCTCACCGGCCTGCTCAACGAAGGCTTGTCGTCGAGCCACTTCTCGGCCGTGCTGCGCCGCTGCGGCCTGGCCGCGCTGGTGATCACCGGCGCCGCCGAAAGCTGGACGGCGGTCGTGATCGACGGCGAGCGCGGCGTGCGCTTCGAGGACGCCGCCGCGCTGGCGGGCCTGTCGGCGCGCGAGACGACCAAGGCGCTGCGCGAGGCGTCCAACGACCGTTCGCTGCGGGTCTGCGCGATCGGCGTGGCGGGCGAGCACGGCGTGCACTACGCGGCGGTCGAGAACGACGGCCGCCAGGCCGGGCGGGGCGGCACCGGCGCGGTGTTCGGCGCCAAGCGGCTCAAGGCGGTCGCGCTGCGCGGGCGGGGCGAGGTCGGCCTCGCCGATCCCGTTGCGACCGCGGCGCTCAGCGCGACCTTGCGCGAGCGCGCGCTCGGGCCCAAGACCGCGAAGTACCGCGTGCTGGGGACGAGCGCGAACCTGCGCGTGCTGCAGCGCATGGGCCAGCTGCCGACCCGCAACTTCACCGCCGCCAGCTTCGAGGGCGCGGAGAGCGTCACGCCCGAGCGGGCCCGCGAGTCGGCCGGCTCGTACCTGGAATTGCGGGCCGGCTGCGCGGGCTGCCCGGTGCAGTGCGAGCACCTCTACGTGCGCAAGGACCGCGACCGGCGCGGCGCGGCGGCCAGCGAGTACGAGTCGGTCTGGGCCTTCGGCCCCAACTGCGGGGTCGCCGACCTCGACGCGGTGCTCGACGCGATCGCGCGCTGCGACGGGCTCGGGCTCGATACGATCTCGACCGGTTCGGCGATTGCCTTCGCGATGGAGTGCGCGCAGCACGGCCTGGTGCCGCGCGCCGCCTTCGGGCCGGAACTGCGCTTCGGCAACGGCGCGGTGCTGCTGCCCGCGATCGACGCGATCGCCGCGCGGCGCGGCCTGGGCGATCTGCTGGCCGACGGGGTGCGGGCCGCGGCGGCCCGCATCGGCGGCGGGGCGGAGCGCTTCGCCATGCACTGCAAGGGGCTGGAATTGCCGGGCTACGAGCCGCGCGCGCTGCCGACCTACGCGCTGGGCCTGGCGACCTGCACCCGCGGCGCCTGCCACAACCGCGCCGCGACCTACGACCGCGACCTGCGCGACCCCTCGGACGAGCGCGCCGACCTCGAGCGCGCGCGCGACGCGGTGGAGGCCGAGGACCGCGCGCTGGCCTGGGACAGCCTGGTGCTGTGCAAGTTCGTGCGCGACTGCTTCGCCGATTTCGAAACCGAGGCGGCGGCGCTGTGGAGCGCGGTCAGCGGCATGCCGCTCGACGGCGCCGGCCTGCGCGCGGCGGCTCAGAGCTACTGGTAGCGCAAACGCGAGATCAACGCGCGGCTGGGCTGGACGCCGCCGGATGATACCTTGCCGGAGCGTTTGTTCGTCGAAGGCATAGCGGACGGCCCGCACGCCGGCAAGCGCGTCGAGCCCGAGCGGCTCGCGGCGCTGCGCGCGGCATACGACGGCGTGCGCCGCTCGCGCGGCGCTTCGTTCGCATAGGCTACATACCAGAAGGACCTGCGCCCCGCGCAGGTAAGAGGGTGCGACCGCAGTCGGTGAATCGTTTGCGCAGGGTGCTGGGCTGTGAAATCGCTGGGAGTGCGCGCGCCGTTTGCACTTCCGCGAGATCGCCCGCCCGGCGCCGGTGAACGGACGACCGCGTCTTCGTTTCGTCGTCCGCAGCACGCGGAGGAGCACCATCATGGCAGAGGATGTACAAGCCGCGCTCGACGCCCAGGCGTACCGCACCGTCAACGTCTCGATCACGAACTCCAGCGGTACGGAGTGCGACGTCCTGACGTTCTCGCTGACCGGCGGCAGCTGGCAGACCCCGCCGCGGGCGGGCGAGCCGATCCTCCCCGGCGCCACGCAGAACTACGTCAACTTCACCGATGCGCCGTTCACCGCGCTGGGCGGCACGATCGGGCTGCTGCCGACCACCGGCGGCACGCTCACGATCGTCTGGAACTGGCCCTGGGGAGGAATGGTCACCGGCAGCGCGACCGCGGCGAGCGTCACCGGGGTCGCGGTTTCGGCCAACATCATCAACCCCAACACCAGCAGCCCGACGCTGCAGGTCAGCATCAGCAACGCGGCCGCCTCCACCTCGAGCTCCGGCGGCACGACTTCCTAGCGGTGGCGACGTACGGCGGGGAGGGCGCGCTGCGCTCCCTCTCCGCGTCGGCGGGCGCTGCCGCGCTCGGCTCGAGCGTCATGACGGTGACCATCACGAACGGCTCGGGGACGGGGATGTCGCTCCAGGCCGCCTCGCTGAGCGCGGGCTCGTGGGTGCCGCCGGCGCCGGTGATCGGCAGCCCGCTCGACGCCGGCGCGACCGTCTCGTACCGCAACGGCTCGGACATCTTCAGCGGGCTGGGCGGCTACGTGCAGCTCGTGCCGCTGACGGGCGGCATCGTCACGATCGGCTGGTCGTGGCCGTCGGGCCAGGGCGCGAGCGGTTACGCGTACGCGCAGCAGACCAGCGGAATCGGCGTGAGCTACGACGTGATCAACCCCAACACCAGCCAGCCGACGCTGCAAGTCTGGTTCTCCAACACCTAAGCGACGCAGGAGTGCGATGAACGACAACGCCGGGGCGACGTCCAGCTTCGCGGTCAGCACGAGCTTCCTGGCGAGCGGCGGCGCCGCCACCGGGCCGTTCCTGTTCCCGGTCAACTTCTCGACCGCGCCCGCCGTGCAGACGCTCAACGTGCCGTTCGTCGCGGGCCCCAACGCGAAGCCCGGCGGCTCGGGCTGCACCGTCCCGGCGAGCGGCGCCAACACCGACTTCGCGCTGACCGGCTGGCTGGCGGGCTTCCAGGGCGTGGTCAACGCGATCGTGACGGTCCAGCCGACCAATTTGTTCTCGCTCACGACCCGGGCCGAGCTGTGGGCTTCGTTCACCGCGTTTCGGCTGCAGCTCGCGCCGCTCGAGGCCTCGGGCTGCCTGATTCCGGGCGGCGCGGCGCTGCTCGCCGCGCGCGTCGCGCAGGCGCTGCCGCTGACGTACGCCGAGACGCTGGCCTTCACGTACGGGCTGCAGCCCGCGCTGCGCTGCGCCGACCTGCGGCCCGGCCTGACGCTGCGCCGCCCGGAACTCCGCCGCCACGACATCACCTT
>CAXTNU010000351.1:0-4304 GCA_964245595.1 uncultured bacterium | reverse complement strand
ATCTCGATCTACACCGTACCGACGACCGGCGCGGGAACGGAGTGCGCGACGGCACCCGGCCCGTATTTCGGCAGCGCGGCGGTCGCCTCGACGACGTTGAACCCTGGCGCCAATACGCGCAATTTCCTCGTTCTCGGCGGTCGTTCGGGAAGTACCCTCGGTCTGTATTATTATTCCGGGGTGTCGTTCGCCAACACGCCGACGGCTCCGGAGGCACAGGGCTTCAACGCTTCGCCCACATTCGGCAAAGTCGGTCTTGGCTACATCCCGACCGGTGGCGCAGCGACAAACCTGTTTGCAAGCCTCAACGCTCCGGCGCCGTCTAAGCCTACGGCGACGGTGACCACCGCCGGATCACTTGGGGTCGCATCGCTCCCCGCGCAACCGGCGTCGTTCTTCGTTGGCAAACCTGTGACCACTGGAACTGTCCTACCGTTGACAACAGAGCCTGCCGCAGCAGCCCTCGCTGGAAACACTTACGTCGCGGACGTTTTCTCGGTTGACTCAACAAATGCAACGGGAGTCGACGTTGTGTCGCTCTTTGAGCCGACAATCGGATACGGGTTTTAGTTACCAAGTGCCAGGAAGGGCCATCGAGTTGGCCCTTCCTGGCACTATTGCGGAATGGCTTGATACATTTCGACAACAATAGCCGCAGTTGTAATACCGTATAGCTGATCTCCTATGTAACGATCCTCAGGGTAACCTGACGCACAATCTGTGAAATCAGGAATATATGTGACATATTCGCCTTGGGTAATCTGCGAGTCCCAATATTCTGTATTGACAGCGTGACCATAAGATGGCGATTCGACCGCTGAGTTGAATTCATCAATCGTATTCGAATACTGAGTAGTATCGTGATCAAATTGCGCATACACTCCGCCAAATTGAAACGTACTGCGTGTGATTTGATTGCGAAAAGCAAATATATCTGGTTTGCCGAAGCCGGCTGGTAAACCGATGTTCAGTAGATTCCCCGCAGCAGATCCTTTGCCGACGGCATTCCAAAGAGGGACTACCGGCGGATCTGGATAGTAGTCTACAATTTCGTCAAAGGTGGAACATAGATTGTATGTTGCCGCGACGCCATCTACAACATATAGCAAGCGATGTGCTATGTCGTTGGGGGCAACCGGCGGTTGTAGATTATAAGGCTCATGGGCCGCGATAGTCACCAAGCCGACTTCATTTATCCATTCGCACGCCGCCCCAGACGAGTCGCATTGATAGTTCGGTGAGACGACCTTGTCGAATGTCTCCATCGTCGGCCCCGCGATGCGGCGATAGCATGTACCGCTTTGGACGAGATCGCAAGTAGCGGCTATTTGCGTAGGTTGGGCGGTCGGGGTCGCTGGTGGCGCCGGCGCCGGCGCCGGTGTTGGAGTAGTTGTGACGATTACCGTCGCGGTCGGTGTCGGGTTCGGGGTCGGCGGCGGCACTGGTACGCAGGTATTGCCGATGGGAGTCGTCCCAACTGGGCACGTCAGCGCGGGCGAAGATGCGGTCGGCAGCGGCGGTGGGGTGCAGGGGCCGGCGCATTGAGCCACCGGGGACGGCGCGATGGTCGCCGGCGGCCAGACCGTATACGCGAGCGGCCCGCCCGTAGCGAGAACTGTCTGGCAGGGGAGGAAACGGTCTGCGGAGCCGCCGGCGGCGGTGATGCGGATGTGATAGCGGCCGCTCGCGGGGCAGCCGACTTCGCTTGAGGCTGCGTTCGGGATGCCGCCGAGGCGGCCGTCGGCGTGGAGAACCAGCGCGAATGCCGGATTTCCGAGGCTGTCCTGTTCGGCGATGAGCGCATGGGTGTGAAGCGCCGGTATCGTCGTGGGCGCGAGCGTCCCGTCGGGATTCGTGGCGGCGAAGGTCGCGATCGTGCCGTCCCCGTCGGCGGCGAAGCTGAGCCGGCCGCCGCCGAGCTCGCGGGCCATCGTTCGGGCGCTGTCGAGGAGCTGGTCGAACTCGCTCGCTGCCGCGGCGACCGCGAGCGAGCGGTTGGCCAGGGTCAAGCCGGCGCCGGTCGCGGCGAACAGCGCGATCAGGCCGATGGCGATCGTCAGTTCGATCAGGGAAAAGCCGCGGGCACCGCGCATGGCAAGAGCCTCCTCGCCTTGGGGAGTGCCCCACCGCGGGCCCGCTATGCCGGCCTGCTCAGACCTTTCTCGTCGAGGCCGGACCGGCGTGCGGCGCGAAACCGTCGGGTCGTACACGCATGAACGACACCACGTACGCCTCGCCGTTCTCGTGGCGCTACGGGCGCCCGGCCTTGCGCGAGCTCTTCTCCGAACGCGAACGGCGCAAGCTGTGGCGGGCCGTCTGGGTCGCGCTGGCCGAGGCGCAGCAGCGTGCCGGCCTCGTCTCGCAGGCCGAGCTCGACGATCTGCGCGCCCACGCCGAGGATATCGATCTCGCCGCCGCGCTGGCGATCGAGCGCGAGATCGGCCACGACCTGATGGCGGAGATCCGCGTCTTCGCCCAGCAGGCGACCGCCGGCGGGGGCAAGCTCCACCTCGGCGCCACCTCGATGGACATCGAGGACAACGTCGAGACGTTCCGCATGCGGCTGGCGCTGGACGGCATCCTCAACGCGCTCGACGATCTGCTGCGCGCGTTCGTCGATCGCATCGAGCGCCACGCCGAGCTCGTCTGCATGGGTTACACGCACCTCCAGCCGGCGGAACCGACCACGCTCGGATACCGCCTCGCCGTCTATGCCCAGGACCTGTTGATCGACCGCTCGACCTTGCTGCACGCGCGTCAGCAGCTCACCGCCAAGGGCATCCGCGGCGCGGTCGGTACGTCGGCGTCGTACACGCGGCTGCTCGACGGCACGGACTTGACGCCGCAGGAGCAGGAAAACACCGTGCTCGGCCGCTTCGACCTGCGCGCGCGCGACGTCGCGACGCAGACCTATCCGCGCAAGCTCGATTACCTGCTGCTCGCCGCGCTGGCCGGGCTTGGAGCCTCGCTCTCGAAGTTCGCCTTCGACGTGCGCGTCTTGGCCAGCCCCGGCTTCGGCGACATCGCCGAGCCGTTCGGCGCCAAGCAAGTCGGTTCGAGCGCGATGCCGTTCAAGCGCAACCCGGTGATGGCCGAGCGGATCGACTCGCTCGCCCGGCTGCTCCCCGGGTACGCCGACGTGGCGTGGCAGAACGCCGCGACGAACTTGCTCGAACGCACGCTCGACGACAGCGCGAACCGCCGCACGGTGCTGCCCGAGGCGCTGTTGTGCAGCGACGAGATCCTGTCGCTGGCGACCAAGATCGTCAGCGGCTTGCGGGTCGACGAGCGGCGCATCGCCGAGAACCTGCGCGTCTACGGGCCGTTCTCGGGCACCGAGGCGGTCCTGATGGAAGCGGCCAAGCGCGGCGGCGACCGCCAGGAGCTGCACGAGGCGATCCGCGAGAGCGCGATGCAGGCCTACGACGCGCTCGCGCGCGGTGAGACGAACCCGCTTGCGCGGCTGCTCGCCGACGACGAGCGCATCACGCGCCACGTCGAGCCGGCGGAAGTCCGCGAGTGGCTCGATCCGAGCGAACACGTCGGCGACGCGCCCGCCCGCGCCCGCCGCCTAGCACAACGAATCCGGGAGACGGTTGAACAGACGCATGCGTAAAGGCCACGAGATCGCCCGCGGTAAGACCAAGGCGCTGTACGAGCTGGAGGGTCAGCCCGACGTGCTGGTCGTGCAGCAGCTCGACAACATCAGCGCGCGCGACGGCGAGCGGCGCGACGTGATCGAGGGCAAGGGCCGCATCGCGGCGCAGACGACCGCGCGCGTGTTCCGCCTGCTCAACCTGTGCGGGCTGCCGACCCACTATTTGAACGGCGGGGAGGACGACGACGACAACGAGCTGCGCGTCCGGCGGGCGCAGATGGTCCCGGTCGAGGTCGTCGGGCTCGCCAAAAGTCTGGTCGCGTTCGTCGTGCGGCGTTCGTCATACGGCATTCGTCCAGCGGAGTCACCCTCGATGCGTTCATCCCTCAGACAAGAACCGGCCGACGTAGCGCGCGACCACCCGCCCCTGCTCCTCGAGCAGGTCGAGCGTCGCAGCGTCGGCGACGTAGCCGCCCTCGCCGTTCTTGAGCGGGATCACGATGCCCTGCCCGGGCCGGTAGGCCGACGTCCACGCGGTGCGGTTGTTCTCGACGGTCAGGTGCTGGTCGCGGCAGACGAACTTGCGGTGGTCGTTGCGGATCAGGGCGCCGGGCAGGAGATGCGCCTCGCACAGCACCTGGAAACCGTTGCAGATGCCGAGGACGGGCAAGCCGTCGCGCGCGGCCGCGATGACCGATTCCATGAC